>JBILKO010000018.1:0-33363 GCA_044376615.1 Caulobacteraceae bacterium
GCCCTGACTTTATCGATGTCGGTACCGGCAAGATCCGCGTTACCGCCATCCGTAATCCCGCCGAACTGCCGCACAAGGAATTGGGCGTCGATATTGCCCTAGAATGTACGGGTATCTTTACCTCAAGGACCGCAGCCTCGGCGCATCTGGAAGCCGGCGCCAAGCGGGTCTTGGTCAGCGCGCCTTGCGACAATGCCGACAAGACGATTGTTTACGGCGTCAATCATGACCAGATAAGCGCCTCGGACCTCGTCGTCTCCAATGCCTCCTGCACCACCAATTGCCTCGCACCCGTGGCCCAGGTCCTTGATGCCCTCTGCGGCATTGAGCGCGGCTATATGACCACCATCCATTCCTATACCAATGACCAGCCCTCGCTGGACCAAATGCACAAGGACCTCTATCGCGCCCGCGCGGCGGCCGTCTCGATGATCCCGACCTCGACCGGTGCAGCCAAGGCCGTCGGCCTGGTCCTGCCAAAGCTGAAGGGCAAGCTGGACGGCTCCTCGATCCGGGTCCCGACCCCAAATGTCTCTGTGGTTGATTTGAAGATTGTCCCAAGCCACGATGTGACGGTCGAAGAGATCAATGCTGCCCTGGTCAAGGCCTCAGAAGGCTATTTGAAGGGTGTGCTGGATGTCACCCAAGACCCTCTGGTTTCGGTCGATATCAATCATATGGCCGCCTCCTCGACTGTCGCCCTGCCCCAGACCCAGGTGGTCGATGGCAAGCTGGCCCGGGTCCTTTCTTGGTATGACAATGAATGGGGCTTTGCCACGCGCATGAGCGACACCGCCCTGGTCATGGCCAAATTCCTGTAAAGGCGCGCGCCGTGTTCAAAACCCTCGACCAGGCCGGTGATCTTAAGGGCAAACGTGCGTTAGTGCGCGTTGACTTTAATGTACCGCTGCAGGACGGGGTGATCAGCGACGATACGCGCCTGCGCGCCGCCCTGCCGACGATTGATCTATTGCGCAAGACCGGGGCCATTGTCGTGCTTCTGGCCCATTTTGACCGGCCCAAGGGCAAGGTCGTTCCGTCCATGAGCCTTGCGCCCGTTGCAGGCCCGCTGTCTGCCATGGTTGGGGTGCCGGTGGCGTTCGCAGCCGACTGTATTGGCCAGACGGCTCAGGCCGCCATTGCCGCCCAAAAGCCAGGCGACGTGATCTTGCTGGAGAACCTGCGCTTCCATGCCGGTGAAGAGGCCAATGATCCGAGTTTTGCCAAGGCCCTGGCGGCGCTCGGCGATCTTTATGTCAATGATGCGTTTTCAGCGGCCCACCGGGCCCATGCCTCGACAGAGGGCCTAGCGCATCTCTTGCCGGCCTATGCCGGCCAGGCCATGCGCCGCGAGCTTGAGGCCTTAGAGCTCGCCCTGGGCAAGCCGCAGCGGCCAGTCTTAGGCATTGTTGGCGGCTCAAAGGTCTCAACCAAGCTGGATCTCTTAATGAACCTGGTCGGCCGCCTGGATCATTTGGCCATTGGCGGCGGCATGGCCAATACCTTCTTGTTTGCCCAAGGCCATAAGGTCGGGTCCTCGTTCTGCGAAAAAGACCTGGCCGATACGGCGCGCGAGATCATGGCCATGGCCAAGACCAAGGGCTGTGACCTGCTCTTGCCGATTGATGTGGTCGTGGCTGAAAAAATGGAAGCCGGCGTCACGTCCCGTACCTGCGCCCTTATCGATATCGGCTTAGCAGACCGCATCTTAGATGCCGGCCCCAAATCGACCGAACGCCTGATCGAGGTCATGCAGGCCTCAAAGACCCTAATCTGGAACGGACCGCTCGGCGTGTTTGAAATCCCGCCCTTTGATGCCGCCACGGTCGCAGCCTCCAAGGCTGCGGCCGAGCTCGCCAAGGCCGGACGCCTGGTTGCTGTGGCTGGCGGCGGCGATACGGTTTCGGCCCTGGCCCATGCTGGGGTGACCGATGATTTTAGCTTTGTCTCGACCGCCGGCGGCGCGTTTTTGGAATGGATGGAGGGCAAGACCTTGCCCGGCATTGCTGCCCTGAACCGCTAGACCGGCAACGCCCTGATCGCTTACGGAGAGCACATTTGGCCCGCATTACCCTTCGCCAGCTATTAGACCATGCCGCAGAACACGATTATGCGGTGCCTGCCTTTAATATCAATAACATGGAACAGGGCCTGGCGATTATGGAGGCGGCCGATGCCGTCAATGCGCCGGTCATTATCCAGGCCAGCCGCGGCGCGCGGGCCTATGCCAATGATATAATGCTCGCCCGCATGATTGACGCCTTGATCGAGATCTATCCGCATCTGCCCATCTGCATGCATCAGGACCATGGCAATGGCCCGGCCACCTGCGCCACCGCCATCCAGCACGGTTTTACGTCGGTCATGATGGATGGATCGCTCGAGGAAGACGCCAAGACACCCGCCTCATACGACTATAATGTTGCCGTGACCCGCAAGGTGACGGAGATGGCCCATGCCTGCGGCGTCTCGGTCGAGGGTGAGCTGGGCGTGCTGGGCTCGCTCGAAACCGGCATGGGCGAGGCCGAAGATGGCCACGGCGCCGAAGGGGTCTTGTCGCACGACCAGCTGCTGACCGATCCAGACCAGGCGGTCGATTTTGTTCGCCAGACCCAGGTCGATGCCCTGGCCATTGCCATGGGCACCTCGCACGGGGCCTATAAGTTTACCCGCAAGCCCGACGGCGACATTCTGGCCATGAATGTGATCGAGGAGATTCACCGCCGCCTGCCCAATACCCATCTGGTCATGCATGGCTCGTCTTCGGTGCCGCAGGACCTGCAAGACATTATCAATGCTCATGGCGGCGAAATGCCCCAGACCTGGGGCGTGCCGGTCGAAGAGATTCAGCGCGGCATCAAGCATGGCGTGCGCAAGATCAATGTCGATACGGATAACCGCCTGGCCATGACCGGCCAGATCCGCAAGATCCTGTATGAAAACCGCGAAGAATTTGACCCGCGCAAATACCTAAAGCCCGCCAAGGACGCCATGGCCGCGGTTTGCCGCGCCAGGTTCGAGCAATTCGGTGCCGCCGGTCATGGCTCGAGGATCAAGCCCTTATCGCTCGCCGTCATGGCCAAGCGCTATGCCAAGGGCGAGTTTTCGTGAGCGCACGCGCACGCCTCTATCTCATTACCCCGCCGCGTATCGACGATGCCAAGGCCTTTGCTCCCCTGCTCGGCCAGTGCCTGGCTGCAGGCGATGTCGCGGCGCTGCAGATTCGGCTGAAAGACGCCAGTGAAGCGCACCTGGCCGATGTGGTTGCGAAGGTCCTGCCTGTGGCCCATGCCATGGGCGTGGCGGTGCTACTCAATGACCGGCCAGATCTTGCCGCCAAGCTGGGCTGCGATGGGGCCCATATTGGTCAGTCCGATGGCACCCTAAAAGATGCCCGGCGCATTATGGGGCCCGACGCCATGATTGGCGTGACCTGCCATGATAGCCGCCATCTGGCCATGGAAGCGGCCGAAGGCGGGGCCGATTATGTCGCCTTTGGCGCGTTTTTCCCGACCACGACCAAGGCCAATGCTACGCCCGCCGAGCTTGAGGTCTTGAGCATCTGGCAAGAAACCATGACGACCCCTTGCGTCGCCATTGGCGGCATTACGGTTGAAAACTGCACAGACGTGATTGAGGCCGGCGCGGATTTCATCGCGGTCAGCTCTGGCGTCTGGGATTATCCCGGCGGCGCACCGGCGGCCGTGGCGGCGTTTTATGCCAAGACCAAGGCGGTCCATGCAGCGACTAAGGGCGAGAAAGCGCCCTAGCTTGCCTTTCTAGCCCCTGAGGGCTAGGTTCCGCGGCCATTGCCCTGGCCTAAGCCCGGCGCACACTTTCAACGTCAAAGCATGAGCCCCGCCCATGAAGATCAACGGCAATGCCATTAAGCCCGGCAATGTAATCCAGCACGACGGCGGCCTGTGGGTCGCGGTCAAGACCGCCCATGTCAAGCCCGGCAAGGGCGGCGCCTTTGCCCAGGTCGAGCTGAAAAACCTGATTGATGGGCGCAAGCTTAATGAACGCTTCCGCTCATCCGATACGGTCGAGCGCGTGCGCCTGGAGCAGAAGGACCACACCTTCCTGTATGAGCAGGGCGAGATGCTGGTCTTTATGGACAAGGTCAATTACGAGCAGATCGAGCTGCATAAGGACTTTGTCGGCGAAGAGCGCGCCCAGTTCTTGCAAGACGGTATGGAAGTGGTGCTGGAATTCCATGAAGAGCGGCCCATCGGCATTGCCCTGCCCGAAACCGTGGTCTTAACCGTTGTCGAGGCCGAAGCCACGGTCAAGGGCCAGACCGCCTCGTCCTCCTATAAGCCCGCCAAGGCCGATAATGGCATGCGCATCATGATCCCGCCCTATATGGGCACGGGCGAGCGCATCGTGGTTTCGACCGAAACTGGTGAATACCTACGCCGCGCGGACTGATCTTTAAGACCTGCCCGTCCTCTTTTTAGAAACAAGCTGATCCGTGTCCACGCCCACCACCCTTTTAAAGGTCATGATCGCCGCCGTGCGTAAGGCGGCCCGCGGCCTGGCGCGTGATTTTGGCGAGGTTGGCGAGCTGCAGGTCTCGAAAAAGGGGCCTGGGGACTATGTCTCTGCCGCCGATCACAAGGCCGAACAGGTCTTGTTTGAAGAGCTGAGCAAGGTTCGCCCCGGCTATGGCTTTATCGGCGAAGAGCGCGGCCTGATTGAGGGCAGTGACAAGACCCATACCTGGATTGTTGACCCGCTCGACGGCACGACCAATTTCCTCCATGCCATCCCGCATTTTGCCGTCACCGCGGCCCTAGAGCGCGACGGCGTGATTGTGGCGGGCGTCACCTTTAATCCGGTCAGCAATGAATTGTTCTGGGCCGAAAAGGGCAAGGGCGCCTATTTGAACGACAAACGCCTGCGCGTCGCGGCCCGGCGCAATATTGACGAGGCGGTCTTAGCCACCGGCATTCCCTTCTTAGGCAGGCCTGGGCACGGCGTTTTCTTAAAAGAACTGCACCAGATCAGCCAGCGTGTCAGCGGCGTACGCCGGTTTGGCTCAGCGGCCCTGGATCTTGCCTATGTCGCCGCTGGCCGGTTTGACGGCTATTGGGAGCGCGGCCTGAAAAACTGGGACATGGCGGCAGGCACGCTCTTGGTCACAGAGGCTGGCGGTAAGGTCACCCATGTCGATGGCGGCGAAATGGTCCTAACCGATGGCACGGTGCTAGCGGCTAATCTTGAGCTGCACCCCCAGGTCCTTGGCCTGATCAAGGCCGCGCAATAGTCGTTAGACCGTCACAGGTTTTGCGCTAGGCTAGGGCCTCGTCATCACGAAGGCCCCACCATGTCCCTGTCGCGCCGTTCTGTCCTTGCTCTGTCCGGAGCTGCCCTCATGTCCGCCCAAACCGCCCTGGCCAAGCCGGTCAAGAAGCCGATCATTATCGGGCACCGGGGCTGTAGTGGCGAGCGGCCGGAACACACGCTTGCCTCTTACGCCCGCGCGATTGAGCAGGGCGCTGATTTTATCGAGCCGGATCTAGTCCTGACCAAGGATGGCCATTTCATTGCCCGGCATGAAAACGAGATCAGCGGCACCACCGATGTCGCCAACCGGCCTGAATTTGCAGCCCGCAAGGCCACCAAGACCATAGACGGGACCAGTATTACCGGCTGGTTTACCGAAGACTTTACCTTAGCAGAGATCAAGACCCTGCGCGCCAAGGAGCGCCTGGCCCAACTTCGCCCAGCCAATACCGCCTTTGACGGCCAGTTCGAAATCCCAACCTTTGTGGAAGTCCTGGCCTTGGCCAAAAAAGGCAAGGTTGGCGTCTATCCTGAGCTCAAGCACCCGACCTATTTCGCCAGTCAGGGCCTGGCCATGGAGGCGCGCCTCGCTGAGGCGGTCAAGGCGGCGGGCCTGAATAGCAAATCGGCCCCGATCTTTATCCAGTGTTTTGAAACCGCTCCGCTCAAGGCCCTGCGCGGCCTAGTGAATTGCCGGCAAGTCTTTCTGGTCGATTCCGAAGGCGCACCGGCTGACCTGGCCAAGGCTGGCGATGCCCGCACCTATGCCGACCTGATCACGCCTGAGGGCCTGAAAACCGTCGCCAGTTTTGCCGATGGCATTGGCCCCTATAAGGACTTGATCTTGCCCAGAGACGCTGGTGGCAATTGGACCAGCCCAACCAGCCTGGTCAAGGACGCCCATGCGGCAGGCCTGGCCCTACATCCCTGGACCTTCCGGGCCGAGAATAATTTCCTGCCGACAGCCCTGCGCCGGGGCGATGCCAGTGGCAGCGATTATCTGGCCCAGCATGGCGATATGGCCGCCGAGGTTCGTAAATTCATTGCGCTCGGCGTCGATGGCATATTCAGCGATTTTCCTGGTCTTGCGGTCGCGGCTAGGGACCAGGCCTAGGCCGCCTCGTCCCCAAATTGCAGCTTGGCCAGATGCGCATAGAGCCCGCCCTTGGCCACTAGGGCGGCATGGGTGCCTTGCTCAACCACGCGGCCCTCATCCATGACGACAATTCGGTCGGCGCGTAGGACGGTTGCGAGCCGGTGCGCAATGACAAGCGTCGTGCGGCCCGTCATGGCATCATGCAAGGCCTGCTGCACCAAGCGCTCGTTTTCGGCGTCTAGGGCGCTGGTCGCTTCATCGAGTAAGAGGATGGGCGCCTTGCGCACCAGGGCCCGGGCAATGGCAAGACGCTGTTTTTGGCCGCCCGACAAGGTCTTGGCCCGCTCACCCACGCCCGTATCATAGCCTTCGGGCAGGGCGCGGATAAAGCCATCGGCCTCTGCCGCCTTGGCAGCCGCCTGGACAGCTTCAAAATCGGCCGCCTCGCGGCCAAAGCGGATATTATCCAGCGCTGAGCCCGAAAACAGCGGCGCATCCTGGGCCACCAGCGCCATGCGCGCCCGGACCTCGGCGGGATCGGCATCACGCAAATCGACACCATCGAGCCGAATCGAGCCCGCCTGGGGGTCATAAAACCGCAAGAGGAGGCGCAGGACCGTCGACTTGCCCGCACCCGAGGGTCCGACCAGGGCCACAGTCTCACCCGGCCGCACGCTCAGGCTCAAACCATTGAGGGCCCGCAGGTCGGGACGCCCGGGATAGGCAAAACTGACCTTGTCAAATTCCACGGCGCCCTGGGTGGGTACAGGAAACGCCTTGGGGTGGGCAGGGGCGGCAATGGCTGGCCTTGCGCTCAGCAGCTCAGAGATCCGCTCCATAGCGCCCGACGCCTTTTGCACATCGCCCCAGACCTCGCCCAGGGCCCCGACCGAGCCTGCGGCCATAACGGATAGGAATAGGAACTGAACCAGTGCCCCGCCGGTCATGGTGCCCATAATCACAGCATGGGCTCCGAGCCAGAGCACAACCGCTACACCGCCAAAGACAAGCCCAATGACGAGGGCGGTCATAATCGCCCGAGCCTGGATCCTTGCTAGCGAGGCCTTAAAGGCAATATCAACCGAATGCGCAAATCTTTGGCCGGCGCTTTTTTCGCGGCCAAAGGCCTGGACCGTATCGAGGGCATCTAGGCTTTCCCCGGCAAACCCGACCGCATCAGCGAAGCGGTCCTGGGCCGAGGCCGACAGCTTGCGCACGCGTCGGCCAAACAGGAACATGGGTGCCACGACAATCGGCACCAGCAAGACAATCAGGCCCGCCAGCTTTGGGCTGACCACAATCAAGAGCGCGAGCGCGCCAATCAGGCCCAGTAGGTTGCGCAGGGCAATCGAGGCTGATGAACCGACCAGATTTTCGACAATGGTGATATCCGTGGTCAGGCGCGACAGCACTTCACCAGTGCGCGTCTTAAGAAAATAGGCCGGATCCAGGGTCAGGATGTGCGCATAGACCGCCTTGCGTAGGTCCGCGACCACCGCCTCGCCAAGCTTAGAGATAAAGAAAAACCGCAAGGCGCTGGCGGCCGCCAGGCCCAGGGCCACAGCAACCATGATAAGGAAATAGCGGTTGAGCGCCTGAGGCGATCCCTGAACAAACCCGTGATCGACGACAACCCGCAAGGCACCGGTGAGGCCAAGCGTCGCACTGGTCGAAATCAGAAGAAAAAGGAAGGCGGCTAGGGCGTCGAGCCGATGCTTGGCGACAAAGGGCAGGATATGGCTGAGGGGGCGGATAGTCTTTCCCTTGGGCCTCCGCGCGGCCGCCTCAGAGATCTGGGTGGCCAGGGCCGCGCCCTGTCCTGGGCGTCCATCGATCTGGGACTCGCCGCCCGCGGCGTCAGAATGCGAAATATCCGTCATAAACCTGTCCTTTGCGGGCGGTGCGTTCAACACAGCCCTTGCCTATAGGCCCGGCCATCGTGTATAGCCGCGCATCCTTTTGATCGCCCGGGCCCATCTGGGTTGTGAGCGGTCTTTTTGTCCCTTGACCTTAAGTCGGTTGGATAGAGCCATGAAACAAGACACCCACCCCGACTATCACTTCATCAATGTGGTTATGACTGATGGGACGACCTACCAGACCCGCTCCACCTACGGCAAGGAGGGCGCGACCTTGAATCTGGATATTGATCCCAAGACCCACCCGGCCTGGACCGGTGGCAATCAGCACCTGATGGACCGTGGTGGCCGCATTTCGCGCTTCTCGGCCAAATTTGGCGGCTTTATGAAGAAATAAGAGGCCGTCTGCGTCAAAGACTCACGCTGTTTTTGACCAAGGCTTCGACTAGAATTCAAAGTCCGCCCCACAGCCTTGGGGCGGACTTTTGCTGTTTGGGGGCCGCCTTTTTGGCCCGCGCTGGAGGACTAGATGCGCATTGATGCCATTTCGATCGGGAAGAATCCGCCCTTTGACGTCAATGTGATTATTGAAGTGCCGATTGGCGGCGAGCCGATCAAGTATGAGATGGACAAGGAGGCCGGCGCCCTGGTCGTCGACCGCTTCCTTTATACGGCCATGCGCTACCCCGGCAATTACGGCTTTATCCCCCACACCCTGTCTGGGGACGGCGATCCTTGCGACGTCATCATCGCCAATACCCGCGCCATTGTCCCGGGCGCCATTATCAGCTGCCGCATTGTTGGCGTACTCTTGATGGAGGATGAGGCTGGCGCGGATGAGAAACTGCTCGCCGTGCCATCCTCCTGGTTAACGCAGCGCTATGACAATGTGCAAAACTATACCGACCTGCCCGAGATCACCCTCAAACAGATCGAGCATTTTTTCGAGAGTTATAAGGACCTTGAACCCGGCAAATGGGTCAAGTGCCGTGGCTGGGGCGATGCTGACCACGCCCGCCGCTTGGTCCTTGAAGGCATCGATGCGGCAAAGGCGGCCAAGCTGGCGGGGGCTTAGGCAGGACAGGCGCTATGCGGCCCATTGACCCTAGAGCGACTTGGGTGGAAACCATTGATGGTGGAACAGCAACTGATCGATACCCGCCGGTCCAGATCCGGTTTTTCAGTCTTAGAGGCCATGATCGCCTTGGTCATTACGGGCCTGGCTCTAACCCTCATATTCTCGATTGGCAATCGCGCGAGTACGAGTGGGTTTAGCTTGGGTAGACGCGTGCTTGCTGTTTCTGATCGTCAGATCGAGGCCCTGAGCTTTCGCGCCCTAATTGAAGGAATGATTGTGCCTAGTGGTTTGGACTCCGCATCAGATGGGATGGGGATAAAAAGCTTTAAGCCAGAAACCTTAATCGGTACGCCAACAATGATTTCTGGGTCGGCTATACTGCCTAGGGACACTAACTGCACTAATGCTGGCCCGGTTGCGCATATTGAACTCACGATACAGGTGGAGTCAGGACATTCACGGCTAGTTTGCTCGATCGACTCCCAACCCCCGATCGAACTTATGGACTTCGGCCAGAAAACGGTGCGGTTTGCCTATTCTAAAGATGGACTAGTTTGGGAAGATTCGCTCACTGTGAGGCCCGGCAGCCAAACGCCTCGAGACTTTGATACGCGGTTTCGAGCCCGCACCTTTTATATTCGGCTCTGGTCGGACGATCTAACTACGCTGTTCGTGGAAAGGGCGACTTCAGGGCGGCCACGCCCATCAGCCTCCGTATTGGAGTCCATGTAGTGGTCAGCGCAAATACACAGCGGAATCTTCGCAATAGAGCGTTTGCCTTGCCTGCTGTCCTGACGACCTTGACGATACTGACCCTTATCTATCTCACCGTAATCATCGCATCCGAAAACTTTTTCGATGAAACCGTTCAACAAAAGCGAGAGCTTGAATTCTACATTGATGCCCTGTCGGCTGAGGCTGAAACAGCGTTTTGGGCGTCGACCCAACCCTATAACCGCGTGTCACTGACTATCGGGGCTGAGCCCGGGCCCGGCATGGTAGATCAACCCTTAGTACCAAAACTCTCTGGCCAGGCGATACAATTCCTAAACATTGATAGCACACCCTATGTCTGGACCCGAGATACGAACAGTCTATCGCCTAAACGTCTTGTTCAACTTCAAGATGACGCGGGTCTAGTCAATACGAACTTTGCCAACGAACAAACACGAGTCCGCCTATTTCAATTAGCTGGCTTACCCGTAAGCGCTGCTCAAACTCTTTCTGCCGAGTTGCAGGACTATATTGACAATGACGACCTTGTATCGCTCGGCGGCGCAGAATACGACAATTATCAAAGATCTAACAAGGCCGTGCCACCGAATCGGCCCATGGATAGTCCAATTGAACTTAATGGTCTACTTAGTTGGCGCTTATCCAAGGCGCCAAACTGGGCCAAGGCTTCACAATTGATCACGGCTCAGTACGACAGCGCATCCTTTAACATCAATACAGCCAGCCCCGAAGCTTTAAGCCTTATGTTTGGCCTCACCAACGCCCAAGCGGTCGCAGCGGTCGAACGGCGGAAGACGGTCCCGTTTTATGCTATTTCCGAGCTTGGTCTGTCGGACAATAATGAGCAGCTCTATACCTATCCTAACGGCCAATATCACTTTATAATTTCCGATCCAGACCATGGGTTCCGATATCGGTCTCGCTTCATTCTCACACCGCAAAACCAAGACCGGCCAGTCTGGGTTGATTTAGAAACACTTCAAAGGTTTACACCGCGTGACAACCCAAAGCCTAACGGAGTTTCTACCTTTCCAAAGCCCGGTCGCTCTGCTGAGTTCGAGCGGTGAGATAAAGCCACTAAACATCAAGGTGCGTGGCCTGTTCAGCCAACATGGCATTATTGCCATCTGCCGACAGAAATGTGTATTTGCGCGCTTTAAGGTGCCTGCTGGCCTCGGTGGGCGCGCTAGCGTCGCTGCAGCGCGGGTGTTTGCGACAAATGGCTCGCCATTTCGAGAGACCGGCATCTTAATCAGTCGGCAAGCGGACCAATTCGGAATTTGGTGGTGGGATCAGGCCTGGGTTGATGTGGCCCTTGGCGCATCTGGCCATAGCACAAACGCGACTCTAATTCCGGAACCCTTTTTCAAGCAAGCCGGGCTGGGGCCACAAATTGTTCGGTCCGGAACAGGCTATTCCAGCCAAGTGTGGGACAACGGCTTTTTGTTGGCCGATCAGTGGACGAAAGCTCTGCCTAACTCGGATGAATGGGCAGATTTCTTGCGCGTTGCTGAGCAAAACTGGGTAGAAGTGCCTGCTGTCAGTGCAAGCCCCTATATAAGCTCAAACCCTTATCTAGCCTCGATTCTTTCGAGCGTGTCTGCTCAGAGATGGGGGCGTATGGCGGCGGGCGTTGCCGCCGCATGCCTAGTTTGTGTAACCTTGTTTCTTTTAGGCCAATCAATTCGTCTGACGATTGAAAACAATCATATCAAGCAGCAATTGGCTGCGTTGGGGCCTCAAAGCCAATCACAAACCGAAGCCTATAAGGCACAGGTCCGGGCCCTAGCGTCTCTCAATCGAGAGCTTAACGGCGCTCAGCCCGCTAGTGCACTGCAAGCAACACAAGAGATTTTGACTCCGTTTGGCTATAAATTGTCGCGATTTGCCTTTGACGAAAAGCAGGCCACATTCGACTTGCCTGTAGAGGCCAGTGTCGGAGTGGATCTGGTCGCGGAAGAACTAGAGTCTTCGCCTTATTTTAGTCAGGTTGAGCCCATGATTGACCGGGCGCGCAACCGGTTGGTCTTTACCATGAACATTGATCGGCCGGTAGAACCCCGCCCTGGTCAAGGCCCAAAATAGCGAATGAGCTGACAAGTGTCGCGGAGAGCCATATGGATCGGATTCTTTCCGAGGCTCGATAAATGCAATCTGGTGGGCGTACACTGGCCGTTTGCATACAGAGTCACTGGAGATTCAAGCTCCGCTGTCCAGCCCTTCGGCACGGTCACTCGAGCGGTTAGATCTTCGGCTTCTGAATCGGAATGTACCGACTCCTCACTTGTGGGCTGAATTTCAAGGCCTAATTCCGACTGGGTGGAGAAGGCCCGTCGTCTTTGATCTGAGATTTGACGCTGAAGATCAAACTGTATCGTGTGAACAACGACCTGATCAAGAGCCGCGCCAGCCCTCGGGACCATTATTGATACGGCTACGGACATGATTGCTAGAACGATCATGATTTCGAGTAGGGAGTAGCCCCGCCTAGAAGACCAGCCTGGATTAGACGCTAAGGTCGGAATCATTGCCAGTGCCGCCTGGCTTTCCATCGGCGCCAAGGGTTGTAATTACTGGCGCATCGCTGCTTGTTGCAGGCGGCGCGTAGCTGTAAGGGTTCCCCCAAGGATCTTTTGGTAGGCTGCCATCCATATAGGGGCCAGCCCAGCCTGGTACCGATTCGCTCGGAGCTTTTTGCAATAGGGCCAAACCCTCCTCAGTCGTCGGGTATCGGTTGATGTCCAGCCGCATAGTCGAGAGCGCGGCCTTGAGGCCTTGCATCTGCACCCTCGCGGCGACAACCTTCGACTTGTCTAATTGCGCAAAAAGTCTAGGGCCAACCAGCGCGACTATCATTGCAATGATAGCTAAAACGATGAGAATTTCCAACAAACTATAGCCACTTTTGGCGTGTTTGAGCGGTCGGGGAAAATAGCTGGCCATGCGCTTTTGGTTATTCATTTGGCGGTCTCGTCCGGGGACAGTGTGGTGGTTCGAGTACACGGCATGTTCCATTTAGATATGGACATAGCAAGGGGAAATATCGTTAGATTCCGAATTGTTTCATGGACTTTGCACTGAGCATTAGTCATTAGATACGGTTATGGACGGCATGGCGCAGACTGGGGAAACCCTTAAATCAATCCTGTCTAGTATGTTGTCCTACTGGCAGGGGCTAACGCAAAGAGAACGCTACTTGGTTCTTGGTTTAGCGATGGCTGCGCTGACAATGGCACCGTTAAGTGCCTGGGAGTTGGCACAGAAATGCCAGGTTGAACTCGTACAGTCACGTTTGGAACTGGCGCAACAATCCCGCATGCAAGGCACTGTTTCTAGGTCCGAATGGCAAGAAATTCGAATCCAGGCCGAGCAGTTGTCCCGTTGGGGCTGGAAGGCTAAATCACCCGCCATAGGCCAGGTGTTAGTTGAGCAGCAAATCAATGCAATGGCTATGACTGCTGGAATGACCTCTATTTCGATTTCTACAAATAAAGAGCTTAATCGGGTCGGACCGTTATCTTTTGTTCGCCTTCAGGTGAATGCAGACTTTAACTGGATAACCTTCACCCAATTCCTTAGGGAGCTAGGTAAAGCCAACAAAGCATTCGTCGTAAGGTCAATTTCAGTCACTGGAGACATGCCAGTAAAGGTTCAGCTCGTACTTGACGCTGCGCTTAACTTGGATAAGAGCCAGTGATCTCCGTACGATTTTGGATCTTGGTATTTGGGATTGGCATTGGGGCGGTCGGCCTTGGCTTTGGTCTTGGCTACAGGGGCGAGATCTCCGCAATTCACAGCCCGCGGCTGGGGTCGGCCCCAAGATTGGAGCGCCCAGGTCAGGATCTGGTGCAAGTTGCAGAATACTTCGCGAAGTTGAACCCGCCGCCGCCGCCGCCGCCGCCGCCAAAACCGCCGCCGCCGCCGCCGAAGCCCGACATAGCGATTGAGTTTCGCGCCCAGGTAAGAGCCCTCAGCTATCAAGATGGCGACTGGGTGGTCTTGGTTGAAAAGGATGGTTATAAGCGCACACTTAAACGTGGCGACCTTGTTGCCGACGGTTGGGTGATATCCACGCTAAGCAGTCAACAGGCCGAGCTGCGCAACGGAAAGACCATTCGTAAGGTCAGCTTGTTCGAGAAACTTCGGGAACCTATATCGGAGACCAGGCTATGAGGCCTCAGCTATTGCGCAATGCCTGCACTGCGGCCTTAATCTCGGGCCTAACTCTGACGGGGTGCGCTTCCTTTCCAGTGCTAAAAATGACCACGAGCCCTGGGCGCGAGCCGCGAGCAACTCAAGACCCAATTGGCCAATCGCCAACTGACCAAGTCGCGCGCGAACCCAGGCCTAGCTTCGAGGAAATAGACATTCCAGGCAAGTTGGCGTTGCCGCGGCCCAAGCCCGTCGAAGACGCAAAGCTGGCTGATCTGGAGACGTTGCTTGGACTAGGAACAGTCAATGTAAGCCTTCCGCCGCAGCCTGTGCCACAGTTTCTCGATACTGCGCTTGGGGAGATTCTTAAAGTTCCTTACTCGCTTGGGCCAAATATTGGTAGCCGACAGGAAGTTATCACCCTCAGAAGTAGCCCAGATATGTCCCGTGTGCAGTTTTTCACGCAGCTGCAATCTGCGCTTCGAGACTACGGGATTCGCCTTACTGTCCGAAATGGTGTCGTTATGGCGCTCGATGATACTGGGCCAAACTCAGATCCAGCGATAATTGTTCGAAGCCGGTCATCCGACGACACGCCGGTAGAGTCTAGGTCGGTCGTCCAGTTCTTTCAACTTCAAACACTAGAGGCGGGCGCCATCCTGCCTATGGTTCAGGAACTTTTTCCTGCTAGTCGATCGATTAACATTACTAGCGACGCGGCATCTAACAGTTTGATCCTACGCGGACCCGGGCGAGATATACAGGGGGTGGTGGGCTTTTTACAAGGGCTGGATCAACCAGCATACGCGGGAGCGAAGGTCCTAAAGTTCCAGCCTATTTACTGGGGCGTTGATGCGTTTGCTAAGGCATTAGAAGACACTCTAACTTTAGAGGGTTATAAAATAACACGCTCGGTTTTGGCAACCAGATCAATAATGATCCTTACAATGCCGAATACGGGGCAAGTGTTAGTGTTTGTTAATGACGACAAATTATTTGACCGCGTTCGTTTCTGGGCTTCGACACTTGACCAGCCGAGCGGCGTAACCGACCAAATAACTACTTTTGTTTATGATGTACAAAATTCGACTGCTGCAGATCTCGCTTTGATGGCTACTGGCGCTGCATCGAGCTCCAGCGCGCCAACGCAGACACCGGTTGGCGTAGCAGGAGGCGCACCAGCGACAGCACAGGCCGCGGTAAGCCAATCCAGAGGGGTGGTCGGGGGTTCGATCGCAGGCGGCGGAACCATTGGCGTCGACCCAATCGGCAATCGCATTCTGTTTATGGGTACCGCATCGCAGTTTTCCGTTTTCCGCAGTTTGCTTGTTCAGTTGGACCGACCTGCTCCCCAGGTGATGATCGAAGTAACAATTGCGGAGGTTGACCTAACAGATCAAACCCAGCTTGGCCTTGAGTGGTTCTTCAAGCAAAGTGCAATGGGCGGAAGTTTTAGTGGCGGTACTGAAAAGGGCCTCGGGCTGGCGGGAAGCGGGCTTTCAATAGCGTATGCACGCAAAAGCCTTGATCTCAGAGCGGCATTCAATGCGTTCGCTAAGAATAACAAGGTGAACATTATATCTCGGCCGCAGCTAACTGCCAAAAGTGGTGAGAAAGCAAGAATTCAGGTTGGTACAGACATTCCTATTATTACGTCTCAGGCGGCATCCAATGTACAGTCCAATAGTAGCACGCAAGTACTTCAAACTGTTCAGTACCGACAGACGGGTGTAATTTTAGATATTAAGCCTACAGTTTATGGTGACAATCGCATAGACCTCGATATTTCTCAGGAAGTGTCGAAGCAAGCTGAGGGTGGTAGTGCGGCAATTGCTAGTCCTTCTATTCTTAGCAGAAGTTTGAGCACGAGGATTTCTCTTACTGACGGCGCTACCCATGTTATGGGCGGGCTTATTGACGATAACTATACAAAAGGGAATCAGGGCATCCCTTTTCTTAAAGATATACCGATAGTTGGGAACGCCTTCCGTACTGATACGGTAAGTGGCACGAAGACGGAATTAATCATACTGGTAACGCCGCTGATTCTCCGTGATTCTGGCGACATGGCGAATCTGGCTAGCCAGATGACCGGCACCATCAACCAGGCCTTGAAGGTGGGGCGTGGCGGGTCTTATACCCTAACGGGGGTTAGCACAGGATTGAACCTTGGCATCAACTTGCCCCCATCTCGGCCTCCTGTTGCGGGAAAGTCCCGAATCACGCCTCCTGCTAATACAAAGAAACGTCCTCCAAACGCTTCCAGCCCAAGCGCTCGACCGTAAATTGGTCGAGCACAGTATGGTTCGCGTCCTCGATCTGGACAGTCACATTGTATAAGCCGACTTGAAACGCGCTCGGCGCGCCACCAAACCCAAGCCCTTGAATCGGCCTCACAATTGCTTCGGATGCCCAGCTCACGCTTAGACCCGGTGCGATCAAGATCTGGCCGGTCGGTCGTTGATAGGGATTTATATCCCTAACTAAAACGATTGCTGCACGTCGTATGTTATGCCGGTTTAACGCCGCTTCCGCTCTTGCCTGACTCCTGGCGAGCTGCTGTTGTAGGGCAAGTATGGCGGTCAATCCGATCGCAGCAATGGCGATCGCTACAACCGCCTCAATTACACTAAATCCAGATCGAGACTTTCTCATACTAACCTCGCAATAATCAGCCCGAACCCACATATCGACAAGAATAGGCCAAATGGGATTACAGGCGCGAGACGGTTGGGTTCTAGTCGTTGGACAGCAAGCGCCCAAACGGCGCCACTACTTGCAGATGCCGCCAACATCCATGCGCCGTGTTCGGGTCCGAGCATAAGGCCATAGGCACCGGCCAGTTTGACGTCCCCGAATCCCATTGCGTCCTCCCCTTTCACCGCCCGCCACACTAAGGACAGGCCAAACAACAATCCGGCGCATAGGCCTCCACCCCATGGTGAGAGATTCAGCCCATCGTCATGGCTAATGCCCAATGCAGCCAAGACTAAGCCAAAGGTTAGAATATCTGGAATGATAAGGTAACTCGCATCATACCATGCGATAGCCACTGATGCCGAAACGAGAAGGCCTAGCGCCGCCGAGCCTATGAGTGTTTGCGGGCTGAGTATCGAGTGCACGAGCTGGGTCGTGGTAAGGCAAGTAACTGCCAAGCTGGCATGCCAAAGGCGGGTGGGCTTTGGGATTTCCAATTGCCGTAGCAACCGAGTGGGAACCCAACTTGCAATAAGCACCGCCGCAACTGATACGACTGTGGCGATGACCCAAAGGTCAAATGACCGAGTCATAAACACTCGATAGTGCCAAGACCAGGGATAACGCTACGATACCGACCAATACAGAGACCATACCAATGGCTAAAGGCTCGATAAGGGCGGTGAGACGCTTTAAGGCATCCGTCAATTTGGCGTCATAGCCATCAGCCAAGAAGTCAAACATCTTGCCCAGGGCACCCGATCGTTGACCAACCCTTAAAAGGCTAAGGTCCATTGATGTGAGCTGGGTGTGGCGCCCGAGCGACTGATCAACGGCAATCCCTGCCTTCAGATCACGCTCAAATTGTTCTAGGCCGCGCCTGAATCTACCGTCTGGCGTTGCCTGGCGAGCGAGGTCGGATGCCGCTAGAAGGCCAACCCCGTTGCGTAGTGCAAATCCAGTTAGGCGCGACCATGTCGTGATCTCCCGATATCGCAACAGGTCGCCGAGTAACGGCATCCCATGTGCGGCAGCGTAAGCCCGCTGCCGTAAGGTTGGGCTGTTCACCATCGCCACCATGGCCATGCCTAGACCGACTATGCCAGCGAGAATCAGTAGAATGTGCGTGCTGGCAAACTCGCCTGCCTCAATCACCCATCTTGATATCATTGGCATTTGGTCACGCTTATTACCAATCATGGCGGAGAATCGCGGGACAACGGCGGTAAAAATGAATAGTACTGCGGCCAGTCCGGCCGATGCGAGAAAGCTTGGATAGGTTAGGGCGTTGCTAAAGTCCCGCCTTAGCCTGTCTTCATAGGCCATTTGCTCTGCAGCGTCTCTCAGTACTGTGTCGAGTTGCCCCGTCTCTTCGCCAACCCTAATCATGGCATAGACATAGAATGGGAATCCGGGTGCCTGTTGTTCGAGAGCGCTGGCAAAGGTCTCGCCGCGCTTTAACGCCTTAGACAGTTGCTCAAATTGCAGCTGTGTGTGATTCGCAGTTATGCCGATAGCGACTGTGTCTATGGCTTCTAGCAGCCCGACTCCGGCCTCGACCATCAGCCCCATTTGCCGTAGTACAGTCACCCGATCGGTAAACCCTATCTCACCAGACTTGGTACTCGTCTTGAGACGCTCTTTCTCCACCAAGGAGATAGGCGTTAACCCGTCAGCATTTAGGACCCTAAGGGCGGCCCGAGAGTCGGTTGCTGAGATCTGATCGCTACGTTGGCGCCCGTTGCTATCGATTGCCTTGTACGCAAATAGCCGTTCAGATTTGTCTTGTGTAGCCATTAGAACGCCGGATCGGTGGTCAATGTTCGACTGGACTCCTGATCAGTCAGTTCGCCCGTGCCAATGACGCGGAAAACCTCGGCCATTGTTGTTAGCCCTCGAGCAGACTTCATGACGCCATCTTGAAACATATCTATGAAGCCACGGTCTGTCACCATCTTGGTTAGCTCCACCTCGGAGGCGTTGCGGCGAACTCCCGAAGCTAGATCGGGGGTAAATTGGGCTATCTCGTAGAGGCCGATGCGACCTAGATATCCTGAACCGCCGCATTTTTCGCACCCCACGGGCTTCATGAACCTTGGCGGCAAGCCTGCTAGGCTTGCGCTTAGCTTAGGCGACGCAAAACCCTCCCAGTGCTGGTCATGATCCTCTATAGCGCACACTGAGCACAGTTTCCTTACGAGGCGCTGGCCGACAAGCCCGCGCAAGACGTCAGCCAACAGATAGTTTTCAACACCGAGATCTATTAGGCGCGGTACCGCGGCAATTGCGGAGTTTGTATGCACAGTGGATATGACCATATGCCCAGTCAGGGCGGCCTGAACCGCAATACGTGCAGTTTCAGGGTCACGTATTTCGCCAACCATGATCACATCCGGATCCTGGCGAAGTATGGACCTGAGGCCAGCGGCGAAGGTTAGTCCGATATCGCTACGCACATGCACTTGCACCACGCCGGGAAGATCAAATTCGACCGGATCTTCCACTGTTACAATTTTCCTTAGTCCGTCATTTAGGCCACTTAGCAGGCGGTAGATGGTTGTCGTCTTACCCGATCCAGTTGGCCCGGTGATGAGAACGATTCCGTTAGGCTGCTCAACTAGGCGGGCTAGCCCTGCGGCGTCTTCAGCTGGCAGCCCAAGCTCGGTTAGTTCGGGTATCCGGCTTGTTTTACCCAGAAGGCGCATGACGAGTGATTCGCCCCACGCCGCAGGCAAGGTCGAAACTCGAAGGTCGATATCTTGCCCAGATATCCGAATCGTTTGCCGTCCGTCTTGGGGAAGTCGCCGCTCGCCTATATCCATTCCAGAGAGGAGCTTTAGTCGAGAGCATACAGCGTCAAATGAAGAACGCGGGGCGGTTCGTATCGTTTGGAGAATTCCATCGACGCGCATACGGACTATAAATCGGTCTTCAAACGGCTCGACATGAATATCTGAGGCGCGCCTTTGCAAACTTTCAGCAAATACCGCGTTCACAAAATCAATAACAGGCGCTTCCTCAGCCATTTCGCGGAGTTGAGCGGCATCAGCGCTTGCTGACCCTGTATTTAAGTACTGGGGATGATCGAGGTCGTCTATCGCCGCAGAGATCAATGATCTTGGGCAAAGGCGCCACTCAACCCGTATTGCGGCTGTCTGGTCAATGACACTACGCAGCAGCGGGTTGAGGGGATCGACAGCCACGCACACTAGCAGATCGCCGGCGGGATCCGCCCACCATGCCACTGCCTCTTGATCGGCCCACCAGCTAGCTTGAGTTTGGGTGTTATCGATTAACACCTTAACCTGGTCGGGCGAGGGCATTTCCTCACGCGTTTGGACCGCAAGCCCCAATTGTTGAGACAAGCATTTGAGTAGATCAGCCTCTGATAATGCACCGAGGCGGACAAGGATCATGCCTAGGCGGCCACCGACCGTACGCTGGATTTCGAGTCCACTATTTAGGTCCGCCGGAGAAACGAGACCATTTTTGACCAGAAGGTCACCAATTCGAACGCGCGACATGGTGGCACTATAGCGGTGGAATTGGTGAAAGTGAAATCCTCTCTAGGGGCGGGGCGGCGAAGCAACCTTTGGGGACAAGGCATTCGGGCCGCCTTGGGTCGCCTGCGGTTAAACATAGGTGTCAGCATTGGACGAGCAGCCATTCAGCGCGTCAATCGCTGACAGGTCAAGGTATTGGCCCGCCTAGGCCAGGATTACGGATTGGGCGATGCACCTGTTACTTGTATTCCCAGCGCTTGGTCAGCGACCATTGCGCCATCGGCCGATACTAACCTCATGGATGGATATAACCCCGAAGTTAGTCCGCTAACCGAGATGAATAGATCTCCACGCCTAAAATCGCCAAAGCAGGTCTTTGCTGCAACGCTATCGAATACAAGCTCGCCTTGAGCAGGGATCGCATTCAGGGCTGGCAGCACCAGGGAGCTGCAGGTCTGAGGGCCTTGCAGGCTGCTTTCCGTAGCATTGCGTAGGATGATCTGTACCGGCCCGGTTTCGACGGATCCAGCATTGGAAATCCTAAGCACGCTCTTGCTGTAGGACTTTGGTCCATCATACCACGCGGCGATAAGGCAGCCTGAAGCGGTTGATGTTGAACTTGTAACGCATTTTTCTCCTAGCGCCTGTTCAGATACAATGCCGGTGGACGTGCTCACCATACGCATTTTTCCGGTAAGCCCACTCGCGGGCCCGCCGACGGATATGGCCAGGTCGCCTCGTCGAAAGTTCCCAAAGCAGGTCGTTAGTTTTGCCGTGTCGAGAACTATTTCTGCTTTAGGGAACAATGTCCACAAATCAGTTAGCTTAGTCCCGTCGCATACGAGTGGCCCGGCTCCGGTTCCATCGACTACGTTTTCGAGGGTGAGGGTAATTTTTCCAGTCGGGACCGTTGCGGCGTTACTCAGCCTTATAATGCTGGGGGTTGCTGCTAGGTTTCCACCAACCCAACCCGCCCTAATAAGCACATTGCTATTGGTGCTGGCATTGACGCGCTGGTCGGCCGGCAGGTTGCCGAGCTGTTGTTCGGCAGCCGCTGCGCCAGATCCACTTGTAACCCTCATGCGCGCGGTAACTCCGGCTGTGCTTCCGGCGATCGTGGCCGATAGGTCGCCCCGCTTGAAGGCACCAAAGCATCGGTCGGCCAGGCTTGTGCTGATGAGCAGCTCGCCTTGAGGCAGTATCGACCCTAGCTCGGACACAGTCGAGGCGTTGCAGGTTAAGGTTCCTGATTGGACCCCTTCGATGATATTAGAGAGGGTTAGGCTTACCGCACCTGTCGATACGTCATTCACATTGCTTAGGCGGATTATGCTTGGTGTCGAGGCCTTGGAGCCGCCAAACCATGGGAACTCGTAGCTCGATGGCGAGGCCGTGTTCGGTGAAATAGACACTTCTGCAAGCTTATTGCCTAGGCTCTGAATTCGGAATTTCACGATCACATCTGGGGCCGCAGCGCGAATAGCCAGAATCAGATCCGCCCTTTTGAAGGGACCTGGGCATTGTGTGAGCTGATCTGGCGATACCAGTAACTCTTCAGTCGGGGCGAGGCTCTGCTTTAGCAGGCACCCATTGCTCGCTGCCTGTGCAGGAACAGAGGCCTTTGCGACTAAATAAACCGGACCGGTTGGGACGGTCGTGTTGCTGTTCACGATACGGAGTTGCCCAGGATTGCTGGATGTTGCGCCGCCAAACCACGGTATGCGGAACGTTAGCCCTTCCTGATAAGCGGTTTCTAGCGGGACATTAGTGATGGGTGATGGGTTATTTTGACCCAGACTTGGGTTGATCTTTACCTGTAAGGTCGCTGTATAGGATTGAGGTATATAAGTGCTTGTTAGCGTTTGGCCTGAGTCTGTGCTTATGGCCAAATTTATGTTGGTTTGCTGGGGTATGGCGACATTGGTTGACAGCTTGACTGAGTTGGTGGTCGGAAACGTCGCTGTCGTTCCTTGGACAGCGGGAACAATCCCATTCCACTTCCCTGACGACGCCGTTATCGTTAGCTCGGTGCTTATGTCTGAGGCCTTGATAGGCGTGAAGGTGGCATTGCCCAAATTCGTAAAGACAGTCGGCGTCTGGCCGGCACCTAAAGGACCCGCATTGTTCGGCGCTAGCACCCGCAGCCCCGCCTTTACGGATCCAATAGCTGCGTCTGTTCCGGTAGCCGTCGAGATTGCTATATAGGGTGCCGCGGGCGGGTCAGTAAACGCAAATAGGGTTGGTAGTTTTTGGCTGATCTGTTGGGTAACCGATGGTGCATCAACTAGGCTGGCGTCTACGGGGTTTACCGCCTGAGCCAGTTGACGTGATGCGGGTGAGGCTATGCTGGAGTATGTACCGGCGCCTAGCCCATCTTGTTCCAGCGCTACGGATACAAACGTGTCGCCAACTTGACGGTTACGCCAGGGAGCGTCGAGCACAAGGAATGTCGGACCTTGGTCAGCACCCATCGCGGCGGAGCAGCCGGGAGCAATAATGAATGAGAATTCTGCCACAGCCGGATCTGGGTTGATGGTCGTATTGGTTGCGACAGGAGCGGCCGTGATTTGGCAGATGTTTCCCGTAGCTTGGCCCAATAGGGCAAATTGACTGGCATCTGCCGCTGCATTGAAAACAGGTTGGCCGCTGCCGCTCAGCGTAAAGCGAACCCTGTATCGACCACCGATCGTGGCCACCCCATTCAGCGGTGTGTCAGATTTGACCGCGATAGTGTTGGTTCCGTCGACCACTGTCATGTTTGTGATGGCCGTAGGCACGGCTGAGGTGGTGCTGGTGCTTAATACAAAGCTATTGGTCGTGTTTACCGTATCGGCGTAGGCGAGGATTGTGGCGTTCCCTTTGCCAATCGTCGAGGGAACGGATGGGTCATTTTGCGTGTTTAGAAGCAGGCCTGATATCTTGACCTGATCTATTGAAAGCGTAAGCGCAGCGGCTGACGCCCCGTATGCAATCGCTGTTCCGCCGATACCCAGTGCCAAGACAAGGGCGAGGGCCTGCCGACCTTTTTGGACCAGGGGGGTGTGTTTGTGGGAATAGGTCATGAATGGCTCCGGTCGGTTAACTAATCCGATTTCCAGGCACTATTCCATTATGTGGTTACCCATGTGTTAAGCAAAAAAAGGGGGGGGCCAAGCCCCCCCCTTCCTAGGGTATTAAGATCCTAAACTAGGTCTTAGTTCACAACCGCAGTAGAGGCGGAAACGTTACCCAGGGTCTGTTCGCTAACGCTGCCGTTAGAGCTCAGAACCCGCATCTTAGCGGTCAGGTTAGCGACCGCACCCTGGACCGTGATGGCCAGGTCACCGCGGACGAAGTTGCCGAAGCAGGTCGTCACCCGTGAGGTGTCGATCAGGAGCTCAGCCGTGGCAGGAACGCCCGTCGCAATCTGGCAGGTGGAAGCCGTCAAGGACTCACCCGAAGCCAGCACGGCGTTGTTCAGAACCAAGGTCACGGTGCCAGTCGCGACAGACGAGCTGTTGCTCAAGCGAACCAGGCTTGGGGTAGAAGCGCGGCTACCACCGAACCAAGGCGCATCGATCCGGAAGCCTTGAACCGTAGTGGTTTCTAGGTTCGAAGAAACCGGAGCAAAGGCCGGAACCCCAGACGCAGTACTCGTTGCCACGTTAAGAACCGCAGAATAGGCCTGAGGCGTGGTGACCGAGACGTTATTGTTCGCAACAGCACCGACGATGATGTTGGAAGCCAGGGCCGCAGCAGACGACGTAGCGGCAAACGCGGCAACCGGAATGGTCGCAACCGTATTGCTGGAGTTCACACTCGCCGCAGCAATCGCCACGGTACCGGAAGAGGCACCGGCCTGAGAAGCCAGACCAGGACGCATCGCGTTAAAGACAGGCGAGGTCGTAGCCGTAACTGCAACGCTGGCGGTCAGAGCCGGAAGCCCGCCACCGGCCATATTGGAATTGATACTAAGAACACCCTGAGACGTCGGGGACAGATACGAAGCCTTGATGCTACCGATGACAAGGTCAGTACCCGCAGCCGTGGTATAGCTGGTGAAGGGATTGAACCCAGCCGCGCCGGCAGCCGCCCAAGCGGTTGGCACCTGCTGGCCCGTATTAAAGGACGCATAGGTCGAGGCACCGAATGGGTTCGGGCCAATGCCAACATCAGAATAGGTACCAACCGTCGTGACCAGGGTCTGGGTCGAACCCCCAATCGCGTCAATCGAGTTGTTGCCCAGGAGCGGAGTCGTAATGTCCGAGGCCAGCACAACAGTACCAACTGCAGCGACCTGGAACGGAGCGTCCAGACGGATGCTCTGGAGACCGTTGGAGGCATTGCAAATGCCAGTGACGTCAAAACGATAGGTCAGGGCCGCCTGGTTCACACCGCCCGAATTCAGCGTAAGGTTATTAATGTTGCAGGTACCGAAGGTGATGGCGGCGGTCGTGCTGCCAGCAATCGTAGTAACCGTGCTGGCGCTAACACCAAAGAGGGTCAGGTTGTTCCTATTCAGACCACCCGCGCCCGTACCGGCCGTAGGCGCGATGAAGGTCGGATTGCCCGTGCCAGTTAGCTTGAACGATACTTCATAGACCAAGCTAGACACCGGAACAACGCCGGTCGATGTATTCACCGTGATCTGGTAGAAGTTACCATTGGAACCCGTGGTGGTCGCCAGCTGGGCCGCTGGCGAAACGCCGGTCAGGTTACCAACAAGCCCATAGGGCGCCGTCACGATACCATTGGCGAGCGTCAAGGCGGTACCAGAGACCGTGGCCGCCGTAAGCGTTATTGCGTTCGCACCAGTCGATGCCAGGGCGCCAACGGCGATACCGGCGAGTAAAATCTTCTTCATGTTCATTTTGGTAATCCCCTTAGAGGTCCATTTAGAGAGCCAAGTTTGACGCCATAGCGGTCACAGATCGTGATCCGCCACTCTGACGACCACAGCTGCACCCAAGGCCCTTGCAAGTTAGTGGTTGGAATTTGGCCTGTCAATGTCGATTTGCAAACAAGTTACCATAACGGAGGCAAACCTGCATTTTACCTAATTCCAGACCAGATGAAGACATTGCAGCGCAAGCATAGCCGCTACACCTAAGTCTTATGCGGGCTCACAACCCATTTCAAGACGCTAACGGGCCGCCGCATAATTAACGTTCGCTACCTTGTGTAGTTCACCCGGCCTTCGGACCTATTGATCGAGGCCCTAGGGATTAGAGGCAAAGAATATATGTCGGCCAATCTGGCCAAGACGCTGCATCTGGCTGGCCCATCGCGGCTGAACATAATCGGCATGATAATGTGTTGCGGCTGTATTGCCCTGAAATTGACCCGCTAGGACTGAGCCGGCCAGGGCCTGGGTCTGTTGCCAAATCAGAGGCCGCACGGGACCGGCCTGGCGATCACCCTCACAGGCAAAGCTGAACTGGCAGCCGGGGCGCGGCGCACCCTCAAACACGACCTGGCAAATGCTTTTGGGCCTTGCGGGTTGTCGGGCGCGATTGAGAACAACCTGGGCCACGGCGATCTGACCCTCAATCGGCTCGCCCCTGGCTTCATAATAGATCGCCTGGGTGAGGCATTCCAGGTCGCTGCTGCCCGGACGAATGGGGCTGGAATTAAAATGGGGTCGCTGGCGCGTTGGGGCAACGCGTTGGCGATAGGACCGTTCAAGCGCCTGGTAACTCGCGAGCCTTTGAGCAAACGCGTCTACCCGCCTTTGATGATCCTCATCATTATTGACGGCCGATGCGGAGGCCAGGGCTGACCCCGCCCAAACCAAATGGGCCAAGATGGCAGCAATAATGGCTGCAGCACCAAGCTTTTGGTGCCGCGCGGGTTTGCAACCGTTATGAATAGGCTTGGCTTGAATAGGTTTATTCCAATCAGAAGTGCCCTTGCCGACATTATGCCGAATTGGGAGGCGCGTTGCAAACGCGGCGGCTTGCCCCAAAATGCGTTTGCACTTATCAGCCTGTCCAAAGGGCAATCGGAGCGCCCGGACCCATCGGGCATGGTCTCGCACTCTTATACATCCCCGCCGCGCAAGGACTGACCTGGCCGATGACCACACCAAGTTCAGATCAGACCCAGACCAAGGTCGCGCTTGTGGTTTTGGGGATGCACCGGTCGGGCACCTCGGCCATGGCGGGAATGCTGGCCCGAAACGGCGCGGGCCTGCCCGATAATCTCATGGCACCGGGCGCGGATAACCCCACCGGGTTTTGGGAATCTGCCGATGTCGCAGACCTAAATGACGAGATACTTGCGAGGCGGGACTCCCATTGGGATGACGTTTTCTCGGGTGTCTCCCAAGCCCTTACAAACCTGGAAGACCCGCGCCTTCTTGATCAAGCCCACGCGCTGATTGAAGGGCATTTTGACCAGGCGCCCTTGATCGTCTTGAAGGACCCTCGCGTCTCGGTGCTGAGCCGCTTCTGGCACGACGCCCTGGTCGCGAGCGGCTATGAGCCTCGCTATGTCATCATGGTGCGCCACCCGCTCGAAGTGGCCGGATCCCTGACGACGCGCAACCAGTTTTCGCGTGAAAAGGGGGTCTTGCTATGGGCGAGTTATATGATCGCGGCCGAGAAAGGTAGCCGAGGCCACCGGCGCATCTTTGTAACCTATGAATCCCTACTTCAAGACTGGCGGTCCGTTCTGGACCGGGTAGAAACCGAGCTCGGGACACCCCTGCCTCGCCGCACCAGCCAAGCCTCAATAGAGAGCGATCAATTCTTGCAATCTGCCCTTCGCCACCATGTCGCTTCGCCATCGCCAATGAATGACATCTGGCCGCCCATTATTAGCCTCTATGACTGGTTCAAATCCGTCGCAGAAGGAAAACAGGCACCCAATATTGGGCCCGATCAGGCCGACGAGGACCTAAGGGCCTTAAGCCGCCTTTTTGGGCCGATCCTTGCGGAGTCCCAGAGCAAGATCCTTAAACTGGGCCAAGCAAATACACGCTTGGAACAAAGCCTCGATGCCCAATCGCTCGCGCTTTCTAAACAGCAATTTGAGCACGACCAGTCTATTGTCAACCTCAAGCACCAGCTGAATTCAGCGTTAGAGTCGGCGCAGTTGACCATTAAGAGTCAGGCTCGGCAGATCGACGAGATTTCTGCGATTTCGGCCGAGCAAGCAGACCTATTGGACGCCGAGCGACGCAACCGATCCGACCTAGAGGCGCAACGCGACACAATTGAATTGCAGTTAAATCAGAAAACAGAGGCCCTGACGGCCCTTCAGCACACACTTGCAGACCTTGCAGGCCGCTATAATGCTGTGGTTCAGAGCACTAGCTGGCGCATGACGGGCCCAGTCCGCCGCTGGCTCAGTCGGCATCTAGGACTGGCCCGGCGACTAAGGGCCGTCTTGAGAGCCGCCTATCACTTAGTGAAGTTCAAGCTGCCTGGCCGCCCTGTTTCTTCGCCCCAGCTAGAGGCTGAGCGTGCGCGCCTGGCCAGCACTGCGCCTGCGGCAACTCAAGGCGATAGACAAGCCCGTCCCTGGCAAGAGGGCTGGCCAGTTGCTGAAAATCCAACCCAGTCCATACACACTCTGGGCGCCTATGATCATCGGCCTGATGATCACATTGTCCGGGCCTGCAAAGACGGAAGGGCATTTTTTGAGCGATATGCCCTCTTGGGGGAGGCCCCCCAATTTGATGAGGCCGCATCAGACATCAGTAAGCGCCGCCCAACCTCTCAGGCGCTTGATGAGGCGCCGGATGTCTCGATTGTCATCCCGGTCTATGGCCAGCTTGCCTATACACTCAATTGCCTAGATTCTTTGATCGGGCATCAGAGTCGGTACAGCTTTGAGATTCTGGTCGGCGACGACGCCTCTCCAGATCAATCCGAACACTATCTGAAGAGCCTTGGCGGCATTCACTATGTCCGCCACGCGCATAACCTTGGCTTTATCGGCAATTGCAACACCATGGCTAGGCTGGCCAAGGGCCGGTTCATTGTTATGCTCAATAATGATACCCGCGTCGCAGAAGGCTGGCTTGACGAGCTCATTGGCAGTTTCGACCTTTTCCCAAAGGCCGGGCTTATCGGGTCCAAGCTCTATTACCCAGATGGGCGATTGCAAGAAGCGGGCGGCATTGTCTGGCAAGATGGGTCGGCCTGGAATTATGGGCGCCAGGACGACCCCAATCGGCCCGCCTACACCTATGCACGACAAGTCGACTATGTCTCCGGCGCGGCAATAGCTATTCCGCTAAGTCTGTGGGCCTCACTGGGCGGATTTGATCCCATTTATAAGCCCGCTTATTATGAAGACACTGACATCGCATTCCGCATCCGCGCACTAGGACTAGAGGTCTGGATGCAGCCGCTTTCCGGTGCGGTTCATTACGAGGGCGTGACATCAGGCACCGACATTGGCAGTGGCACCAAGGCCTACCAGGCGGTCAACCAGCAGACCTTTTTGCAGCGTTGGCGTCAGACCCTTTCAAGCCATAGACCCAATGGGCAAGCGCCTCTGTTAGAGCGTGAACGGACGGTGGAGAAACGCGTCCTAATACTGGACGTCACCGCGCCAACACCTAATCAAGACGCAGGCTCCGTTGTTGTTGTTCAGATTATCGCTGTGTTTCAAGCCCTAGGCTACAAGGTCAGCTACCTTCCGCTTGATAACTGGCTCTACCAACCAGAATATATCGATCCGCTTCGGCGCCAAGGCGTAGAATGCCTTTACGCGCCCTACGAGCTAGACCTCGATTCCTTTATGGCGCGAGAGGGCCATCAATTTAATGTAGTTCATGTTTTCCGATTTGAAGTTATGCGCCGCGCTCTTGCCACAATCAAAAAACGTGCGCCGCAGGCAAAGCTCGTTTTCAATAACCAGGACATACATTATCTGAGAGTAATGCGCCAAGCCGAGGTCGAGCAATCCACCCAGCTTCGCCTCCAGGCCCATGCGATCAAGTCCGCTGAAATCAAGGCCATGAATGGGGCCGATTTGGTCTGCACCCTGTCGCAGGTTGAAAAAGAGATGCTTGATCAAGAGCCTAACCTAAAGCGGCCTATAGCGATCATGCCCTATATGATCGATCTGCCGGAGCAAGGCGGAGGGGTGAGTTCTGATCGCCGCGACATTCTCTTTTTGGGTAGCTACGGCCACAGCCCAAACAAGGACGCGGCCAAATGGCTGGTAGAAGAGATTTGGCCGAGGATTAGGTCGCAGCTCACTGATGCCCGACTGGTCTTAGCAGGCGCAAATCCGACACCGGAGGTCTTGGCCCTAGCTGCGGGCGACATTATTGTGCCTGGACGGGTCGAAGACCTGGGCCCGCTCTTTGCAACTGCTCGGGTATTTGTCGCGCCGCTTCGCTACGGCGCTGGCGTGAAGGGTAAGATTTATAGCGCATTCGGCTATGGTGTGCCTGTTGTCACCACCTCGATTGGTGCCGAGGGAATGGGGCTGATTCAAGATACCCATGCCCTGATAGCTGATGATGCTGAAGCGATTGCCCGAGCCATTATTCAGCTCGCATCTGATGACCACGCCTGGACGAGCCTAGCAATGGCTGCACGCGCCTTCGTGGAAACCCACCATACGACCAGTGCTGGCGCTGAGGTTATGGGGCGATTGTTGGATACGATCGAGAAATAGGGTGACCCTTGACTTATATACTGGGATCCCAGCTTTGTTCCAAATAGCCAAACGGTCCAGAATCAGAACATAATTGTCAAATCCTGTAGTATTTTAGCCTGAAAGTTTAGCATTTTGGATATTTCGACCTTCTTGTCGGGCCTAAAAATCTTACCCCGGAGAAGCTTTTATCTGGGCAATAAGTTTCGGCTATCCCACAGCAATCCCGCGATTGCCTCCTATGTGACTTCGCTCCAATCCCTTCAGGCCGGGCCTTTCAAATTTCAAGATGATCCCGAGCATTTTCCAGGCATTGTATTTGGAGTAATCGTGAATTTTGCGCTCCATGTTATGCCACATTCCGAGCGCGCGCTCGTGTTCGGAGACCCGGGGCCGGCGCGCAGAATCATTGTTGAAGGGAATGACGATAAGCGGGTGCTCTTTTCGCTTGGACGATCGTCTGTCCTCTCCTGGATTAGAGCGATCGCCAGGCACCCCAAGGCGTTCGGGCAATGGTTCGCGAACCATATGATTACACGCGTCAGGGCACACACGCTCATGTCAGACCAGGTAGCCCCGATCGGTACCATTGCGATTTCCAACCTTAACGATCCATCCGATTGGGCATACCAATTGGAACATAATGCTCGGCTCGCGCGTGGCGGCTTAATTATCGGATCGGGCGCTCCGGCCCAGATTGAAGCGTTCGTCGGCCACCTCGAACAAAGCGGCCGACTCTTTTCCGCCGTAAAACGTGAGTTCACTATAGCCGCCAAGGCCTGGTCCATATGCATCTGTCAATTAGAGGCAATATAAAGTGCTTTCGATCAACGGTTTTAACTCGCAGGACTACGAGAGCTATATTGCGGCCCACCAAAACGAGGTGCAGTCTCAGACTGTTTTTGAATCAAAAACGATACCCGGAATAAATCCTTTGTTCTGGGAGGGCTCAATCCCTCAGGGCGCTCGCGAGTTCTTTTTCCTCAACGACCACCATGTTTCTGCGCTCCGAAATGACACTTTTCACAATGCAACAGTGGCCGGAACCGGGGTCATTTTCACTTCAGATAAGAATGTCCTCCACGGCCAAGTTCCTGTTGGCGGTGGGGCGGAGCAGTTTTTGACGCCGTGGAGCGAGTTGGAATTGGGTCCTGAATTGGCTCACAATTCGTTTCATTGCTCCAAGCTAGAGAATGTTACGGACACATCTTCGGCAATTGTAATTGCTAGGTCCGCCACAGGAAACTATCACCACGTTCTGTGCGACGTAGCGCCCCGACTTAGATTGGTTCAAGCTGGTCTAACCAGTGAAGATTGCCCTCCAGATCTAGCAACTGCCCCAATACTCATTAGCCCGCGGACCCCCGATTGGGCCATGGCAATGCTCGTTCAGTCGAGCGGTCTACCGGAGCAACGGTTTTTGCGGCTTCCAAAACAAGGGGCCCTTCGCGTTGGTCGGCTGATTGTTCCGAGTGTTTTGAATAACTTTGCGCATTGGGTCTCGCCAGAGACCCAAACCTATTACCAAGGCATGTATCGCTGGGCGAAAAAGCACTCTACTGCATCGTACGGATCAAAGATTTACACAATCCGCCGGGAAATGACTCAGGACAGACGTCGCCCGCACAATCTCGACGCTATTGCCGATCGGCTAGAAAAGCGCGGCTTTCGAGAGGTGAAGCCTGGCCAAATGAGTTGGGCTGATCAAATCGTAGCGTTTCATGAGGCCGATTATGTCGTGGCGGCCATGGGGTCTAATGTTTCCAATATGATTTTTTCCAAACCGGGCGCTCGGGTTTTAGTCTTGCACCCGAATGATTCCCATTATTCACTCAATGTCGGAATGGCTGCGTCCGGCGGACAGGACGTCGGCTATCTTTGGTGCGAGTGCTTTTCGAACCCGTCGCGCGGTGAGCATGTCGAAATCTACGTCGATCCGATCCTGCTAGATGCGGGAATTGATGCCCTAACCATCAATCAGGGCTAGGGGCGCAACGAGTCTGGTAGGCCAACAGTCGGGCCGAAATAGCGCATACGTCCTTTTTCAAGAACCAATAGCTTGTTACAGGTCGCCTCAAGCAGTCCAAAATTATGAGAAGCTAACACCATTACGCGGGAATGGACCACCAAGTCGTTCATGCGATTGGTCGCCTTCTGGATAAACTGGGCGTCCCCAGCACCAAGCCACTCATCCATTATTAGAATGTCTGACTTGAAGCTGGTGGCCAGAGTAAAAATCAACCGGGCCGACATACCGGCCGAGTAAGTTTTCATGGGCAGATCAGCATAGGCCCCGATCTCCGAGAAAGCTATTATATCGTCCAATTGAGCATTGATCTGAGACGATCGCATTCCGCGAAGGCGCGACAAAATCCTTATATTGTCAATACCAGTGGCCTCCCAGTCTATGCCGTGGCCGATATCGAGCATTGAGGCTATGTTGCCATTGATCTCAACCCGCCCGCGGGTGGGCTCATAAACACCCGCCAAAACTTTTAACAGCGTGCTCTTTCCTGCACCGTTGTGGCCCACCAGGCCCAGCCGGTCACCATCTTCAAGGGTAAAACTAATGCCTTCGAGGGCGTTTACGTGCACCACATCATTTGAGCCGCGCAAAAGCCTGCCGCCTACGGCCAAATTGATCATTGCATGGCGCAAAGATTGAGCGCGAATAGAGTAGATGGGATATATGAGCTGCACATCGTCCAGTCGAACAACTGTTTTTGTCATACCGCGCTACTTTTCGACTAGATCCAAAATGCAATTCTGCGGCGCGCCATTGAAAAGGCGATGAACCAGATCAGAAATGAAATGGCCAATATAGCCAAGGCCACAGTCCAGATGTGCGCTGACACCGACTGGCCAAGCAAAGGTGTACGGACAATTTCCAATAAATAGTACAGTGGGTTGTAATCAACTATTGCTGATTTTGTACCACTAAGTGTATCGGGGTGCCAAAAAACCGGCGTTATGAAAAACAAGATTTGGGCAAGAAAAGGCAACATAAAGCGCAAATCCCGATAACGGGCAGATACCATTCCGATTACAGGCGCCAAAACCAATACGACAAGGGTTAACACCACTAATCCGGGTAGGATTTCCCAATTTGGGATATGGGGGTTTCCTACAATCAAAGTCGCGGCCCAGAAAACGACTAGGTTATGTGCAAAGACCATTATCGATCGTGCCATAAACCTCATCACATAAAACGTAAATGGAAACGCATTGTTCCGAATCGAGCCCTGTGCGGCGACAAACAATTCTGGCGCATCAATAACCAAAATCCCGATGAAGTGTGTCCAGACGAGAATCCCTCCCATGGCGAAAGGGAGGAAATCGTGCAGGGGTTGCCCGGAC
>JBILKO010000077.1:0-11731 GCA_044376615.1 Caulobacteraceae bacterium
GCCGCATCCTGCATACCGGCGATCTGGGCACAGCCTCGACCCTGAAGGTTGTGACCAATTATCTCTGCACCGTGCACCTGGCTGCCCTGGCCGAGGCCCTGACCGTCTGCAAGGTTGGTGGCATGGACATGAATACGGCCTATGAAGCCATCCGCATCTCGTCGGGCAATTCCTTCGTCCATGAGACCGAATCCCAGGTGATCTTGAACGGCAGCCGCGACATTAATTTCACCATGGACCTGGTGATCAAGGATGTCGGCCTGTTCGATCAGTGGGCGCAGGACCTGAAGGTGCCTTTGGAAATCTCGCCCCTGGTCCTAAACATCTTCAAGGACGGCCAGGCTAAATACGGCCCGCGCGAGCATTCGCCCAATATCATCCGCCGTATCGAAGAGCCTTGCGGCGTCAAGGTACTAGGCCAAGGCTTCCCAGCTGAGATGGTCGATGATGAGCCGGAAGAACCGGGCTATGAAGTGATCGCCAAACGGTAAGGCTCTGATAGCAAGGACGGCCCATGACCACGCCTGACACGTTCGACCTGTCTGCCTGGACGCGCCGGGCGGCGGCCCTAAAGATCGAGACCGGCCTGTTTATTGATGGGCGCTATAGACCCGGTGTCCTGGGTCAAGGCCTAGACGCGCTAAACCCCGCCAATGGCCAATTGGTTAGCCCGTTTGCTTGTGGCACGGCAGAAGATATTGACCTCGCCGTCGCCAGTGCCAAGGCCGCCTGGGACGATGGTCGTTGGCGGCATATGAGCCCGCGCGCCCGGATGGATGTTTTCCGCCGTTTTGCCGATCTGGTCGAGGAAAACGCCGCCGATCTCGCCCTGCTCGAAACCTTGACTATGGGCAAGCCAATCACCGATGCCCTGACCATTGACCTGCCCGAGGTCGTGGTCACCCTGCGCTATTTTGGCGAATGTATCGATAAGGTGGCGGGGTCAGTGACCAATTCTCCGCACGAGGCGGTTCAACTGATTGCCCGCGAACCGCTTGGCGTCGTCGGCGCGATTTCAGCCTGGAATTATCCGCTACTGATGGCGACCTGGAAGATTGCCCCTGCCCTTGCGGCAGGCAATTGCGTGGTCCTAAAACCGTCCGAACAGGCCCCGCTCAGCTGTCTGAAACTGGCCGAGCTTTTTGTCGCCGCGGGCGGGCCAGAGGGCGTATTCAATGTCGTCAATGGCCGGGGCAGCGAGGCTGGCAAGGCGCTTGCCCTGCACAAGGATGTCGACAAGATCAGCTTTACCGGCTCGACCGCCGTCGGCAAGCAGCTGATGATCTATGCGGGTCAGTCCAATCTCAAGCGCGTCTCGCTCGAGACTGGCGGCAAGAGCCCGCAAATCTTTATGCCGGACTTAGGCGACCTCGATGCTGCGATCGACCGGGCCATTGGCGGCATTTATGACAATGCCGGCCAGGTCTGTAATGCCGGTTCGCGGCTGCTGGTCCATGCCGACCTACACGACGAATTTGTTGACCACTTTTGCCGGCGCGCCGGGCAGCTATATCGGGCCGGTGATCCGCTCGATCCCAAGACCAGCCTTGGCCCCTTGGTCTCGCGCACCCAACAGCAAAATGTCTTGGGCCGGATCGCCAGGGCTAGGGGCGAGGGTGCGCACCTGGCTTTGGGCGGTGAAACCTTCGCTGATCGGCCCGAGGGTGCCTATGTCCAGCCGACCCTGTTTACGGGCGTCAAACCGGACATGGATATAGCGCGTGAGGAGGTGTTTGGCCCCGTCGCCGTCGTCCTGCCCTTCAAGACCGAGGCCGAGGCCTTGGCGCTTGCTAATGATTCCGACTATGGCCTGGCCGCCAGCGTTTGGACCCGGGACCTCTCTTGCGCCCACCGCATGATCAAGGGCCTGGAAGCGGGCGTGGTCTGGGTCAATTGCTTTGGCGACGGCGACATGACCCAGCCCTTTGGCGGCTATAAGCAATCGGGCAATACGCGTGACAAGTCGATGGAATGCATCGCTGGATACATGCAGTCCAAGGCGGCCTGGATCTCGCTCGTCTAGGCTAGGGTTGCGACCGCGCTATAAATGTAGTAACATGCCTACAAATATGGGTTTGAGTGTATAGGTATGACCATCACCACCTTGTCCAGCCGGGCGTTTAACCAGGATGCGAGCGGGGCCAAACGCGCTGCGCAGCAGGGCCCGGTCTTTATCACCGACCGCGGCCGCCCAGCCCATGTTTTGCTCAGCATTGAGGACTATCAGCGCCTGGTCGGCGGCCAGCCAAAGATTACTGACCTTCTGGCCATGACCTCTGAGCCTGACCTCGACTTTGATCCGCCTAAGGCCAGGATTGAAAGCCGCGCGGCCGACCTGGCCTGATGTATCTGCTCGATACCAATGTGGTCTCCGAGTTGCGCAAGGTTGCTTCAGGAAAGGCCGATGCCAATCTGGTCGCCTGGGCCGAAACGCTTGAGACAAGCCCGCTCTATATTTCGGCGATCACGGTTTTGGAGCTCGAGCGCGGCGTTTTGCAAATCGAGCGGCGCGACGAGCGACAAGGTGCGATGCTGCGGCAATGGCTCGATGGTCAGGTGCTACCGGCCTTTTCGGACCGGATCTTGCCGATCACAGCAGATATTGCCAAAGCCTGCGCGCGCCTGCATGTTCCTGATCCCAGGTCAGAGCGAGACGCCCTCATCGCCGCGACCGCCTTGGTTCACAACTTGTCTGTCGTGACCCGCAATACGGCCGATTTTGCAAATTGCGGTATCGCCCTGGTCAATCCTTGGGATTCACAGCCTGCCTTAAGCCTTTAGGTCTACGACCAGACGGCCCCGCACCTGACCTTTTAGGATATCCTCCCCGGCCTTGGGCAGATCGGCCAGGGTGATCGGGGTGATCATTTTTTCGAGCAGGGCCATGGGCAGGTCCTTGGCGATCCGGTCCCAGGCGCGGACCCGGTTGGCATAGGGCTGCATGACCGAGTCGATACCGAGCAGGTTCACACCACGCAAAAGGAACGGCAGGACTGTGGTCGGCAGCTCTGCCCCACCCGCTAAGCCAACAGCAGCGACCGAGGCACCATATTTCATCTGGCCCAGGACCCTTGCCAGCATGGAACCGCCGACGGCATCAATACACCCGGCCCAGGTCTCGGACTCTAGCGGTGCCTTGGACAGGCTAGATAACTCGTCACGGCCAATAATGCGGCTCGCGCCCAGCGATTTTAGATAATCGGCTGCCTCCGCCCGGCCAGTGACGCAAACCACCTGATAGCCCAGACGCGCCAGTATGGCGGTGGCGACCGAGCCAACCCCGCCCGCTGCACCGGTGACCAAGACCTCGCCCTTGTCCGGGGTCAGGCCATGGTCTTCCAGGGCCATAACGCTCAAAATCGAGGTAAAGCCGGCCGTGCCAATCGCCATGGCATTGCGCGCACTCAGGCCCTTGGGCAGAGGCACTAGCCAATCAGCATTGACCCTGGCCTTGGTGGCATAGCCGCCCCAATGGGTCTCCCCTACCCGCCAGCCGGTTAGGACCACCGCATCGCCCACCTTATAGCGCGCATCGCTGGACTGGCTGACCGTGCCGGAAAAATCAATGCCGGGGACATGCGGATAGTTTCGCACCAGGCGGCCCTGCCCGGTCATGCACAGGCCGTCCTTGTAATTGACCGTCGAATATTCGACCTCGACCGTGACATTGCCCTCGGGCAGGGCGGAGTCCTCAAAGGTTTCGACGCCAGACCGGATTGCGCCGTCATCAGCCTTGTGAACCACCAATGCCTTGAATGTCATGGGACTGCCTTATGGATACGAGCGGCTTAAGCCGAGGATCAGGATGAATGTATGGCCACATTAGCGGCCCGCTCGGACAAGGCTAGCCCCCTAGGCCAGGCCTGCATCTTCCAGCACCATGGCCGCGCCCTTTTCGGCCACCATGACGGTCGGGGCATTGGTATTGCCAGACGTGACGGTCGGGAAGATTGAGGCATCAATGACCCTCAGGTTCCTGATCCCGTGCACCTTCAGCCGCGCATCGACTACCGACTTAGCGGGATCAAGCCCCATCATACAGGTCCCCACCGGGTGATAGACCGTATCGGCGCGCTTGCGAAAATCATCGAGCAGGTCTTGATCGGTCTTGAGGTGACTGCCCGGTACCAGTTCTTCGGTGATGATATCCGACAAGGGCGCGCTCGCCGCAATGGTGCGCAGCAGCCGGTTGCCTATAATCGCGTCTTGGACATCCTTATCGGTCGAAAGATAATTGGGCCGGATCGAGGGATAGACCAAGGGGTCGGGGGATTTAATCGCCAAATGCCCGCGACTGGTCGGGCGACAGGCATTAAAGGACAGCAAAAACGCCGAAAACGGATCGGGATTGAGCAGTTCGCGCTTGGCCAGCGAGGTCTTGGTATAGCTGACTGGGCTGAAATAGAGCTGCAGGTCCGGGCGGGTCTTGTCGGGGCTAGACCGCACAAAGCCGCCGCCCTGATTGACGCTCATGGACAAGGGGCCGCCGCGATTGAGCAGATAATGCAGGCCCGCCTTAACCTTGCCATACCAGGGGCCAAGTTCGTCATTTAAGGTTGGGACGCTGCACTTATAGAAATAGGACACGGCCAAATGGTCCTGCAGATTCTGGCCAACCGCCGGGGCATCATGCACGACCTCTATGCCAAAGCCCTGCAGCAAGGCGCCGTCGCCAATGCCCGACACCTGCAATAATTGGGGCGAGTTGATCGAGCCGCCGCACAAGATCACCTCACGCTTAGCCCGCACCGTGTGCAGCTTGCCGCCCTGACGGTATTCGAGACCAACCGCCGTCTTGCCCTCAAACAGGATGCGCGTGACATGGGCCTTGGTCCGCAGGGTCAGGTTTTGGCGGCGCAGGGCTGGGCGCAAAAAGGCATTGGCACTGGAGGCACGAAAGCCCTTATCCGTATTGATCTGATAGATGCCGACGCCCTCGCCTGACGGGCCATTAAAATCGGGCGTATAGGCAAAGCCCAAGCCCTTGGCCGTCTCGATAAAGGTTTGGCAGATCGGGTGGGCGCGTTTGGAGATATCAGTGACATGGATGGGTCCGCCCTTGCCATGATGGCTGGTCTCCCCGCCGTCAAAATCCTCGGACTTGCGGAAATAGGGCAGGACATCGTCCCAGCCCCAGCCGGTATTGCCCATGGCCTTCCAGTCTTCGAAGTCTTCGGGCCGGCCTCGGACATAGACCATGGCATTGATCGAGCCAGAGCCGCCAATCACCTTGCCACGCGGCCAATAGCTGGTCCGGCCATCCAGATTGGGTTCGACCTCAGTGTCATACATCCAGTTGATTGAGCGATCGAAAAAGGTGCGGCCATAACCGATCGGCAATTGGATCCAGACCGTGCGGTCGCTGCCGCCGGCCTCCAGCACCAGGACATTGGACTTACCGTCTTCAGACAGGCGGCTAGCTACGACACAGCCCGCCGTCCCGGCCCCGACAATCACATAATTAAAACTGTCCATCAGACGACCGGGTGACCCGTCATGTCCAGGTGCAGCATGTGGCCGGTATAGGGGTTGGCCAAGGCCACGGCCTCATTCAGCTCGACGCCAAGGCCCGGCTCGGACGATGGAATGACATAGCCATCTTGCCACTGGACCGGCTTCATCAAGATATCGGCATGGAAGCCTTGCCAGTATTCAATGCTTTCCAGGATCAGAAAATTGGGCGAGCAGGTGGCGATCTGGATATTGGCGGCCCCGACAATCGGTCCGCAATAAAGGTGGGGCGCGATCTGGGCGTGATAGGCCTCGGCCATGCCAGCAATCTTTTTGGCTTCCAGAATACCGCCGACGCGGCCCAGATTCATTTGCAGGATCGAGGCGGCCCCGGCCTGTAGCAAGCGATGGAAGTCGTATTTGGTGGTCAGGCGCTCACCCGTGGCCACCGGGATGCTGGTCGCCCGCGCCACCTTGGCCATTTCATCGGGGGCGTCTGGCGGAATGGGTTCTTCGAGCCAGAGCGGATCATAGGGCTCAAGCCGCTTGGCTAGCCGAATGGCCCCTGCAGCGGTCATCTGGCCATGCGTGCCGAATAAGAGGTCGGCCTTGGTGCCCACAGCCTCACGCAAGGTCTTGGCAAACCGCTCGGACAGGTCCAGGGCCTCGAGCGACAATTGGCGGCCATCAAAGGCCGTATAGGGTCCGGCGGGGTCAAATTTCAGCGCCGTATAGCCCCGCCCTAGATATTCCTGCGCTCGCTCTGCGGCCAGATCAGGATCATGATAGACATCAGTCTTATCGCCAGGGCGCGGATAGATATAGGTATAGGAGCGCAGCTTCTCATGCACCTGACCGCCCAGCAATTTATAGACCGGCTTATTGGCCTCCTTGCCGATAATGTCCCAGCAGGCCATTTCCAGTGCGCTCAATACGCCCATGAGTGACAGGTCGGGATGCTGGGTAAAGCCGGCGGAATAGACCCGGCGCCACATGACCTCGATATCGTGCGGGTCGCAGCCGCGCACATAGCGGTCAAACACATCCTCAATCATCTTGGCGACCAGATGCGGCGAGAAGGGCACGCAATAGGCCTCGCCAATACCCGAAACATTGCTGTCCGTGGTCAGTTTGACGAAGACAAAATAGCGACCCCCAAAATGCGGCGGCGGATTGCCAACCACAAAGGTCTTGATGTCGGTCAATTTCATGGGCCGGGCCCTTTAAACGTAGTAGCCGTTGACGGCCTTGAGCTCGAGATAGTCGTGCAGGCCAAATTCGCCCCATTCGCGGCCATTGCCCGACTGCTTATAGCCACCAAACGGTGAGCAATAATCCTGGCCGTTCCCGTTCAGATAGACACTGCCCGCGCGCAGACGGCGCATGACATAGCGGGCCATGTCCTTATCGCCGCACTGGATATAGGCGGCCAGGCCGAAGGGCGTGTCATTGGCGATCGCGATGGCATCGTCCGCATTCTTGAACGGGATCATGCAAAGGACCGGGCCGAAAATCTCTTCGCGGGCAATGGTCATCTGATTGTTCACACCAGCAAAGATGGTCGGCTTGACATAATAGCCAGTCTCAAACCCCTCGGGCTTGCCGGGGCCGCCAGCGACCAGGCGCGCGCCCTCCTTTATGCCGACCCCGATCAAGGCCTGGATCTTGTCAAATTGCAGCTTGCTGACCACGGGACCGAGGTGCGGGCCAGGCTGCATAGGATCGCCCAGCTTAACGCCCGCCGCGACCTTGGCGGCTATCGCCACGGCCTCGTCATAGACACTGGCCTCAACCAGCATGCGGGTCGGAGCATTGCAGGACTGGCCGGTATTGTTGAAACAGTGCAGGACACCGCGGGTAACCGCCGCCTCAAGCCCGCTATCGGCAAAGACAATATTGGGCGACTTGCCGCCCAGCTCTTGCGAGACCCTCTTGACCGTATCGGCGGCCGAATGCGCAACCTGGATCCCGGCCCGCGTTGAGCCGGTGAAGGAGACCATATCGACATCGGGATGGCTGGTCAGGGCACTGCCGACCGAGGCCCCCGTGCCATGGATCATATTGAACACGCCGGGCACAAAGCCGGCCTCATGGATGAATTCAGCAAACAATTGGGCGGACAAGGGCGCAACTTCGCTGGGCTTGAGCACGACCGTACAGCCTGCCACCAGGGCCGGGCCGATCTTGGCGGCCAATTGATTGATCGGCCAATTCCAAGGCGTGATCAAAGCACACACCCCGATCGGCTCGAGCATGAGCGCAGACTTGCCGTCCATGTCCCGCTCCCAGTGCAGGGCCTCAGCGGCAATGATGGTGGCGTTCAGGTGACCTGGCCCGCATTCAGCCTGGGAATTGCGCGACAGGTCGTGCGGCGCGCCCATCTCGATCGAGATCGCCGCCACCATCTCGTCATAGCGCCGCTCAAAAATGGTGACCAGCTTGCGCACCAGGGCGATGCGCTCGTCCAGGCTGGTTAGGCCATAGGCCTCAAACGCCCGGCGCGCAGCGGCCACGGCCAAATCGACATCATCGGCTTCGCAGACCGCAAGACTTGCCACCGATTGCTCGGTCGCCGGGTTAATCACATCGATCATTTGCTTGCCGGTCCGGGGCAAGACCCACTGGCCGTCAATATAGGATTTCAACACAGTCACGGTCTTGCCTCTAGGCGTTTAAAGCAGGGGTTTAGACGTAGCCTATCGCCGTCTTTTGATCTTCAATGATGGTGCGCGCCGCCATCCAATAGTGCCAAGCGGCCCAAAAGCCGGTTGGGGCTAAGATGAGCAAGGCGGACCGCAAGGACGCGGCATTGGCACCAGCGGGCCCCGCAAAATAGTCACTCAGCCAGCCCACGCATTGCGGCGCGACAATCAGATTGAAGACATTGGCAACCAAAAGGGCGATGGCCGAGAACATGGCCCGCATCTTGGGCGGCGCAAGGTTCTGGCCCAGAGCAAAGGCGGGGCCAATATAAAAATAGATGGCCGGAATAAAGAGCCAGAGCATGGCCGTCGCAAGCGGCAAGGAATGGGTGTAATAGGCGATAATCGAGGGAATCGTTGCCACCGCCGTCACCCCGCCAAGGAGTTTCACAATCCGGCGCGGATCAACAAAGGACGGCCGCGACAGGATCCAGGCCGTAAACAAAGAGGCGGAAATCCCCATAACCAGATGGATGGGACCAACCACGCCGCCGGCTTCAGCGACGTTCAAACCATAGGTGCGCTGGATAAAGGTCGGGGTAAACCACATCAGGCCCCAGCCCCACAGGGCCGAAACACCACTGCCCATGATCACATGGAAGGCAGCCTTTTGCTTGATAAAGAACGCCAATGTGTTCATCAGGGTTGGGGTTTCTTCGCTCGAAACTGCATCCAACCGCCCTCTGACGGGCTCCTTAATCGTCAGCATAACCACGGCGGCTAACAGGATTCCAGGTATGCCCAGGACCAGGAAGGCGGCGTGCCATCCATAGCGATTGGCGACATAGCCAGCCATATCCGCGCCAAGCCAGGCGCCAATCGGCGCGCCGAGCGCAAAAATGGTCATGGCCATGGGGCGGCGCGCAGCCGGGAAATAGTCGCTGACGATCGCGTTACAGGCCGGCGTGCCGCCGGCTTCACCGATACCGACTCCAATGCGCGCTAGCAAAAGCTGGATATAATTGGTCGATAGGCCACAAAACGTGGTCATGGCCGACCAGACCGTGATCGATATCGCGAGCAGATTGCGGCGATTATAGCGGTCGGCAATCCAGGACAGCGGAATGCCCATTGTGACGTAAAACAGGGCCAGAGACACACCGGTTAGAAAGGCGACGCCGCCATCGGTGAGCTTTAAGTCCAGCCGGATCGGTTCCAGCACGGTCGACATGACATAACGATCGGCAATATTGATCGTATAGGCCAGCATCATAATGAACAGCACATACCAGCGCTGCCAAAAGCTTGATGCGGGCTCGTCTTCAATCCGATCTGTTGTTGTCATTATTTTTTCCTTAGATTGAAGCGAGTTCCGGGCCTAAAACATCACGAAGGGGATCAAGATAGGGCGAGAAATTCTCCCACTGATCAAGCCCCGATTTAAAGATCGGCTGGCGCACCTGCTCAGAGCTGGCGGTTCGCACGGCACGGTCATTCTGGTGGAAGTTGATACAGGCCTCTTCGAAGGGCAGGCCGCAATGGTCGAGAAGGCGCCGCACCTGGGTCTCGAGATCCGCCACCACATCCTCGTACTGAACCCGCAAGACCTTGCCCGGCAGGACCTGGTCCCAATGGTCCATCAGGGCCACATAGTCGCGGTAATAGTGACCGACCTCTTCCAGACCATAGGTGAATTCCTGACCCTCGGCGAAGAGCTGCTTAAAGCCTGAAAAGCAGCAGGCCATGGCATCGCGTCGCGCATCAATAATCTTAGCATTAGGCAAGATGAGATGGATCAGGCCAATATGCCTGAAATTATTCGGCATCTTGTCAATAAAGAACGGCCGACCCAGCTTGCGGTGAATGGCCGTGTCGCGAATAAAGGCCTCACCAAAGGCCTTAAACTCATCGGGCGTTAGCTCACCCAGATTGGCCGGATAGCGCGGCTCGTCATCAATGCGGCGGCGGCCATTGATCCGGTGGGCCAGGGCCAAGATATTGGGCAGCTCCATCGTGCCCTCGACCTGGGAATGCGAGGCCAAGATCTGCTCGAGCAAGGTCGAACCGGCGCGCGGCAGGCCGACAATAAAGATGGGATCCGGGGCGGACGCGCCACTACCGCTCTTGGCAGCAAACAGAGCGGGCGTCGCATGCTCGATCTGCAGCGCGATTTCCTTGGATATCCGGCGCCAATCATAGCCAAGCTCGTCACGCTTTAGTGTATTGCCGCGTTCATAGTAGACAAAGGCGCCGGCATAATCGCCGCGATCTTCGAGCGCCTTACCCAGGGCAAAACATAGGTGATAGCGATCAACCAGCTGGGTTGAGGGTGCATCGACCAGGCGGCGCATGGCCGCAATCTGCTCATCGGCAAACCGGTAGGTCTTTAGATTGGCCAGGCTCCAATAGGCATCGCCAAAATCAGGGCGGACCTGATAGGCGCGCGAATAGGCGGCAATGGCCTCTGGCTGCTGGCCAACCGTCTTAAGCGCATGGCCAAGGGTCAAGTGGATGGTTGGATTGTTCGGGGTTTCCTTGGCCAGTCGATTATAGACGCCCAGTGCCTCATCAAAATTGCCCACGGCCAGGTTTTCATTGGCATAGAGCATCTCAATCTGCGGCACGTCCGGTGTTTTGCGCCTGAGAGCCGTCGCCTGTTCAAGCGCCTTGGCAAATTTCTGGCGCTTATGCAGGACATCGACATAATCGACATGGGCGCTGGTATTGTCTGGATCGAGGACCAGGGCAGATTCCAGCAAAAACTCGGCCTCTTCATACGAGTTGAACTTGGTACCGATCTCGGCCAGGAAGCGCATGGCTTCGACATGATGCCCCTTGGCCTGCAAAAAGCTGCGGCACAGGGTTTCGGCCTTCAGTAAGCGGCCTTCCTGGATCAGATTGGCGACAGCTAGCAGTTCTGGCGGCAGACCGGCCAGATAGGCATGTTGATCTTGTGCAAATTCCGCTGCGGCCTGGTTGCCAAGCCGGGCCTGAAGCTGCGCAATCATCTGCCAACTAGCGGCTAGGGCGGCATTACGGGCGACGGCGGTCTGATAGGCACTCAACGCTCCGGCCAGATCCCCGCTATCGCGCAAGCAATGGCCCCGCTCTTGATGCGCACGGCCAAGGCCCGGCTCAAGCGCGATCAATTGGTCAAGGGTTGTCAGCGCAGCCTTGATATTGCCGCCATAATGTTGGGCAACGGCAAGGATATAAAGGGCTTCACGATGCTCAGGCTGGGCGTCGAGCGCGCGCTGGCAAAGGGCAATGGCCTTAGAAAACTCAGCGTTCTGAAGAAAAGCCCTCGCTTGCGCGAGGCTATCGTCAATCTCGGTCGCTAACGGGGCCGTCTGGGTCAAAAGATAAGCCTTATGGTCCTACGGGACACGGGATGTCTGGTCCGTGATGACAAGGGGCCAAATTAGGATGAGGTCGCAGCAAATTCAAAACGAAACCGAACCGATTGAATTGCGCCAGAAAAAAGGTGCGTCGGGTCCCCCACCTGATGGCGAGGGACCCTTTGATACAGTCTTAGTTCTTATAGGACAGGCGAACACCGAAGGTCATTGGACGTGAGGTCGTCACGCGCAATTCACCATCATTGCCGCTCTTGAACAGTTCGGGACGCTCGTCGGTGA
>JBILKO010000078.1:0-11601 GCA_044376615.1 Caulobacteraceae bacterium
ATTTCTTTTTGCAGGTCGGCACCTACTGGAAGACCTACTTCACTGCTCGCTCCTGCGCCAACTATAAATACCGTTTTTGATCTGAACATTTTTCTCTGCGAACAATACTTGCACAAATTGACCCGTAGGCTCGGATTATTTGAATCCTGGCTCAACCTACAATGGTCAATGTATAGTATGGAAGTTACAGCTGCGAAATAGTTTGAATAGAATTGTTTTGAAATTTTTCAATGGTGATCACCGTGAGGGTACTGGATTCAACTTGGGATATAGATCGCAATTCGCCTTTTGGCGGACAGGGTGTCCGTCTAACTACGTGGCTTTAGATGTTGATTTAATTTGATATTCCTAAACCGCAGTTTTCTTGTTCCCACATTTATTCCCACAAATATGGAAAGTGACCCTCTTGGGCGTACCCGTCGCCTTGGGATCTATGCGCTAGAGTAAGCCGATTTTGAATAGGTCACCATGCTGTTTTATTGCTGCAAGACCATCGCCGCGACTACCGGCCCGGCTTCCGGTTTTTTCTCGTTATTAATTGAGACGTGACCGGCCCGCCGCGCCCCGTAAATGCCCCGGATTAACAGGCAAAACCGGCCGCGTTAATGTCGCGTATTTGCCGGGCCTGGATGCTATCATTTGTCATCATCTCAGGGGCCGCGACCTTAGCAAAAATTAGCATTTTCAGGGCGGCAATGTTGCCATTTGTTGCCATTTTCGGGGGCAGGTTTCTCACTACTTTTCATTAGTTTAGAGGCGGGCAACCCTAACAATCCCTAACAGCTGCTAAGGCCTTGACCGGCCTATTTTCGCCTATTTTAGGGGCGGCAACCCTATCAAAACTTATCAGCCGCTATCGCCTCAGTTTGACCCCTAGCGGGCTTTTCATGCCGGGCGGTGGTCAAGCGTCTTGCCAGTGCTCGGCTAACACCGGCGCGCTTGCCGCTCACAAAGCCTCCAGAGCCGGGGTTGGGCATGGCCGCGCCTTCACCCTGCCAAATCCGCTCAAGGCCGTAAGCGGCGCTCTCTGGAACGCCCTTGAGCAAATACGCGACCACTTCGCGCAAGTTTGCCTGGTAAACGTCAGGCGTTGCCGCCTCGCATCCGACACGCGGCCCGACTGGACCGAATCGCGACGCCTTGGCCTGGTAGCGATTGCAGCCCGCCGCCGCGATGCACCACCGCTTAAGGCGTCTTGCGAATTTCGGTCGAAGGCTTGCCGGAACGTGTACGAGCGCGTGAAGGTGCGCGCCTTTGCGTTCGGACGCGGTGTCGTTTTCTCGTGTCCATATCCAGATTGCCGCCGCGCCTTGGTCGCGTAGCCAATCGCGGGCTTGTCGCAATAGGGCCTGGCTGGCTTGCCCGGCTTGATTATCATTTAGCCCTAGCGCGCCCCAATGGACGGTCCAGAACGCGTTTAAGGGCTTGCCCTCCGCCATTGCCACCACCGCGCCGTCAATAAGGTTTGTGGCTTGCAAAGCGCTTAGGCCAGCCGATTGGCAAGCCCGCCGCCTCGCTCCGCCATGGGGTAGCAGCCGAACGCCCGCACCAGTATATGTGCAAGGGCCTGTTTCGCTATGTCCGCTAAGGGGCTGTGCCCTCGCCATCATATTGAACCGCTTGATGAAATTCGGACGCGCGGCATCGCAAAAAGGGGCGTTTGTTCCCCGTTTTTCAAGTGCACACCGAGGCACGTTGAGACACGCATTTGATTTGGGCACAAAGAGAGCGCGGGCTTGTGACGGCTCCGCGCTCTCAGAGGCCGCTCTAGGCCGGTTTGACGGGATGAAGCTTGACCTTGCCCTCAAGCCGGTAGCGACCATGCCAGCCGCCCTCGTGAGGCTCCCTAGACGTGGATATGGGAACGCCTAGCCGTCTAAGCTCATGGCAATAGGCCGCTAACCGATAAGCCCAGGTCGAAACCTCAAGCGCGGTTATGCCGTGGTCTCCCGCCGCGACCAAGGCAAGAAGCGTTCGCAACTCTTGACCGCTAATCACGGATTTTTGGTCATTGACCTCAAGAATCGACTTGCGCGCCCGCCATTTTTTTGGCGAAGGTGCATCCGTCGAAGGGGAGCGATAACCTGCGGCAACTATAACCCTAGGAGCGGTTGCCGCCGCCCTAGGGCTTTCCATTTCCTGCCTCATGCTTGCCCCTCTAAAGCTTGCGCCCATTGCCGCGCGGCGGTTGCCGGTATGCGGGTCGAACGTCCAATTTTAAGGATGGGCAGTGCACCGGCATTGACTTGCCGATACAGGGTCGAGCGTGAGACCCGGAACCGTTGGCAGAAGTCCGCGATGGTCATAAATTCAGATTGTGTATTCATTGGCTTTTCCTATTGTTGAATGAAAAAGCCCTTGAAGAGTTTTTCAAGGGCCAAGGGGAACCTAACACGAACACACAGCTACTGCGTTTTTATCCCTCGATAATTCACACTCTTTCAACAGGTTTCTGCAGGTTATGAGTATAACCGTCTGAAATTGTGCGCCATGTCGGCCTTTACCCAACCAGCCGGACCACTTTTCCGTTGCCGCCGCCGCAATAATCGGCCCATTGCGCCATGAGAGTGATTCGCTTTTCAATTAGGCTTGACCGCGCATAGGCCGCGACCACCGCATCTTTTTGGGCGTGGGCTAGGGCCATTTCAGCGACCTCATGCGCAACACTGGTTTGCTCTTGGCACCACGTCCTGAAAGCCGCCCTCATGCCGTGAGGCGTTGCGTCTAGGCCATCGTCCCGCAAGACTTTGAGCAAAGTCATGTCGGACAGTTGCTTGCCCTTAGCGGGGCTTGGGAAGACTAGGCCGCGCCCGTTCGATAGGGGCCGGGCTTTTTGCAAGACCGCTATAGCGGCATCGGACAAGGGCACCACATGCTCATGACCTGCCTTCATTCTATCCGCCGGTATGGTCCAGAGCCGGGCATCTAAATCAATTTCAGACCAGACCGCGCCGCGCACTTCACCCGAACGCGTCGCCGTCATTACGGCAAACTGTAGCGCCAAGCGCCCGACCGTAGACGGCTTGGCGCGCAAGTCTGCCAGCCAAGCGGGTAGGGCCTGATAGGCCATGGCCGCATGATGACCGCGCTTTGGCCTAGCCGTTGGCAAAGACCGATTGATAACGCCCATGGCCAAGGGGGCAGCCCGATAGCCCTTGCCAACCGACCAATCAATCACCTGCCCGACGCGTTGGCGAACCCGGCGCGCCGTCTCTGGCAAGGTCAACCAAATAGCCGCCAATAGGTCGCGCACGTGCTCGGTGGCGATTTGGTCAACCGTCATATCGCCAATGGTCGGGAAGGCGTGTGTTTCTAGGGTGCGCATCCATTGCGCCGCATGTTTGGCATTGCGCCATGCCTTGGCTTGTTCGCTAAACACCGCCGCCGCCGCCGCGCGGAAGGTCGGTATACCCGCCGCCTTGCGCCGCTCTGCCACCGGGTCAATCTTGGCTTCCATCTGTCCGCGCACCACCGCCGCGCGTTTACGGGCCTCTGACAGAGTGACTTTTGATAATGGCCCCAAACCAATATCCCGGCGCTTGCCATCCTTTTGGACCCTAACCACCCATGATTTTGCAGTTTTGGACTTAATCCAGAGAAACAGGCCGCCGCCGTCGGAATATTTGCCCGGCGTATTCAAGGCCGCTATGCCGGTTGCCGTCAGATTGCCCATGAAAGCGCTTTCGCTGTTCCCACATTTATTCCCACACCTTAGCCGGGCTATTGAGAAACGTCAAGAAACGCTCAGGCGCAACAAACCCTTATCAGGAAAGGCCTTGAGGGCCTATTTGAAACGCTGAGATATGATGAAAAATGAGGGCCTGGCGGACAGGGTGGGATTCGAACCCACGGTGGGCTTCCACCCACGGCGGTTTTCAAGACCGCTGCCTTAAACCACTCGGCCACCTGTCCGGGGCTTGAACGGACGCATCCCGTCGCAAGCGGAGTGTCTCTAGCCTGTCATGCGGCGGGCGCAAAGCCTGTTTTTGGGCCTGCTAGCCAAATAGCAGTTTGTGGGTCTGAGCTAAGGCCAGCCTAGGCAAATATTTCCCGGCGCGCCGAGGTTCGGAATCAGCCTAACATCTTCCCCAAACGGATGGTTTCGGAGGCAGGCATGGAACGGGATCGCAAACAGGTCGGGCTTGAGGGCGCGCGAACGGCCATGCGCCTGGGGGCCTTGATGGCCATTGGCTTGGTCATGAGTGGCTGTGCCTCGGTCAAGCCGTTTAAGCCTCGGGCCAATTATCCGATCAGCCTGCCCAAGTCGGCCCAAAGCACGCCAGGCACCCCAAACGCGCCGGGTGCCCAACCCTCGCTCGGCGACCAGGCCCTGGGCAAGTATAAGATCGGCAATCCCTATCAGATCGATGGCGTCTGGTACGTCCCGGCCGAACAGCCCAATTATGACGAGGTTGGTTTGGCCTCTTGGTATGGTGACGAGTTCCATGCCAAGCAGACTGCCAATGGCGAGCTGTTTGACATGAATGCCTTTACCGCCGCGCATAAGACCCTGCCCATGCCCTCGATCGTCGAGGTGACCAATCTCGAAAATGGCCAGAAAATGCAGCTGCGGGTCAATGATCGCGGCCCGTTCGTCGGTGACCGGATTATTGACCTGTCCCGCGCGGCGGCCCATGCGCTCGGCTTTGGCACCAAGGGCCTGACCAAGGTTCGGGTGCGCTATGTCGGACCGGCCAAGCTATTGGGTCAGACAGACCTAGCCAGTGGCGATGTTGGACCGCCCAAGATGGATATGAATGTCAGGCCCGATATCAATCCTTCGGTCAGCGCCAATGATAATGACCTGACAACCAATCCCTTGAGGTCAGCGCCGCCTATTCCGCTGCCCGTACCGTCGGTTGCGCCGGTTGTTGCGCCAGCAATTGCGACCGCTGCCTTGCCCGCCCTGCCTTCGATTGGGGCGTCGTCATCTCCGCCTTCCTCGGCGCCAGCTTCGGCCCCCGTGTCAAGCATGAGCGCCGATATTCAGCCGAGGATGCAACCGCCTCAACCGTCTATGCCCCAGCCCAACCCCACGATCAGTACTGGGGCCTATCAGGTTGTAGTGGGCGCGTTTGCTAGCCAGACCTCGGCCCAGAACCTGGTCCAGCAATTGGCGGGCTTTGGTCAGCCCGGCCTGGTCCCGATTGATCGCAATGGCCAGACCCTGTACCGCGTGGTCGTGACGGGACTGGCCAATGAGGCTCAAGCGGCCATGGTCCAGCAAAGGGCTGTCAGCCTGGGTCTTACCGACGCCCGGTTGGTGCGGCCCTAAGGCGGACAATTTGTTGGACTGGGGGCTTGTATTGACCGCCATTCGCGCCAATGTGCGCGGGTGAATAGTCGATATTTTATCAGCTTTGAGGGCGGAGAGGGGGTTGGCAAGTCCACCCAGATCCAGCGCTTGGCGGAACGGCTAAGGGGCCTTGGGCACACGGTTGTGGTGACGCGCGAGCCGGGCGGCTCGGTAGGCGCAGAATCCATTCGCGACCTTTTGGTCAATGGCCCGGTCGAGCGTTGGTCACCCCTGACCGAAACCTTGCTGATGTATGCCGCGCGCCGCGATCATATTGAGCGCGTCATTGCTCCGGCGCTCGAGGCAGGCTCTGTCGTCCTTTGCGACCGGTTTCATGACTCGACGCGAGCCTATCAAGGCGCTGGGGGTGGGGTGGAGCCTGGCCTGATTAGTCAGCTTGAAGAGGCCTGCCTGGGCACGACCCGGCCAGGCCTTACCCTGATCATGGACCTGCCGGTTGCCGATGGCCTGGCCAGGGCGGCGGGGCGGGGCGATAAGGAGGCCCGGTTTGAGGCCAAGGGACTAGCCTTTCATGAGCGCCTACGCGGCGGTTTCCTGGCCATTGCCAGGGCCGAGCCCCAGCGTTGCCGCGTTATCGATGCTGGCCAACCGATTGATGCCGTCGAGGCTGCGGTCTGGCAGATGGCTCAGGCTCACCTTTCTGGCCAAGCCGCATGAGCGACGAGCCGGTCCATCCGCGTAATACCTATCGCCTCGACGGTGCCGATGGCCCAGAGCAGGCCCTGATTGATAGCCTGACGCGCGGGCGGATGCACCATGCCTGGCTATTGATTGGACCCGAAGGCGTCGGCAAGGCGACCTTTGCCTATCGCGCGGCGCGGCGGCTCTTGGGGGCCAGGCCCGACCCAGGGCATGGCCTCTTGGGGGCCTCGCCCGATGATCCGGTCAGCCGCATGATTGCCGGCCAGGCGCATCCTGACCTGATGGTGCTGGAACGCCAGGTCGAGGACGGCAAGACCAAGAAATTCATCAGTGTCGATGAGGCCAGGGGCCTGCCAGACTTCTTTTCGCGCTCGCCGGCCATAGCGCCTTATCGCGTCGCCATCATTGATGCGGTCGATGATATGAATGCCAACGCTGCCAATGCCGTGCTCAAGACGCTGGAAGAACCGCCTGAGCGCGGCGTCGTGTTCTTGGTGTCCAGCGCGCCGGGGCGTCTATTGCCAACCATCCGCTCACGCTGTCGGCGGCGAGTGTTTGCGCCCTGGGATCTTGGGCGGTTGACGGACCTGGCCATGGACCGAACCGGGTTGGACTTCGAACAGGCCCAGCGCCTGGCCCAGATGGCCAAGGGTGCGCCCGGCCGGGTCTTGGACAGCTCTGCTGAGCACGTTTTGGCCATGGATCAATTGGCTAAGGCCTTGGTCGAGCGGCTTCCCGCCATTGACGACAGCGAAATCCTTGGCCTGACAGAGGGCTTTCGTGGCGCAGAAGGGGCAAATCGCTTTGCGCTGTTAATGGATCGGCTGGCCGATCAGATCCAGGATATGACCACAGCCCAGGCCATGACGGGCCAGTTGAGCGCTAGCCTTGACCTATGGGCTGACGCCTGGTCACGGCTTACGGCCTTGCCTGCACAGGTGGAGGGGCTAAATCTTGACCGCACCGACGCGCTTTGGACGGTCTTGACCCAATTGCGCGCTGCGGCCCGCGCCTAGACGAGAGCATACGCAATGCTGATTGATAGCCATGTGAACCTGCACGCGCCGCAATTTGCCGAGGATCAGGCCGAGGTGATCGCGCGGGCGAGGGCAGCTGGCGTGGCCATGATGGTGACCATATGCGACCGGGTCAGTTCCTTTGAGGCTGTTCATGGGCTGGCTTTGGCGCATGAGGACATCTGGTGTAGTGTCGGAACACATCCGCATGAAGCCAAAGAAAATCCGTCACTTACTGCTGAAATCTTAGTCCAATTGGCGAGCCGAAATCGCGTGGTTGGGATCGGTGAGACCGGCCTGGATTTTTTCTATGACTATAGCCCCCGCGAGGTCCAGGCGGCTGTGTTTCGCGTCCATATCGAGGCCGCGCGTAAAACTGGCCTACCTTTAATCGTGCACACCCGCGATGCCGATGAAATGATGGGCGATATACTCGAAGAGGAATACGCCAAGGGTCCGTTCAAGATCTTGCTGCACTGCTATACCAGCGGGGCGGAACTGGCCCGCCGGGGCGCAGCGCTCGGGGCCTGGTTCTCGGTGTCCGGCATTGCGACCTTCAAGGCGGCGCAGGATGTGCGAGACGTGATTGCGCAAATGCCAGCGAATAAGATCATTATTGAGACCGACTGCCCCTATCTCGCCCCCATGCCCATGCGTGGGCGGCGCAATGAGCCAGCCTTCCTGCCACATATCCTCGCCAAGTTGGCGGACATCCGCGGCTGGAGTCTGGCGGAGGCCGAAGCCAAGACCGAGGCGGCATTTTTTGACCTATTTCATACTATTCCGCGGCCGGTGCGCACACAGGTTCAAGAATGATCGGTAAGCTGGAATACACTTTGCTCGGGTCTGGCTCATCAGCGGGTGTGCCTCGGGCGGACGGCGCCTGGGGCGCATGTGATCCCAATGAGCCGCGTAACCACCGCTCCCGTTGTTCCATGTTGGTGCGGCGATTGTCCGGTGATGGACCAAAGGCCGATACAACGGTTCTGATCGATACGTCGCCGGATCTTAGGCTGCAGAGCGTGCGGGCTGGGATTGGCCGGATCGACGCGGTCTTGATGACACATGACCATGCCGATCAGGCTCATGGGATAGACGATTTACGCGCCTTTGCCCTGGTCCAGCGCCAGCGTATTCCAGTGTATATGGACCAGGCGGCCCACACCACCTTGCTACGCCGGTTTGACTATATCTTCCATAGCCAGGGCGGCTATCCGGCGATTTGCGATCCGCATTTAATCCCAGAGCATGGTCATACCTGGCAGATTGAAGGACCATCCGGCGTGGTCCCGATCACGACCTTTGATCAAGACCATGGCAATGTTCGCAGTGTTGGCTATCGCATCGGCGATTTGGCCTATTCCAGCGATGTCGTGGATCTTGATGCCGCCGCCTTTAGGGCCTTAGCCGGGGTAAAGGTCTGGATTGTCGATGCCCTACGCTATACGCCGCACCCAACCCATGCCCATCTGGACAAGGCTTTGGAGTGGATCGCTGAGATTAAGCCCGAGCGCGCAATCTTAACGAATTTGCATATAGATATGGATTATTACACATTATCTGTGCGGCTACCCTCAGGCGTTGAGGCGGGCTATGATGGGTTGCGGTTTACAATCTAAGCGATTAGTCATCGCCCTTTTGAATGAAGGGCGGTTTGGGGGCAGGGGGCATGTCGGCAGCGCAGAAGCGTCGCCCAGTACGTCCAAGGGCACTTATTGCCCGGATTGCCTATGTCTTATTGAATCTTGCTGCGATCGCGGGTCTTTTCAATGCCTTAAGTGAAATCGGCAATCTGATCATGATCCTTTTGGTCGTTACGCCAATGGCGACACGCGTGGTTACCTTGGCGATGGCAGCATTCCGAACGCCGCCGTTCAATAGCAGGATTGACGATGTTCCAAACGATTACTTGCTCGTCCTCGACCCGATAATTCCGAAGAAAAAGCCTAAGCCAGTCAAACCCTTATCTCCAAATCTTTTCATGATTGTTGCAGCCTCAGTCATGGCGGTCGTGAGTATTTGGGGATTTTTGCCGAGTTTGGGCGCCCAGACCCATGGGTCAAGTTGGTTCATCTTTCCCCTCTTCTGGGGCGTTTTTGACCTATTCCTACTGTTCCTAAGGCCGAAATAGGAAGTTTGTCATACCTGCGGCAGGGCTATTCCCATGCAGGATGGTGTCGGGTTTATACAACACCATGCACCCAGTAACCGCTATTAACGCCTATCTTCGGTAAAGTGTTTGCACATGTCGAATTGGATTGAGTGCCTGTCATGATCTCTGCCCTCGACATTTTCCGCATCGGCATTGGCCCGTCCAGCTCGCACACGGTGGGGCCAATGCGGATCGCCGCCCGTTTCCTGGACCACCTCCAGCGGCGCGGGCTTCTAGATGCCTTAGCGCGGATTGAGACCCAGACCCAAGGCTCGCTGGCCTTTACCGGCGGCGGTCATCGCACGCCCGAAGCCATCATGCTTGGCCTTATGGGCTTTGAGCCTGAGACGACGGATCCAAACCGGGCTGAGGCCGCCCTGATCGAACTGGCCGCCACCCAGGCCCTGAGCCTGCCCGGTGGTCGCGTCATCCGATTTGACCCCGCGACTGACCTTGTTGCGGACTACAAGACCGTGCCGGACCTGCACCCCAATGGTCTTCGCTTAATCGCCTTTGACCCCGAGGGCGGCGTCATGGCTGATAAGGTCTATTATTCCACCGGCGGCGGATTTGTCGCCAGCCATCGCCAGCTGGCCACGCCAGCCGAAAACGATCTGGTCAGCGGCGGGCCGAGTGGGGAAATGGCCTTTAGTTCTGGCGCTGAGCTCTTGGCCTTATGCGCCCAGCACAATCTGGACATGGCGCAGATTGTCCTGGCCAATGAGGACCTGCGCCGGCCGCGCGCTGAGACCTTAGCGGCGCTGGACGCGATCGCACAGGCCATGGCCGCTTGTATTCAGCGGGGGCTTGAGCAGGGCGGCACACTGCCCGGCGGCCTGAATGTTCGCCGCCGCGCCCCGGATCTTTATCAAAGGTTGCGAGCCAAGCCGTCCTCGAATGAGCGCGAGACCCTGTTTGACTGGCTCAACGTCTATGCCATGGCGGTCAATGAGGAAAATGCTGCGGGGGGTAGGGTGGTCACCGCCCCAACCAATGGCGCCGCCGGGATCATTCCGTCGGTCCTTAGGTTCTATCTGCTCGATGCCGGGGCAGAGGCCGACAAGGTGCATGGCTTCTTGCTGACCGCCGCCGCGATCGGAATTCTCTACAAGCAGCGGGCCTCGATTTCCGGAGCGGAAATGGGCTGTCAGGGCGAGGTGGGCGTCGCCTGTTCCATGGCGGCGGGCGCTCTGGCTGCGGTCTGGGGCGGCACGCCCGATCAGGTCTCTAATGCCGCTGAGATCGGGATGGAGCATAATCTGGGCTTAACCTGCGACCCCGTCGGGGGCCTGGTTCAGATCCCTTGCATCGAGCGTAATGCCCTGGCCTCGGTCAAGGCCGCCAATGCCGCCCGCCTGGCCCTGCAAACCCACGAACCGGCCCGCGTCACCCTAGACCAGGTCATCGAGACCATGCGCCAGACCGGCCTGGACATGTCTTCGAAGTACAAAGAAACCAGCCAAGGCGGCTTAGCGGTGAATGTGGTGGCGTGTTGAGGGGGTTGGTTATCGATTAGGTAGTGTTGCCCATAGTAACTGATTGGCCGCAACCAAAGTGAAGAAGTAGGACAGCTGCGCCGCATGCGCGGCGCTTAAGACAGACAACAAATCTTTAATTGTCCAAGGGTCCAAAAATAGCCCCGAATTGAGCATCTGCTGAAACCTGCGCTTAAAAGGTAACACCCACGCCGAAGTTTAAAGACGTGCCGGTGATGTTTTTGTAACGAACTTGCGTTTCGCCTTTAGGTAGCAGCTTACCTTCGATAATGCCGTCTCCCAAAACCTGAACGCCGGGCGAAAACAAAACCCCTAAGCCTATCGCCAACCCGTAAGCGCGGGTTTCCTTTTTTGGCAAATTGAATAGAAGGCCTCCGCCATAACTGAATGTCTCACCCCCACTGGTCGGTGTACCGACCCCGAAGTATGGACCTATTTTATAACCGTTTTTCAACTCGAATGGATAGTTGATGTAACCCATCCCAGCTAGCTTAAGATCGTCGTTACTACTCACACGTACCAAGTCTCCTACGACAGACGCATTTTTGGCGGTCGACCGACCTACGTTGACTGCCATCCCCACGAGGAGACCACACTTAGCTTTAAATAAATTACTGCAGAAAGCTTGAGGGTCTGAGTCGCTTGCTGTTGTACTTTGAGCTGCTGAAGCTGTTGGGCAAACAGCAAGAGAACTTACGCCGAGTAGAATAAGAAATTTTTTCATTTTACCCCCCAAAGGCGGAATGCCCGAATTCCCTCCTGGGTAGATAAGATACAAATTTATTGGGTGTAAAGTGATAACATTATTCGCGGGCAATTTTTGATAATGGATATATTTCCCATAATATCTATTAGGGGATATAAGGGTGTAGCCGCCAGATAATAATGTCACCCTGTGCCATTTAGAGATGTCACCCTCTTGCGATAACGCGGGAGGCACTCAGGATGACGTTACATTTCATGAGCGACAAGGAACTA
>JBILKO010000182.1:0-3883 GCA_044376615.1 Caulobacteraceae bacterium
CCCAGTGACAGGATACTGACATGCAGACACCCGAAGAGCTTGAACAGGCCGACAACACTGAACGCGTCAATCGCCTGCAATCCTTTGGTCAGACACTTGGTCGGCAGAGAGATCAGTGGATACGCGCCCGGTACGCCCTGGGCGTCGATAAACGTTGGGTGGAAGACGAAGACCAGTACAACAGCAAAGACAACGTAAACCGTGCAGCGTCGCAGATGATGACCAGTGTTGAGCAAGGCTACCCGGTCACCACCCAGCACGCCAAAGCGCACCGATCCACAGTGTACATAGGCCTGACTCGGCAGAAGACCAACGCTGCTGAGGCGCGCATAGCAGACATATTGATCCCCACCGATGACCGGAACTGGGGCATCAAGCCAACACCAGACCCCACGATTAGCGAGCTTGTTCGTGACAAGCAGATTGCAGTAGACCCGGCATCTGGCCAGGCTGTCACCGATCAGGAAGGTAACCCGGTGCCCATGAAGATGGTTGCCCGAGCGATAATGCGTGACGCTGCTGAAAAGGCAAAGGCCATGCAGCTGGAGATCGAAGACCAGCTGACAGAGTGCGACTACCTCGGCGAGCTGCGCAAGGTCATACACGATTCGGCTAAGCTTGGCACCGGCGTGCTCAAAGGTCCTATTGCGATGAACCGCACGCGCAAGGCCTGGAAAGAGATCGTTGACCCGGCTAACGGGGGAAGCGTCCAGGCAATGATCATCGTCGAGGAGGAAGGCCCTGCAAGCTTTCACCTTGATCCGCGCAACGTGTTCCCTGATCCAGGCTGCGGCACTAACGTGCAGAACGGCAAAGGCGTATACGAGCGAGAAGAGCTGACGTCCAGGCGAGTAAGAGATCTGGCTAAGCAGCCGGGTTACTTGTCCGACCAGTTACGTAAAGTGCTGGAGGAAGGACCTAAGCGCAGCCGTGCACTGCAGGAGATTAGAGACGACGAGCAGAGAGACATCGCCGAAGACCTGTACGAGCGTTGGGAATACACCGGCGAAGTAGATTACGAAGACCTGGCAGCAGCAGGTATCAAGCTGCCGGAAAGAGACGTGCTCCAGGCGATCAGTGCGACAGTGGTGATGATCAACGACACCGTTGTCAAAGCGTTCCTGAACCCACTCGAGGACGGCTCGCTGCCTTACGACTTCTTTGTGTGGGAGAAGTCCGGCAACACAGTCTGGGGTTACGGCGTGCCGTACCTGATGCGCTCTCAGCAGAGAGTGCTCAACGCTGCCTGGCGGCAGATGATGGACAACTCAGGCGTGACCAGTGGTCCCCAGATCGTCGTCAAGCCGAGCGTCATCCAGCCAGCAGACAAGCAGTGGCAGCTATCCTCGCGTAAGATCTGGTACGCCACAGATGACCTGGACGATGTGCGCAAGGCGTTCGCGTCCTTTGAGTTCAACAGTCACCAGGCTGAGCTGGCCAACATCATTGAGATGGCGATGGGGCTGGCAGATGCTGAGACCGGTGTGCCAACGCTGATGCAAGGCGAGAAGGGCACAGCGCCTGACACGGTTGGCGGCATGCAGATGCTGATGACCTCGGCTAACGTTGTACTTAAACGCCTGGTCAAGCAGTTCGACGACATGGTGACCAAGCCGCACATCCGTCGATACTACGACTGGAACATGCTGTACAACGAAGACAGTTCCATCAAAGGCGACTTCTCAGTTGACGCCCGAGGCAGCTCAACGCTGGTCGTGCGAGACATCCAGAACCAGGCGTTCCTGCAGCTGTTGGCTGCTGGCGCTAACCCGATATACGGCAAGTACCTGGACTCTAAAAAGCTATTTGAGCGAGCACTCCAGGCGCAGCACATCGACCCGTCGGAAGTGTTTAAGACTGACGAGCAGATAGAGCAGATTGAAGAGGCGGAGCGTCAGGCCGCACAACAAGGCCAGACCGAAGACCCGCGCATTGCAGCGGCTAAGATCCGGGCGCAGACAGACCTGCAGCGCGTCCAGGCGCAGAACGAAGGCGACATGGTGGAGCTGAACACCAGGCTGCAGATCGCTCAGCAGCAGATAACTGCACGCAGAGAAGAGCGGGCGCAGATGATTGAGCTGGAAATGTTGAAGATGGCCAACGCGCAGAACCTTAGCCTGGAGCAGATCAAGGCGAAGCTGGGCGATACGGCGATTAAAGAGCGCAGCAAACAGAGCCTGTTCGCTGCAGAGCGTAGACTGAAGATGCAGATGGGCAGCGGAATATAGCCATGGCCAAGGGTGTTATCAGAAGCGAGATGAAGTGTAACGCGCCACGCTCGACGCCAGACCACGCGACTAAGAGCCACGTGGTCAAGGCGTGTGAAGGCGGCAAGGAAAAAGTAATCCGGTTTGGACAGAAGGGGGTCAAAGGATCTCCGGACGGTTCGGCCAGGAACAAGGCATTCAAGGCCAGGCACGCCAAGAATATTGCAAAGGGTAAGATGAGCGCAGCCTACTGGGCTAACAAGGTGAAATGGTGAAACCAGGACTGTACGCAAACATCCACGCCAAGCGTGCGAGAATTAAACAGGGTAGCGGTGAGAAGATGCGCCAGCCTGGCGAGAAAGGTGCGCCAACAGCTAAGGCGTTTAAGCAGGCCGCTAAAACAGGCTTGATCAGAAAAGCGATGACGTCAAACTATTAAGAGGACACGAAAATGGCAGTAGTTCAATTCAGCTCTATCCGGGACGGCGCAATCGTTGTGACCTGGCCTACTCTTGGCGGCACGGACAGTGGCGCGCCTTTTCGTTTGCCAGCAGCCTGTGACTTGACGTTCCAGGCGGGCGGCACCTTTGGTGGAGCGACGTGCACCCTACAGGGGTCAAACGACGGCACAACGTGGGACACGCTGACCCAGCGAGGCGGCACGGGTAACGCTGGGCACGGCGGATCTTTTCCGATGGCCTACACCGACGCAAGCGTGCACACCGCCAACGAGACGCCGCTGTTTGTCCGCCCCATTAATTCTGGCGGCTCGGAAAGCAGCATTACGGTTATTTTGGCTGCGTTCCCGACCTACGCCAAGACGGGGTACTGATCGTGAGCAAACACGCTGGCATGATGGTATCGATGGTGTTTGTTGCCCGTGACCTGGCTCACCGGCAGCACCTGCGCACAGGCTCGTATGCTGAGCATGTGGCGCTGGGTGCATTTTATGAGGGGATCATCCCTCGGGTCGACGGATTCGTTGAGGCGTACCAAGGGCAGTTCAATGAACTGCTGGATATCTCCCTGGGCGACAATGAATTTGAAGGATCAATCGATGAGATCCTTGAGCAGCAGATGGCCTGGATCGAAGATAACCGGGAGAAGATATGTCCAAGGAAAGAGTCAGCACTGAACAACGAACTTGATACGGTTGTGAATCTGTACCAGACCACACTGTATAAGCTGCGGTTCTTGGCTTGACCTTCTCAAAGCATGTCTCTACCATAGATGTCAACTATCAAAACATAGGAAACGATAGAATTGATTAATCTGCCGCCAGCTGAATGGTCCAAGGTTGAGGCCTGGGCTAACAAAGAACTAGACAGCGTGCGCGTGAAGAACGATTCAATTGGTCTATCGGCAGAGGAGACGGCCGCGTATCGCGGAGAGATCCGTCTTCTCAAAAGAATAATCGACTTGCCCAAAAAGGCGACTCGAGAAGTGGAGGCACCGCCGACGTCATTCTGACATCGCCGGGCCAGTTAGAGGTGGTTAAAGCCACCCAATGACGAGATGACGGAGATACAAAGTGGCAAATGATGAAATGTTGAGCGCGCAAGACGCGCAAAAGGCGTGGGATGAGGAAGCTAACCGAACGGACCCAGTAGATCTGGCTCCTGAGACGCAACCAGAACCTGAGCCTGTTCTTGAACCAGACGATCCATTTGCAGGGT
>JBILKO010000160.1:0-3881 GCA_044376615.1 Caulobacteraceae bacterium
ATTGGGCCCATTCAGGACAAAGATAATCTTGGACATGCGCCCCGCCGTCATTAGGAGGTGTCTTGTATCGAAGCTGGCGCGGCTTCACAAGCTTTGCGCCATCTTGGCACCGGGAAGAGAGCCGATATGCAACTGATTGTGAACGGGGAAGATCGCGAATTTGAGGGCTTGAAGGCGGTTTCAGGCCTGATCGAGGCGCTTGGCCTGGATGGCCGCAAACTCGCGATTGAACGAAACCTCGAAATCGTACCGCGTTCGGCCTATGACCGGACACCCCTGTATGACGGGGACCGAATCGAGATCGTGCATTTTATCGGAGGCGGCTGAGATGAGCGGCGCAGACACCTGGACTGTGGCAGGCAAGACCTTTCGCTCGCGCCTGATTGTTGGGACCGGCAAATATAAGGACTATGCCGTCAATGCCGCGGCCGCAGAGGCAGCAGGTGCTGAAATCGTCACCGTTGCCGTGCGCCGGGTTAATCTGTCCGATCCGGGCCAGCCTATGCTGGTCGATTATGTCAAACCCGACCGGTTTACCTATCTGCCCAATACGGCGGGATGCTTTACTGGCGAAGAGGCGGTGCGCACGCTTCGCCTGGCGCGGGAGGCGGGCGGTTGGAGCCTGGTCAAGCTTGAGGTCCTTAGCGATCCCAAGACACTCTATCCCGATATGGAAGAGACCCTGCGCGCGCTCAAGCTGCTGGTGACCGAAGGCTTTGACGTCATGGTCTATTGCAGCGACGACCCTGTCTATGCCCGAAAGCTGGAAGAGGCGGGGGCCGCCGCCATCATGCCACTAGGGGCGCCAATTGGCTCGGGCCTAGGCATTCAAAACCGGGTCAATATCCGCCTGATCGTCGAACAGGCCAAGGTGCCCGTTCTGGTCGATGCGGGCGTTGGCACAGCGTCAGACGCCGCGATTGCCATGGAACTGGGCTGCGACGGCGTTTTAATGAATACGGCCATAGCCGAGGCCCGCGACCCGATCCTGATGGCTAGCGCCATGAAGCATGCAGTCATTGCGGGCCGTGAAGCCTATCTGGCAGGACGCATGCCCAAACGCATGTATGCCGACCCGTCCTCGCCACTGGCAGGGTTGATTTAGAAGGGACTTCGGTTTGAGTTAGTCTTCTTGAATATCGCCATCAATGTCTGTGGCGCTGCCTAGCAGGCTGTTATGGTACTTTTGAAGGCGTTGAAAATGGGCTTGGATTGCCCCAGCGATTTCTTTGGAATTTTTGACAGCAATAAAATGGCCAACAATTTGCGAGTAGTGCTCAGATTGCCTCGGCAACCTTAGGGCTGGATCACGCTTTTCCGCAATTTCACTGTCGGACATCACTTGAAGGATTTGGCCAGGTTCGGGCAACTCGAAATCGGTTGGTGGTTTGACCGGAACCTTGCCATTCATCAAGGCTGAGCGTGAGTGGAAGGCATGAAACAGGCCATCTTCCAATGCGGCAATGTCACGTCGGTCTGATACTGGGTACGCCCAAACATACGCGATTTCCCAAACATCAACCTGCCGGTTTGCGATTATGTCCGATCGCGCAGATGTCAAATGTCGGTTTACGCGAGACCTGATGCCGTCGATCGATTGACCGACATAGATCGGAACGCCGTCCAAATCACATAAAACGTAACAGCCAATCTCATTGGTTAGGGTTCGCAACGCCTGTCGTCGAAAAACCAGATCAATAGCCATATCTGTGTCCGTTAGGCGGCGATCGATCTCGAAGCCGTAAATTCGCCACCTAGTATGGGCTCGAGAAGATGTTTGGACAAGAACCCAACAACCGGCACGCACACCCCGTCACCGGCGACGTGGTAAGCATCATTATAGTTATTTGGTAGTTTGTAGTCATCGGGCAAGCCCATGAGCCTTGCGGCTTCACGCGGCGATAAAAGACGCGAGCGCACCTTTCCGCCATCAATGATCAGCACGATTTGGCGGCTTGACCCACCAGCCGGCGTACGAAGACAACCCGCTACATCGTCAAATCTAACCTCAGCACGTTGATGCCTTATTCCTGCCCGATCAGGCCGTGTTCTTTTATAGATAGTTCCAACCGCCTTGATCCCGCTTCTTCGAGCAAGGTCAATTTTCGCGAGATTTACTGGCGTCATCATAGCCAAAAGGCGTTGGGTTTCTTCTAATGCGTGCCAGCTACAGCCTGTTGGCTGTTCTTCAATTACGTCAATCAGCCGAATAGGCCTGGGGGCTGGCTTTGGTAGTTTCCACCATACCCAGTTGGCCTTCACTGATTCATCTAAACGCGCCTGAGCTAGGCACAGCGAAGTTGGGTGTCTTGCCTTGTCAAAGGTTGTCAGCGTGAGCTGAGCGGGAATTGAAACGGCTTCGGCAACGGCTATAAAAAAGACCCGCTGACGGCTTTGTGGGACAAAGTCTTTTGCATCGATAACGACCGCACCGAACCTGTAATGCGCGTCGGATAAAGCCGTGCAAAGCGCGCGAAAGTCTGCGCCGCCGCGAGACGTCAGGGCACCAGTTACGTTTTCGAGAACAATCAGACGAGGCGCTCGTCCACCTTTCTTCAAGGAAAGGATCAGGGACCAGAACGGCCAAAATGTCCCAGACCTTGTTCCTTTGCCAGAATTACCGTCACCCATGCCCTGGCCATTGCCTGCTAATGAAAGGTCCTGACAGGGGAAGGATGCCCAAACTAGGTCTGCATGTTCAGGAAGTTCGTCCGCATTTAAATCCGCAACATCGCAGCATACAAGCTCGTCACTGGACCAGTTGGCCGCATAAGTTTTTGACTTCATTTCACTGAAATCATTGGCAAAAAGGCACAGCCAATTTGTCCCTAAGCCAGCACGAGCCATCCCACCACCTGCAAAGAACTCGTAAAAGGTGGGCTGATGACTCACTGGAAACAACTCCGTTGTTGCTATTTTGTACTCCAAACTGTGAGCGACAAAAAGTCCTTTTTCCGTCTCTGGTCAGAAATTTAAAACGATGAAGGCTCTTCCAACTAATTTGCCTAGCCCGCGTTTGGCCCGCCCTTACCCGCATTGCGTCGGGCATCGTCGATGGCGGCCTTGAGGGATTCAATATCGGCGCCAGCGACCATGGTGTCGCCGATGATGAAGGCGGGTGTGCCCTGAATGCCGATCTTGTTACCCAGCGTATGGACATCGGTTAGGTGGGTGGTAACGGCATCAGACTCTCCACTGGCCTTGACGGCGGTGGGGTTTAGGCCATTGGCGGTCAAGATGGCATTGATCGCTTCGTCATCGATGTTCTTTTGGGCCATCAGCGCATTATGAACGGCGATGTACTTGCCCTGGGCACCGGCGGCCAAGGCGGCGCGGGCAGCGCGCAAGGACACGCCAAGGCGGCCGTCACGGTCCGGCAGGATGGGGAATTCCTTGAGCACCAGACGAACGTCTGGGTTTTGCGCTAGCAATTGTTCGATCTCGGGCTGGATCGCTTTGCAATAGCCGCAGCGGTAGTCGAAAAACTCTACCACCGTGATTACCCCCTTTGGGTTGCCAGCAACGAAATCGCGCGCATCTGAAACCAGGGCGGCACGGTTCTCACTAAGCTTGCTGCGGGTCAGGCTGGCCGCCTCGGCGACCTGTTTTTGCTGAAGATTGTTTAGGGCCTCTTCGATCACTTCAGGATGATTGACAAGATAGACACGCACCCGTTCGCCAAAGGCTTTTTCATTTTGAACAAGGTTACATCCGGATAAGGCCAGGACTGCAACAAGGGCCGTTAGGGACTTGATCAAGCGCATAGATTAGGACTTTCCATCGAGGCTAGGAGCAGGCGCTGGGGCCGGTGTTGTGGGGTCTGATGGCGACTGAGCAGAGGGCGGTGCCTTGGCGGGTTCAGGCCCGCGGCGGTGGCGCGG
>JBILKO010000161.1:0-3840 GCA_044376615.1 Caulobacteraceae bacterium
TTCGCTGATTTGGCCAGGCCAGACCGAGGAAATTTTGATCATGCTCTTAACTAAAAGACTACCAATTCTTGGCCTGGTCCTGGCCCTTCAGATCACCAGCCTACCGGCGACCAGCTGGGCGAATGAGGCTGCAGCGGTCTCATCGGCCGCCCAGGCGCAAAGCCGCACCGTAGCGTTGGAAGGCCAGAAAAACTTCCGTGACCTTGGCGGTTACAAGACCGCCGACGGTCGCCATCAGGTGCGTTGGGGGCGGCTTTATCGCTCTGGTAGTTTGGCGCGCTTGACCGATCAGGATTATACCTCGCTCGCGCCGCTGGGTATCGCCACTGTGGTCGATCTGCGATCGACGGCTGAACGGGCATCAGAACCAACGGTCTGGCGGGCCGGTGAGCCGGAGCTATTGGCCAAGGCATATAACTCCAAAGGTGAAGCCGCCTTGATGGCGGTGTTAAAGGCTCCCGATGCGACGCCAGAGACGGTCCGGCAGGCCATGATTGGCTTTTATCGCCAAATGCCCGATCAGTTTGCCGACCAGTATAGCGAGATCTTCCACCATCTGGCGGCGTTCAATTCGCCGCTTCTGTTTCACTGCACGGCCGGAAAGGATCGCACCGGGCTTGCCTCCGCCCTGATCCTGACCGTGCTTGGCGTTCCTCGTGATCAGGTGATTGCCGACTATGTCCTAACCGAAAAGGCAGGCGACTTTCGGGGCGCGCCCAGCCCAGCGGCACCGGCTGGCACCAAGGACCCTTACGACTATATGCGCAGTATGCAGTCAGACCTGATCCGACCCCTGATGCGCGCTGACCCCGCCTATCTCGAAGCCGCCCTTGACCAGATCGACAAGGATTATGGCTCTGTCCAGGCCTTTGTGAATCGCAAACTAGGCGTTTCAAATACGGAAATCGCGATCCTTAAGGCCAAGCTGCTTGAACCCGTCGCCAAGAGCGGGCGCTAAGCTAAGCGTAGGTCGCTTAGCGATATATCGCACCGACTTTCGACCGTATCGAACATCAATGCCGACCGGCCTGATCCGCGCTGGATTTAGTAGACTTGCGCCGCGCAAAGATGAGCAAAAAGAGCGGCAGGGCGAGATAGGGCAATATGGCCGCAGCGGCCAAGGCGGCCGCCGGATTAGACTCGCCGCGCGCACCGAACCAGGCATAGGCGAAGCCAACCGCCAAGCTTCCAATGAGATTAGCGATCAAGAATTTCGACACCGTCATGCGTGTCATGCCTGCCAAGCAGGCCAGGACTTCTGGAACTGCTGGAAGCCAGCGCGACAGGGCGATTGCCCAGAACCCATAACGTTCAAAAAAGCCAGATAGACGACCAATTTCACGATCACCGACAATCCATTTTGCCGCGCCGGGGCCGATAAGACGGCAGAGCCCATAACCAATCAAGGCGGCTAGAAAACTGGCCGCAGCCGCGATCGCACCGCCGCCCAAGGCACCATAGATTAGTCCCAAGGCTGCCATAATGGCTGGTGACGGAACGGGAATAACCAGATCGGCACAAATCAAACCCACCGCCGCCGCCCAGGCCCACATCCCTTGAGCGCGCAAAACCTCCAGCGCCTTAGCGCCATCCAACAAGACGTCAAAGCGATTGCCCACCATTAGTGCAGGGATGGCCAGTACAACCATTATCACCAGCACAAGCACGGCGACCCGAACAATACCGGTCATATCTATTCCCCCTTAAGCACAGTGCGCACAAGATCGAGATGCCCTAGAGGCCATGGGATTGGCAAGTCCCGTCATCGCCCGATTAGGTCTAGAGGTACGGCGGCCGCGGCGCCAGTGGGGCTGATCCAGCTAGCGACCGGTAGCTGGCGGAATTGTAAACCCTAGACCCCCTGTCCCCTCCCCACTAAGCTGCTACCAACAACGAAAACGGGAGGCGGATATGGATCTTCAGCTAAAGGCAAAGAACGCGGTCATACTGGGTGGAACGCGCGGCATTGGCCGGGCGATTGCGGAGACCCTGGCCAAGGAAGGGGCCAATGTCGCGATTTGTGCCCGCAATGCGGAGCAGGTTACTGAAGCGGTTGCCTCGCTAAAGGCCCTGGGGGTCAAGGCGACGGGCGCGAGCGTCGATATCATGGATGGTGACGCGCTAAAGGCCTGGATCACGGCGGCGGGCAATGAACTTGGCGGGATAGATGTCCTGGTGTCGAACGCTGGTGCGATGGCCCAGGGCGCAGACCCGGCCTCTTGGACGCAAAACTTTCAGCTCGATGTGCTGGGCATGGTCAATGCCTTTGACGCGGCCAAGCCGTTTTTGAAGAAGGCCGCCACAACCCATGGCGACGCGGCCTTTATCGTGATTTCCTCGATCTCGGCAGCAGAGACCGACAATGCCAGCTCCTATGGCCCGATCAAGGCGGCCCTGATCCATTTTGCCAAGGGCTTGGCGCGGCAATATGCCGGCCAGCATATCCGCACCAATGTAGTTTCTCCGGGCACGGTCTATTTCGAGGGCGGGGTCTGGAATACGATCGAGATCAATATGCCGGACGTCTTCAAAAACGCCATGTCCCGCAACCCCATGGGCCGCATGGCAACACCGCAAGACATTGCCGATGCGACGGTCTTCCTGTGTAGCCCGCGCTCCGGCTTTACCAGCGGCATCAATATGATCGTTGATGGAGCCCTGAGCCGCCGGGTGAATTTCTAGGCCCAGGCGATCCGACTTTAGTCGGGGGCCGCTAGCCCCGCGTCTTTAGCCGAAGCGCGTCCCAGCTATTGTCCGCTGTCCAGCCGCCATCGACGGGCAGGCTAATGCCATTAACGAAGCTATTGTGCTCGCTATCGGCCAAAAACGCGATGGCCGAGGCGACGTCTTCAGGCCGGGCAAACCTCGTCATGGGCACACGATTGACAATATCAGCGTCGGAATAGGCCCCAGACCCCTGGTCGGCTATGTCCATCTCGGTCTTGATCCAACCGGGACAAACGGCATTGACGCGTACGCCGCGCCCACCCCATTCGGCCGCCAGGGTTCGGGTCAGGCCTATCAGGCCGTGCTTAGAGGCATTATAGGCGCTGCGATGAATGACCCCGCCTAGGCCGGCGACCGAGGCGACATTGACAATACTGCCTTGGCCCCGCGCGAGCATTTGACGCCCTAGGGCCTGAGACAGCAAGAATGGCCCCTGAAGATTGATGGCCATCACCCTTTGCCATTGCACAAGGCTGGTCTCTTCGGCCGGCGAGATCAGGCTGATCCCGGCATTGTTGACTAGGGCATCGGCAGCGCCAAAAGCCTGCGCCACCTCTGAGGCTAGCGCCTGGGAAAAGGCTTCAGACGACACGTCGCCGACTAAGCCCCGCACCCTAAGGCCTTCGCCTTTTAGCTTGGCAAGCTGTGCATCCAAGGGCTGCTGGTCCGTGAGCAAAACCTCATAGCCGCGCCTGGCCAAAAGCGCCGCCGTCACTAGGCCCACACCCTGGGCAGCGCCCGTCACCACCGCTGATTTCATCGACATGTCTTAGCTAGGCCCTCAACTTATAACCGGTCTTGAAGATCCATCCGATCACGCCGCAGCAGCCGAGCATAAACACCAGGGTCAGCCCAAGGCTGAGCCCGACACCAACATCGGACTGGCCATAAAAGCTCCAGCGAAAGCCAGAGACCAGATAGACGATGGGGTTAAACAGGGTGATTTTCTGCCACAACGGCGGCAACATATTAATCGAGTAAAAACTGCCGCCCAAAAAGGTTAAAGGCGTGATGATCAAGAGCGGGATGATCTGAAGCTTTTCAAAATTGTCGGCCCAGACCCCGATTATAAAGCCAAACAGGCTAAAACTGACCGCGGTTAGAACCAAAAAG
>JBILKO010000165.1:0-3368 GCA_044376615.1 Caulobacteraceae bacterium
GAAGGTTCATGACCCGAGCAGTAGACGCATTTTTTTCCAACTGGGTCAGGGTTCTGACTTTCTGGTTGGACATGATCTTACCTCAATACGCCCGCTCGGATGGCGTCTGTTCCGAATGGGCATTCCCCGACCATTCACATAAACGCGGAAACCATAAATTATCGATTAAAATCCCTAGTGGTAACAATCTGATGGCTAGTGATTGGGGTGCTGCTCTACGCCAGATTTCATCACAAACTCAACCTGCTCTAAGGTGCTGATCTTGTCTAGTGGGCTGGCCCCGACGGCAAAACTGTCAGCAATTTTGCTCTTGTCTATCACGCCGAGGTCCGCTCTATCTTTGCCAGCCTTGGCGCCAAAGCCCGCGATGGCGATTGCCGCTGAAACCAAAATGGCCGTTGTTCTGATCCGTATGCCCGACATGTTATTCTCTCCAGGTCAATGGCCACACTAGCCAAGATGCGGCATAAGCCAATCCCCTCATTCCTCATGCCCGCTCAGACTGGTTAGGCCTATGGATCCGTTTTTCGTCTCGACCCTGGTCGTGGCCTTGGCCGAGATTGGTGACAAGACCCAGCTCTTGGCGATCATTCTAGCAACCCGGTTCAAGCGGCCCATCCCGATCATAATGGGTATACTGGTTGCCACCCTCGCTAACCACGCCCTGGCCGCGACGGCAGGCTTTTTGATTTCCGGCATTACCGCCGCGCACTGGTTTGGCTATGCGGTTGGGGCCTCATTTATCGCCATGGCGCTCTGGACCCTGGTGCCCGACAAGGCCGATGATCTGGTCGAGCGACCCGCGCGGCTGGGTGTTTTCTTGACCACCACCTTCGCGTTTTTCCTGGTCGAGATGGGCGACAAGACCCAAGTGGCGACTGTGGCCCTGGCGGCGCGCTATCATAGCATCTGGCACGTGGCGGCGGGCACGACGCTTGGCATGATGCTGGCCAATGTACCTGCTGTGTATCTGGGCGAGGCGGCAACCAAGATTGTGCCCATGAGTGTGGTCCGGATCGGCGCGGCTAGCCTGTTTGCCATTATCGGGGTCTGGACCCTGCTCCAGACCGCTGGCATCCTGTCCTAATGGCCGAAGCCTTTAACACCCAGACCCTGGCCGATGACCGGGCCGAGCGTTATGCCCAGCTCTTGCAAGAGATCGCGGCCGTGCTGGACGGCGAGCCAAACCTGACCGCGCGCATGGCGACGGTCGCCTCCATGCTGGCCAATAGTTTCGAGCACTATTTCTGGACCGGCTTTTATGTCGTCGATCCGCAAAAGCCGGGTGAATTGGTAGTTGGACCCTATCAGGGCACATTGGGATGCCTGCGCATTGCCTTTGGCCGCGGGGTGTGCGGTGCGGCAGCCCAGACCGGCCAGACCCAGCTGGTCGAGGATGTGCATACTTTTCCAGGTCACATCGCCTGTGACAGCCGCTCGCAAAGCGAGATTGTTGTGCCGGTTCGCGATGCGTCTGGCCGTTTGATTGCCGTCTTTGACGTGGATTCTGACCAGCCAGCAGCGTTCAACGCGGTTGATAAGGCTGGACTTGAGGCGATCTTGGCTAAGGTGTTTGCCAAGGCCTAGCGACATTCGATCTATGATGGACCAATCACCCCCTGGACAGGGGCCAATATCAGCGGTCTGATCCCCTTATGACCGTGACCAAATTGCTTGTCGCCAATCGCGGCGAAATCGCCATTCGTATTCTGCGCAGTGCTGCGGATCTGGGCCTTGCCACGGTGGCGGTCTATTCCGAGGACGATGCCAGTGCCTTGCACACCCGCCAGGCCGATGCGGCTGTGGCGCTAAAAGGCGTGGGGGCAGGGGCCTATCTCGATAGCGCGCAGATCATTGCGGCGGCCAAGGCGCAAGGTTGCGATGCCATTCATCCCGGCTATGGGTTTTTGAGCGAAAACGCTGGGTTTGCGACCGATTGCGCCAAGGCAGGCCTGACCTTTGTTGGACCGAGCGCAAAGGTCTTGACCCTATTTGGCGACAAGGGTGCCGCCCGGCAACTAGCCATGGATTGCGGCGTGCCGGTGGTGGCCGGGATTAATTGCGCTGTAAGTCTAGATGAGGCCAAGGCGTTTTATGACCAGCTAGGCCATGGCGGGGCCATGATGATCAAGGCCTTGGCTGGCGGCGGCGGCCGCGGCATGCGGGTCGTGACCGAGGCGGATCAGATCGCGGCGGCTTATGAGCGCTGTGCTTCTGAAGCCAAGGCGGCCTTTGGCGATGGCGGCCTGTTTGTTGAGCGCCTGATCCGCCGCGCTCGCCACATCGAGATCCAGATCATAGGCGATGGCCAGACGGTCTTGGCCCTGGGCGAGCGTGAATGCACCCTGCAGCGTCAGCATCAAAAACTGGTCGAGATCGCGCCAAGCCCCAGCTTGACGCCAGGCTTGCGCGCGCGCCTGACCGAGGCGGCGCTCAGTCTGCCCAAGGCTTGTCAATATGCCAGCCTTGGCACGTTCGAATTCCTGGTTGATCAGGATGCCGATCTAGAGGGCCCGGAGGCCTTTGCCTTTATTGAGGCTAATCCCAGGCTTCAGGTCGAGCATACGGTGACCGAGGCTGTGACGGGCCTGGATCTGGTTGCGCTGCAACTGGGCCTGGCCGGTGGTCAGAGCCTAGCAGACCTCGGGCTTACTGCCGAAACCGTGCCTGCGCCGAGAGGCTATGCCATCCAACTTCGGGTCAATATGGAGACCATGGATGCGGCGGGCCAGGCGCGGCCATCGAGCGGGACCGTAAGCCTGTTTGAGCCGCCAACTGGGCCAGGCGTTCGGGTCGATACGTTTGGCTATGCCGGTTATCGCCCCAGCCCGCATTTTGACAGCCTACTGGCCAAGGTAATCGTGTCCTCAGCGTCAGGCGACTATGCCAAGGCCGTGGCCAAGGCGGCGCGCAATCTGGCCCAATTTCGTCTGCAAGGCGTCGCCAGCAATATCGGTTACTTACGTGCCCTGCTGGCGCGGCCAGAAGTGGTCGCCAATCAGGTCTATACCCGCTTTATCGAGGACCAAGGCCCGACCCTGTTTGCGGCCCAGTCCGAGCTAGCCCAGGACAAGACCTTCGATGCCGGATCGTCTCCTGCCGCGGCCATGGCGAGCGTGTCCGGTCCAGAGGGCAGCGTACCCCTAAACGCCCCCATGTCCGGTAAGGTGGTCGGGCTAGATGTGGCGACGGGCGATCTGGTGCGGCAAGGCCAGGCCGTGGCGGTGCTGGAATCCATGAAGATGGAGCATGTCATCCTCGCTGACCGCAGCGGCTATGTGCGGGGCATCACGGCGGCACCGGGCGAGACGATTTTCGAAACCGATCCCTTGATGTTTATCGAACCGGCTGAGGCCCTGGCTCTAGCT
>JBILKO010000112.1:0-8077 GCA_044376615.1 Caulobacteraceae bacterium
AAGCGGTCGCCGAGGTGGTTGATCTTGATACTATCCGCCCTGACTTGGCCGACATGATCGCCCGACATGCTTTTGGGCTGGATGAAAATCGGCCAGAGGCGGTGGCGCGTCGCCATGGCCGTAATCAGCGTATGGCCCGCGAAAATATTACCGACCTGTGTGATGAAGACAGCTTTATTGAATATGGCGCCTTGGCCGTCGCGGCCCAGAGGCGTCGCCGGACCCTGGATGACCTGATCCGCAATACGCCCGCCGACGGCATGATTACCGGTATTGGCGCGGTCAATGGTGCCAGCTTTGGCGAGGACAAGGCCCGTACCGCGGTGATGGCCTATGATTTCACCGTCTTGGCTGGCACCCAGGGCATGATGAACCACAAAAAGACCGATCGTCTGTTGGGTCTGGTCGAGGATTGGCAAATCCCGCTGGTCCTGTTTGCTGAGGGTGGCGGTGGACGCCCCGGCGATGTCGATAGCCCCGGGGTTGCGGGCCTGGACGTGCCCAGCTTCTTGTCCATGGCCAAGCTGAGCGGTCAGGTGCCGCTGGTCGGCATTGTCTCGGGGCGCTGCTTTGCTGGGAATGCTGCCTTGCTCGGCTGCACTGATGTCATCATTGCCGCGGCCGATAGCAATATTGGCATGGGCGGCCCGGCCATGATTGAGGGCGGCGGCCTTGGCGTGTTCAAGCCCGAAGACATTGGTCCCATGTCTGTCCAGACTCGCAATGGCGTGGTCGATATTGCCGTGGCCGATGAGGCTGAAGCGGTCGCCGTAGCTAAGCAGTACTTATCCTATTTTCAAGGGCCACTGGCCGACTGGTCGTGCGCCGACCAGCGTCTGCTGCGCCAGGCCATTCCGGAAAACCGCCTGCGCGCCTATCAGGTCCGCGATGTGATCCAGACCTTGGCCGATACCGGCTCTGTGCTTGAACTGCGCAAGGATTTCGGCCTTGGCATTGTCACCGCTTTGGTACGGATCGAGGGGCGGCCCATGGGGCTGATGGCCAATAATCCGCATCATCTGGGCGGGGCGATTGATGCCGATGCCGCCGACAAGGCCGCCCGCTTTATGCAGCTTTGCCAGGCCTATGGCCTGCCGATTCTGTCGCTTTGCGATACGCCGGGCTTTATGGTCGGGCCCGATGTTGAAAAGACCGCCCAGGTGCGCCATGTCAGCCGCATGTTCGTCACCGCCGCCAGCCTGACCGTACCGGTCTTTGCGGTGGTCCTGCGCAAGGGCTATGGCCTCGGGGCCCAGGCCATGACCGGCGGCAGTTTTCATTCCCCAGTGTTTAATATCGCATGGCCGACGGGCGAATTTGGCGGCATGGGCCTGGAAGGGGCCGTTCGTTTGGGCTTCAAAAAGGAGCTTGAGGCCATTGAAGACCCCATCGCCCGCGAGGCGGAGTTCAACAAACGGGTCGCCCGGTCCTATGAGATCGGCAAGGCGGTGAACATGGCCGCGCACCTGGAAATCGACGGCGTCATTGACCCGCTCGAGACCCGCCGCTGGGTCATGCGGGGCCTCAAGTCCATGCCGCCGCGCAACTGGTCTGAGGTCCCGCGCAAGCCCTTTATTGATACTTGGTAGCCCATGACCGCTCGCATTCCCCGTACGGTCATTGCGCTTGGTCTGGTCAGTTTTTTTATGGATGTCTCGTCTGAGATCATTCATGGGCTTTTACCCCTGTTTATGACCGGGGCATTGGGTATGAGCGTTGCCCTGGTCGGCTTGATTGATGGAGTGGCGGAGTCGACGGCCTCAATTTCCAAGGTGTTTTCCGGTTATATTTCGGACCGAATGGGTCGGCGTAAACCCTTGATCTTACTTGGCTATGGACTGAGTGCCTTGACCAAGCCCTTGTTTCCATTGGCCGGTGGTGTGGGGGCAATCTTGTTTGCCAGGTTTGCTGATCGGGTGGGGAAGGGCATTCGCGGTGCCCCGCGTGATGCCTTGATTACCGATATCACGCCCGCCAAGATCCGGGGCAGGGCCTTTTGTCTGCGTCAGGCCATGGACACGGTCGGGGCGGTTTTGGGGCCGCTTCTGGCTCTTGGCTTGATGACCCTATTTACCGGTGACATGCGCGCTGTGTTTTGGGTCGCAACCCTACCAGCCGTTTTGGCGGTTGTGTGTGTCCTATTGGGGGTGGAGGACCAGCCGTCTAAGGGTATCCGCGGTAAGGGTCGTCCTCCGATTGATTTGAAGGACTTGCGCCGGTTTGATCGCGGCTTTTGGTTCTTGGTCGCGCTCGGCGTTGTGTTTACCTTGGCCAGGTTCAGCGAAGGGTTTTTGGTACTCAAGGCCCATGCCGATGGGCTGCCCATCATGTTTGCGCCGCTTGTGCTCGTCGTCCTGAACATTGTTTATTCGGCCGGTGCCTATCCAGCAGGGGTGCTCGCCGACCGAATGTCTGCGACCTTGTTGATGGTTTTGGGTCTTGCGGCGCTTGTGGTCGCGGACCTGTTTTTGGCGCTTGGGCATGGTCTCAGCGCCAGCTTTACCGGGATTGGGCTTTGGGGCGTACACCTGGCCTTGACGCAGGGCCTACTCTCTAAGCTGGTCGCTGACCACGCGCCGCCAGAGCTGCGTGGCTCGGCCTTTGGCCTATTTAACCTTATGACCGGACTGGCTATGCTTTTAGCAAGTATCATGGCGGGACTTGTCTGGGACAGGATCAGTCCCTCGGCGACCTTTATGGTCGGCGCAGGCTTCGCCGTGCTGGCGGCAGCCATGGTTTTGATTAGGGGCAGACCTAGGGCAAGATTGCCTTAAAACCCTGTACGGTTTTTGGCACGCCAATTTCAAACGGCGTCGCATCGTTCCAGAAGCGTTTCGCAAAACGGCTGGAATCGACTAGGTAAGCCCGGTCGGCCTGAAACCGCATTTCCTTGATTTCGCGCAAGATTGGCATGAACAGGCCTAGGAGCCCCAGCATAAAAGGCGGCAGGACTGAAAACTTCAGGGGCTGACCGAGCGTATCAGCGCCGATCTGGAGGACCTGGCGGTAGGTGCGGGTTGGAGCACAAGGTACATGCCAGGCCTGGCCATAGGCATCTTTAGGCGCATCCAGCAGGGTAATCGTCGCTCGCGCCACATCGGGCACATAGGCCAGATCGTGCAAGAGATCCGCCGAGCCGAGCAGAAGGGCAGGCTTGCCCTTGGCCATGGCGGCGAGGCCCGTTTCGCCCAAAACCGACTGGGTTACGCCAGGGCCGTAGAAATCAGAGGCCCGCACAGCGACCACCTTGACCTTGTCAGCTTCATGCGCTGCTTGCCACATCCGGGTTATGTCTGCGCGAACCCTCGGCTTAATGCCATGGTTGGTCAGCGGCATGTCCTCAGTCAGGGGACGGGTTTGCGGGCCGTACATATAGAGGTTGTCGACAAACACCAGCCGCGCTCCGGCGGCCGCGCAGGCCTCGAGCAGATTGTTCATAATGACCGGCCAATCGCGTGCCCAGGGGGCGCTATCATAGGTCAAGCCGATGGCACATATGACGGCAGTCGCGCCTGCGACGGTCGCCTTGGTCGCGGCCAGGTCCTTAACGTCGCAGGTGGAATAACTGGCCAGCGGGGGGAGGACCGCTGGCCTTGAGCGCTGCGCCACCGTTACCGGGCGACCGGCATCGCTCAATTGCTGGACCACGGCCTGTCCGACAGCGCCGTAGCCAAAGAGGACGATTTTCTCAGACATGACTGTCTCCGTCTTGATGATGAAAACAGCATAGGGCACCCTTGTTCATATCACCAATGCATGGTTTATATCATAGTTATGCGTGAAGTGAATTTAAAGGCGATCGATCTTAACTTGCTCACTGCGCTTGGTGCGCTGATGCAGTACAGGCATGTCACCCGCGCGGCCGATGCGATTGGCCTTAGCCAGCCTGCCATGAGTCGGGCCTTGGACCGGCTGCGCCACACCTTTGGCGATCCCCTATTGGTGCGCGGGCCGGGCGGCATGGTCATGACCCCGCGCGCTGAGGCCCTAGCATCGCGCCTTTCGCCCTTACTCGACGAGATCCGCGGCCTTTTGGTCGAGGCGCCATTTGATCCTAGGGCGGCAAGGCGGACGGTGAATATTGTTTGTACCGATCGGGATTCAGTCACCTTGATCCCAGCCGTCATGGCGCGGTTGCGGGTCGAGGCCCCTGGCATTGATCTGGTGATCAAGAATTTCAGCCCTGATATTGCCCGGCGCGTGCAGCAAGGTGAGGTCGATCTGGTGTTTTCGGTTGCTAGCCAGCCCCTAACGCCAGGTGCCGCCAGCATCCCCCTGCGCCAGGATCGTTTGGCGCTCGTCATGCGGCGTGACCACCCATTGGCCCAGACCCCGTTAAGTCTGGCGGACTATGCGCGCTGTGATCATGCCATGATCTCCATCCTCGACGACGGTATGACGGAACTGGACGCCATACTGGCGGCTGAGGGCTTGCAACGCCGCATCGGCTTCACCGCGCCGCATTTTATGGCGGTGCTGGCGGCCGTTGCCTCCAGCGATCTTGTCACGACCTTGTCGCGATCTTTAGCCCAGCACTTTGCCGCCACGTTTGACCTGATCCTGCGCGAGCCACCCTTGGCTGATCCAGACTTTACCACCACCCTGGTCTGGTCTCAGGCGCGCGACCGCGACCCCCTGATGCATTGGCTGCGCGGTGTCATGGTCGAGGCGGCGCAAAACCAGGCGGCGGCGGAACAGGCCCTGGCCCAGGGCTAGCGCAAGGTGTATGGGGCGGGCTTATGCTTTCTGTCCCTTGGCGGCAGAGACGCTAAGGTGCAATTTGGCAACGGACCGGCCAGCGCCACCGACCATGTGTTCAGTGTTTCAGTTCCATTTATCTATACTGGATGACCTGGATGCCCATTCGGTTCTAGTTGGTTGGTTGATCTCAGCCTATGGGATCGCACGCAGCTTGGAGTCAATGATCCGACATTCTGCTACTTTGTCTTGCAAACCCCTAAAGCGCTACTCTTCTAATTTCTTTGAATTTCCCGTCGATAATTAGTAGACAGATTTGATCATTCATGTCCTCCTTGTACCACGCTTCGAAGAAAGCAGTGAGAGGGACGCATGAAACGGACACTTTTGATTTCGGCAGCTTGGTTTCTGGCCCAGCCGACCACCCCTGCCTTGGCTCAAGTTGGGACTTCCACCCCAATCGCGGAGGAAGAAAACAATGTGGGTGAAGTTGTCGTCGTTGCCCGCAGGCGCGAAGAGCGCCTTCGCGATGTGCCGGTTGCCGCGAGTGTTGTTGATGCGGAAACGATAGCCGCCCGTGGCGGTGTCACCGACCCAGAGAAGTTGCTGCAGGGCACCCCGGGGGTGCGCTACGTAAACACCGCCTCGCCTACGACCGCGGAAACCTCCATTCGGGCTTCCGGGACAAGTCGTGGAACGTTCGCGGAGTCAGCGATCGGACTATATCGTGACGGTGTATATGTCGGCGGTGGACTGCTTGGCGGCCGCAACTTCACTCGCGCCGACCTGTTTGACATTGAACGGGCAGAAGTCGTTCGCGGCACACAGAGCGCCCTATACGGACGAAACGCCATCGGCGGGGCTATCAATATCATTACCAAAAAGCCGCAATTCGAGGACGGCGGCTTCATAGACGCAAAGTATGGTTTCAATAATGAACAGGCGCAGATTCAGGGATCGGTGAACAAAAAACTCTCTGACCGTTGGGCAATCCGCGTTGGGGCGCAGCTTTTTGATCAGAATGGTGGTTTCTTTTACAACCGCAGCCGCGGCGAGTTTTTTGACGTCGAGAAGGGCCATGTTGTTCGTGCGCAGGTCCGCTACCAGGGCGACCTCTTGAGTGTGAACGCATTGTACGAGAACCAGGTCGCGAACCTCCCAGCGTTGAACTGGCAGATTGTCGCGGCAAAGAGCACGACCTTCCCTAGCGGTTATGTCAGCGATAAACGCAAGTATGACTGGGGTTCACCCTCGCTCGCCAAGCAGCAGGTAAATACCGCGATCTTGGCGATTGATTACTTCCTCGGATGGGGTACGCTGACCTCCACAACGTCATTCCGCAACCGCCTCACGAAGAATGCCTTCGATCAAGATTCGCTTGATGCGGCCACCTACGCCAAACTGCGAGCTCAGGGACTTGTCGCCGCCGGTGTGGATGTCAACGCTGCTCAGTGGAGCCAGGATGAGGTCCGTACCTACTACCAGGATGTTCACATCGTAGGACAACGCAACGGCAAGCTCGACTGGCTAGCTGGGGCTGAGCTCTTACGTATCGAAGACGATTATGATCAGGACAATGCTCGCACGCCCACCCTCGCTAACAAGTCACTGGGGTCAAGCCAGCCGGCTCAGCAGGAAATCAACTCGTATGCTGTTTACGGAACCGCTGGTCTTAAGCTCACCGATGCCTTTAGCATTTCAGGTGAGCTGAGGTACGCCGACGACAAGAAGGACTTTTATTCGGAAAGGGTTGACCTTACGACGAGGGTGTCCGCCGGATCACGCTTTCTTATCGATGGTGTGCGCAAGTCCGAAAACGTCACCTATAACCTGATCGCCTCGTATAAGGTTAATGGCTGGCTGGGGTATGCAAAGGTGGGCTCGGCCTATCGCACGGGAGGCTTCAATCGCGATCTGGGGGATCCCCGTGCACCGCGCCCAGTCGTCCCAGGATTCGGTGACGAGCTTGCCGTCACTTATGAAGTTGGTGCGAAGGGCAGCTTGGCACCTAATGTTTATGTCGAAGGGGCCGCCTATCGCACCGTCACTGATGATCTGATTGTCCAGCTCGACAATGGTTGCGGGCTTCAGAACCCAAGTTGCCCTGTTGCCGCCACCTCCTATGTTGTCAACGCCGGCGAGGGTCACTCTTGGGGCGTAGAAATGTTCGTCAATACGCACTTCAAAGTTGGACCCGGCCTTGCCCGGCTTAATGTCGGCGGATCGCGTCAGGAGGGCGAAGTTGTTTCCGGTCCGTTTGACGGATCAAGCTTCCCCCAGGTGCCTGACTGGGTAGCTTCCGCTACGCTGAACTATCGCCTTCCTGTATGGGGAGCGACGACCCTGAGCACAAATCTGGCTTACCGCGGCCAATGGGGAGGGATTCAAGAAATCACCGGCGTACCTAAGCTGTCTGACTATCAGCAGGTTGACGCACGCGCCGCGCTCGACTTCGGCCAATGGGAGGCCGCTGTCTACGCGAACAATGCTGCAAACAATACCTATGTGAATTTTGGCAATGTCACGTTAAAGCGGTGGAGCCAGCCACGAGTTTATGGAGTACAGCTGCGCTATAAATGGTGAACTGCCGGAATTGTATCATCTGGCGGAGCTGAACGGGGAAGTTTTCTTGGTGGGTTCTCGATCGACGGCCAGTGCGGCGCGGGGGGCATTTGACCAGCCCTCGCGTCGCGGGCGCCTCTCCCAGCGTGACGGGCGGATCGAGTTCGCGCTCGATGCTGCTGCGAGAGTGCTAAATGCGGAGGGCCTGACCAATGCATCGTTGGATGCGGTCGCACGAGAACTGGGTATTTCCAAAAGCGCCCTCTACTACTATTTCGACAGCAAAGAAGACTTGGTCTTCAAGAGCTACTTGCGTGCGTGCCAAGTTGCCTGCGCTGCGGTCGACGCAGCCGCTAATGAGAATGGATCAGGCCGCGAGCGCTTTACATCCTATATCCGTAGGCAACTATCGCCAGCCAATCCGCCAGTCGCGTTTGTAAGCGAGATCGAGTTTCTTGAGCCGGAACATCGGGAGGAACTCCGGGTACTGACGCGCCATCATCACAATGCATTGCTCGAATTGTTGCAGGGCGGGATCGCTGATGGAAGCCTTTGTGTACCCAATCCGACCCTTTTAACTTACTCAATCATAGGCTCTCTAAACTGGATCGCCGTCTGGCTGCGGCCATCGACAGGCACACTGACCTTGAACCGAATTGCGGACGCCTATCTCGATCTATTCATCAACGGCCTTTCCCCAAGCGACCGGTCGGTTGATAGCGCCTGCCCCGACCCGGTTCACATCGGTGCGTCAGCGCCTGCGTCAGCCTTTGACCGGGTGGACCAGGCAGCACTTCGACGGGACGCTCTCGTGCGG
>JBILKO010000019.1:0-31725 GCA_044376615.1 Caulobacteraceae bacterium
ACCTTATCAAAGGCTTCGCGCTTGCCGGCGGCGAAGATGGCAATATTGCCGGTATCAGCACGGTGACAGCCGCCTGATACCGGGCAGTCCATAATCATGGCCCCCTTGGCCTCAACCAGCTTGGACAGGCGCAGGACCTCATTATGGTCAGTAGTGCTCATCTCCATCCAGACCTGACCAGGGCGCATGACCTGGATAAAGCCATCTTCGCCCTCGGCCACGGCGGCGCTGGCGGCGGGGGAGGGCAGGCAGGTAATGATGATGTCAACCGCTTCGCCTAAGGCCTTGGGCGAAGACGCCGCCTTGGCGCCGCGGGCAACATAGGCCTGGACCAGGCTGTCATCGAGATCGCGCACGGTGACGTCGTGGCCATTGCGAATAAGACTGCCCGCCAACTTGCCGCCGACATTGCCAAGACCAATAAAGCCGATTTTCGTCATGAAGAGGGTGCCCTTTTGAGTGATTTGACGCGCTGATTTATCGGTTGGGGCCTTCGATCCCAACCGCACCTAGAGTCCTGGTTTAGGCGCGCTTAGCCTTCGATCACAATGGAATATTGATCGATTACGCCAATTAAGTGGGAAAATCTGACGCCTGAACAAGATGGCGCGGCAATTGCGCTTGATCGGCAAGATAATCTCCCGATCATGGCGAAATGACCCTGAGCCCAAACCTGCCCAAGACCATGAAGGCCATGTTGCTGACCGGTCATGGCGGCTATGAAAAGCTTGAATTTCGCGACGATGTGCCTGTGCCCGCGATCGGGCCAGGCGAGGTGATGATCAAGGTCGCGGCGGCGGGGGTCAATAATACTGACATCAATACCCGGATCGGCTGGTATTCGGACTCCGGCGCCGCCGACGGCGCCGTCGAGGATGGCAGCTGGACCGGCGACGCCCTGCAGTTTCCGCGCATCCAAGGCGCAGATGTTTGCGGCCGCATCATTGCTGTTGGCGAGGGCGTGTCACCTGCCAACCTCGGTGAACGGGTCCTGGTGCAATCGTGCCTGGTGTCACTGCGCAAGGACGGCCTGGACCAATGGCTGGGCTCAGAGCGCAATGGCGGCTTTGCGCAATATGTGGCTGTGCCTAGCCTAGATGCTTTTGCGATCACGAGCGATCTATCGGATGCCGAGCTGGCCTCATTTCCCTGTTCCTATGGTACGGCGGAAAATCTTCTAACCCGATGCGGGCTTAAGGTGGGCGAGCGGGTCCTGATCACTGGCGCGACCGGCGGGCTGGGTTCGGCAGCGGTGCAACTGGCCAAGCGGCGCGGCGCTGAAGTCCTGGCCCTGGTCTCGCCGCAGAAAATAGATCAGTGCGCTGTGCTGGGCGCCGACCGGCTCCTGTCGCGTGACCAGCCGCTCCTGTCTCAGATTGATGCGAACAGCTTGGATGTTGTAATCGACGCCGTTGGTGGCCCAGCCTGGCCCGACCTGATCGAAGCGCTGAAGCCGCGCGGTCGCTATGCTGGTTCAGGCGCGATTGGCGGGCCGATGGTCACTCTGGACCTACGCAAGCTTTACCTAAAAGACCTAACCCTGTTCGGCTGCACGGCCCAGGAGGTGGGCGTGTTCCAACACCTGGTCAGCTATATTGAGCGCGGCGAGATAAAGCCCTTGCTGGCCAAGACCTATGCCCTGTCGGACATGGTCCAGGCGCAGAAGGATTTTGTTGCCAAGCATCATATTGGCAAGCTGGTCTTGACCGTGCCCGACTAGGCTAGGGCCCAGCCGGGATACGTCCAGCGGCGGTCAGTTCAGCCTCGATCGAATCGAGAATGGCCTTGTTATGGCCAGCCTTGATCTGGTTGACCGGGGCAAAATCCATCAACTGATCTTGATCTGCCGAATAGGCTGGCCAGGCGGGCGCACCGTCGCAGGTGGGGACACTGGTCTTGGCGAAGGCCACCCAACAGCTTTGTACGATAGCCGTTTGAGCGTGGTCAGCGGCGGTTAGGAACGCGGCTCGGGCCCCGACAGCGCGCCAGCTGTCGAAGACGAACGGGATTTCATAACCGTGATTAGTGCCCTTGGACCGGTTCCGAAGGCGCTCAGGCACATAATCAAAATGATACAGCCAGGTAGAACTCCTGACCGAGGCCTTGCGAGCGACCCAGCGCGCCGGTCCGGCAAATGTTGCGTCACGCCAGATAAGGCTCGCTACGCTCGCATCAGTGGCCGCGTCGGCACCGTAAAACGCCTTGCTAGCCTTGATCATCTCAGGACTGGCCTTGGACAGCACATTGGCTGGGTCAATGTGGGCGATGAGCGAGCCTTCATTGGAATTTGAGCCAATAATCAGTGGCAGGGCCAAGGTCTCACCCTTGGCAAAGGCAAGGACCGGGCTTTGATGTAAGAGGCGTCCGTCTACTATTGGGCCGGGTTTAAAACTGCTCGCCGCCTTGATCAGGGCTTCGCCTGAAAGGCCTCGCAATTGATCGGGGGTGGCGGCTTTGCCGTCAAGCCCGTGAAGTGTTGCGGCTGCTACACCTTCTGCCTCGGCGGTGGCCAAGTTTTGAGGCTCATTCCAGCCTAGGCCGGATTGGACAATCGCCTTTGCAAAAAGGCCCTTGGCCGTGGGGATAGACATGAGAGTCAGGGTACTGATCCCGCCCGCAGATTCGCCAAACAGAGTGACATTCGCCGGATCACCACCAAAGGCTGCGATGTTACGCTGAACCCAGCGCAGGGCTTCGAGCTGATCGGTGGTCCCATAACTGCCGAGCGGTGCGTCAGGGCTGGCGGCCTTAGTTAGGGCGGGATGGGCAAAATAGCCAAAAAGGCCTAGCCGGTAATTGACTGTGACCAGGACAACACCATCGCGAGCAAAACTAGACCCATCATAAAATGGGAGCGAGCCCGCGCCTGCGACATGGCCGCCACCGTGCAACCAGACCATGACCGGTAGGGGGCGATCGGTCTTGGCAGGGGCCCAGATGTTCAAGGTCAGGCAATCTTCGGAAACCGAGTCGGGCACAGCGCCCGACATGGCGCGTTCCGCGGCGGTCATCTGGGTTTTTTGCAGGCAGCCTGGGCCAAAATCGTTGGCCTTGAGCACGCCGGTCCAGGGCGTCGCTGGCTGGGCAGGCTGCCAGCGCAGGGCCCCGACGGGCGCCTGGGCAAAGGGTAGGCCGCGATAGACCTGGAGATCGCCTTCTAGTTTGCCAGAAACCAGGCCGGCCTCGGTCTTGACCTGGGGCGGCGCCGCTAGGCTTGGCGATGCAAAGATGAGGCCAAGGCTCGCAAGCGCGATTCTGGCGAGGTGTCTTACACGGGTCTGACGAATAGCCATGGCGGCGCGGGCCTCCTTCACAAAACTAAACAATATGGGTCGCTGTGCCCGCGACCAGATACCAGGTCACGAACAGGGCGCAGATTAAGGCCCCTGGCACATAAGAATTGGTTCGACGCCAGCTAAACACGCTAACAATGGCCACCAGGCTCATGAGCGGCAGGAACTGGATTGCAATCACCGTGGTCAAGGGATCAAACCCGGTGGGCAGCGTGCCCGTGGCAAAGAAGATGCCGTAATCGAGGCCTAAGAAAAGTAAAAAGCCTAAGGCCATGGCCCCAATCGCCGACACATAGGTCTTGATCGCTCCGTCGCCGCGAATGGCTAGTTGTGCATGCAATGCCCTTAAGGCCACGAGGAAAAACACCGTCAAGCCGACCAGATAGACCGGCACGACCTGCCATTGGTGCGGGCTAAAGGGCTTGAGCGCCACGACCCAAAATCGCAGGTCGGTTGTAAACAGATGCGCGGTTGCGGCGACGACGCCATAGCCAATCCCGACCGTCAGGACCGCAATCAAGGCGGCTGGGCCCCAGTTATGATGCCCGGTATCGGGGCTTTTTCGGCCAAAACGGCCTAGCACCAAGGTGATGACGGTATTGATCGCAACCCAGGCCAGGATCTGGTTGCTGATGGTCTGGGGCAGGAGGCTTGAGGGTTTTACAAACAGAGTCACCAGGATAAAGGCCGGGAACAGGGTGACAATCGGCACCAGGGCCATGGTCCAAAACCGCCGCCACCAGGCCCTGTCCCGCGCCGCATGGCTGGCGACCGGGGCATGCCTTAGGCCTGCAAAGATCGGTAGGTTCAACAAGACCGCGAAGGTGCCGAGCAAGAGCAGGGCAAATCCGATCAGGCCAAGGCCAGTCCCGACCTCTTTCCAGATCCAGATCTGGTCGGTAACGGGCAAGGGCGTGCCGCCGGTCAGGGTCTTGGAAAACCAGTCCAGACTATCGCCAATCGCCACCGTGCTGAAATGATCGCCAGGATGGGTGGTGGCCGGGGTGGTCAGGCGCCTGGCCGTGCCCGCCTCGATCTGGCCATAGATCTTGCCGGGGACGATGGTGTCCTGGGTGCCAAACACGGCTTTCAGCTTGGCACTGCTGGTTACGTCCTTGGCCCGGTCTACATGCCACATGATCTTGGAAAACTCGTCATACTGACTAAAGACCAGGCCCAGATTGCGAGGCCAGGTTGGGCTGCCCTCGGCAGCAAAGGGCGCGCCGGTCGAGGAGCCTTCGAGGACGATGGCCTTATAGGCATCGGGCATGGCCGCGGCGGCCGCAAGCACGGTCCAACCACCCATGCTGTGGCCTTCCAGTCCAATATTGGCCTTATCGACCATGGGCAGGCTGCGCAAATAGGTCAGGCCCGCTGGCCCGCCAAAGCCTTGGGAAAAGGCCGCCCCGCCGCTATAGCCGTGACCAGTCTGGTCCATGGCCAGGACGACATAGCCGCGCCGGGCAAATTCGATGGCAAACCCGTCTTGGGTCTCGCGGCTATTGATATAGCCATGCACGGCCAGGATGCCGGGGGCGGGCTTATCAGGCGTGGCGGTCTTGGGGGTATAGAGTAGGCCGCTCATGACCACGCCATCAGCGCCCGCAAAACGAACATCATCGACCTTGATGCCGCCGCTCGTCTGGATGCGGTTGGCCAGATAGGCGCCACCAAGAATGAGGGCGAGGCCCGCCAATAAAAGGACCCAAGCTTTGCGCATAATGTGTTCCCCCAAACAGATTGGTCGAGCACTCGGCTCGGCCAGAACTGATCCCTAGGCGGCGGTCTCGACCGTGAGCTGTTCGCGCAGCTCGCGCTTTAGGAACTTGCCGCTGGCATTGCGGGGCAAGGGTTGGTCCATGAACCAGACATAGCGCGGTGACTTGTGCTTGGCCATCAGCTCGCCGCAATGGGTGCGGATCTGCGCAGCGGTCAGGCTGGTTCCTGGCTTGAGCACCACGGCCACGCCAACTTCTTCACCCAGACGGTCATCGGGCACGCCAAAGACGCAGCACTCGGCGACCTCGGGAATGCGGAAAATGCAGGCCTCGACCTCGGCGCAATAGACGTTTTCACCGCCGCGCAGCACCATGTCCTTCTTGCGATCGACAATATAGATAAAGCCGTCACTATCGATGCGGGCAATATCACCGGTCTTGAGCCAACCATCGACGATCGAGCTGGCCGTGGCTTCCGGGCGGTTGATATAGCCCTTAATCACCGGCGAGCCCTTGACCCAAAGCTCGCCGACCTGGTCGACGCCGAGCGTATTGCCGTCATCATCGACGCATTTGGCGTCCAGGGTCGGCACGGCGCGTCCCGCACTGTCGGGCTTGCCGACAAAGAAGTCGCCGGAGACTGAGGTGATGATGCCGCTGGTCTCGGTCATGCCATAGCCCGTATTAGGCCGGGCAGTCTTGACCGTGTCGTCAATCTTGGCGACCAGATCGGGTTGAAGCTGAGCGCCGCCGCCGCCGAGGCTGGCTAGGCTAGAGGTGTCATAGGCCTCAAATTCAGGATGATTGATCAGCTCGCGCGCCATGACGGGCACACCGCTCATGGCGGTGACGCGTTCGCGGGCTATGATCTTAAGCGCCTCACCGGCGTCCCAACGATACATCAGCACAATCGCCCCGCCGCCGGCGGTGGTCAGATAGGCCCCGCAATTATTGGCCGTGACATGGAAGAGGGGCGTGGTCAGAAGTGAGACCGGAGTCGGGGCTTCTTCCGGCGGGACTGGCGGCACGCCCGTTGCCCTAAATAGGGCCAGGGCCTGGACCTGACCGGCAAACACCATATTGAACAGATTGGCGATACAGCTGCGATGGGTCAGCTGCGCGCCCTTTGGCATGCCGGTGGTGCCGGAGGTATAAAAGATGCAGGCATCGGTTTCGGGGTCGATCTGAACCTGGGGCAAGGTGCCCTTATGCGCGATCACCTCAGACCATTGCACGACGCTCTTTGGCGCGTCGGGCGCGCGTACCGCAACCAAGGTCATGCCCTTGGCCATATCGGGTTGTTCAGCGATCCTGGCCAGGCGCTCGGCATCGGCAAATACCACCTTTGGCGCGGAGTCCTTCAGCGCATAGGTCAGTTCTTCGGGCACCCACCAGGCATTGAGGCCGACCACGGCAACGCCGAGGCACAAACAGGCCCAATAGATCAGCATCCATTCGGGATAATTGCGCATTCCGATCGCGACCCTGTCGCCAAGCTTTACGCCCCGCTCGTCTAGCCAGGCAGCGATAGCGGCGACCTGGGCATGGGCCTCAGTATAAGTCAGGCGCTCATTTTCATAGACCAGATAGGTGCGGCCCGCGAAGGCAGAGGTCGACAGCCAAAAATCGCGGATATTGGCCGGGGCGTGTTTGAAACAGCGCAGGCTTTGACCATGAATCGTGTTCTCGACAATTTCAAACGGCGAGCCTGGGGCGATCATTTCTTCCCAGGCCTTGCTCAGCTCAGCGTAATGCATTCTTCCTCCGAGGGGTCCGGTCTAACGCCGGTTTGAATAGTTTAGATGGGCATCATGTCAGACGCTAAAGCCTTGCGCTACAGGGCTTTTTCCGGTGCCCTAGCGTCGTGCCGGCGCTTTTCGGCCAGAAGTGCAATATCGGCCTGCCAAGATAGGCCAAGGGCCTTGAGCATGGCTTCGCGCTCTGGCCCCAATTTGGGCGGATAGCCTGCTGCATTGCGCTTTTTGCCCCGCGCCCAATAGCCCAGGACCCGCATCAGATTGCGCGGTCGTTTCAGCCAGGCATCGGGGTGTTCGAGCATGTGAAAGCCGCGCATGGCCTCACGCAACAGGTCTGTATCAAACCGGATGGCCGGGGTGACCGCATCGTCCAAAAATGATTTCAGCAGCTTGGCCTTTAGCCCAGGCTTATAGTCCGGGGTCAGGGCCTGCTCGGCCCGGCGCATGGCGCTGCGATCCTGGCGCAGCATGGACTCGTAATAGGGCCTAACATCTGTGTTTAGCCTTTGATCATAGGCCAGGACCCGCGCCGTCGGATCGGCGTTCTGGTCCAGCACATCGCGCAGGCCATAGGCCTCGACCGCCGCAAATGAGCAGCCGCGGCCATAGAGCGGATTGGTGCGGATCAGGCTGTCTCCAATGGCGAAAAAGCCTAAGATGGTAGGCTTGTCATCCTTGACCAGCCGCCGCCAGCGGCTGTGCAGATTGCCCATGCCAAACACCTTACTGACCGGCTCGGCCTGATCGGGCGTGGTCCAGACCTTAAGGCCTGGAATATTGGCCACCATGGCTTCCCATATATCGGGCTGCACGATGGCCTTTCGCATTTCGTATTCGATTTCGGGCGTGCAGAGCGTAATCGAGAAACAGCCATTATCGGCGGGAAAGACGCCAAATTTCAGATAGCCCAGATCGCCGGTGGCGGGGGGATTGCCCTCACGCGGCGGTTCGCTGCGGCCGGGCCTTAGCTTATAATGGCGGGTGAAATAGAGGATGCCAGCGGTTTCGCTTTCTTCGACAATCGGCGCGCCCTCAGCCACCAATTGCTCAATGGCCGAACCGTTTTTGCCGCCTGCATCAATGGTCAGGTCGGCCTCAAGCGCAACCGGCCCCGTCTCGTCCTCGGCGGCAACGCCGCGTACGATCAAGGTGCCATCGGCGGCGCGGTCGGTCAGCAGGCTTCGGACAAAAATATTGGAGCGTATAGTGACATTGGGCATGCGCTCGACATAGCGGCGGATGACCAGCTCCATGGTCGTGCGGCGGCTGGTCAATATGGTCAGCTCGGCATCTTCGGTGGTGGGCGCATAGCTGGCCTTTTGCATAGGCGTCAATAGCCCGTCAAAGGTCAGTTCCCGCACGCCAATATCGAGCAGATCCTGGCGCAGCTGTGGGTGATCGGCCTTGATGATCTTGCCCAGCCGCGCCAAAAACGCATGGCTTTGCCGCAAATGCCCAACGCCCTTGCGGTTCCAGTCGCGAAAGGCGGAGTCCGCATCGCCCAAGGGCGGGGTGCCATCGCGCTCGAGCAAGGTGATCGATCTGCCGGTCGGGCCAAGGGCGAGGGCGGTGCATAGCCCGCCAATCCCGGCTCCGATGACAAGCACTGTTTCGCTCATGCGCGTTTGTTCCGTCTATCCCTAAAGCCCTGGCGTCTATGCGCCCTTGTTTTGGCCATCATGTCAGAGCCTTAAGGTCGGCGCTAGCACCTGTTAGCGGCCTTCAAAACACGGTGGGCGCTTTTCGAAAAAGGCCTTTACGCCTTCGCGCACATCTTGGCTCGGATTAGTGATCATAACCGCCATTTGGGCGTCGACGAATGAGGCTTCAAGACTGATCTGATCGGCGCGGCTCATCATCATCTTGGTGAGGCGCACTGCTAATGGGGCCTTGGCGGCCAATTGGCTGCAGAACGCTAGGCACCGCGCTTCCAGGTCGCTATCGGCTAAGACTTCGGTCACCAGGCCAAGGCGCATGGCCTCGTCAGCCGGATAGATTTCGCTGAGCAGCGACATTTTTAGGGCGCGATCTAGGCCCATAGCCCGGGGGAACAGCCAGGCCCCGCCCTCATCGGGCAGGAGGCCGACCTTATTGCTGGTATCGCCGAGCTTGGCACTGTCCGCCGCAAAGCGAAAATCACAAGCAAGCGCTAGGGCAAGCCCGCCCGAGACCGCATAGCCCCGGATCATGGCCAGGCTTGGCTTATCCAGCTTTTGCAAGGCGCTGACCACGGCCTGCATACCGTCACGCATTTCGCGGCCATGGCCCATGGGTTGGGTCGCCACCTTGCGGCTATGCTCTGGCTCTGAGCCAGACAGGTCACCACCGGTGCAAAAGGCCCGGTTCCCCGCCCCGGTCAGGATCAAGACCTTAAGATCATCATCGGCGGCAAAGGCGGCAATGGCGCTCAGCAAGCCCTGGGTCATGCCGAAACTATAGGCATTCATCTGGGCCGGGCGGTTTAGGGTAATCCGCGCGACGCCGGGCGCGGGCGCATCGCAGATTAGGCTTGTATAGTCGGCATGCAAAAACGACGGGTCCATCAAAATCCTGCCATCGACAAAAAGGGGCTTAGCCTTAAGACTGAAGAAAATTTGGACCGCACCTTGCGCCAAAACACAAACAAAAACGGGCCCAGACCCGTTAGGGGAGACCTTTGTCATGCTTCGCCTCTATGACCATCCGCTGTCGCCCTATGCCCAGAAGGTCAAGACGGCCCTGCGCGAAAAAGGCCAGGCGTTCGAAGCGATCGTGCCACAAGGCATTGGCGTCGGCGGTGCCGCGGGTGAATTTGTTGAGGGCAATCCCCGGGCCGAGGTCCCGTTCTTGGTCGATGGCCCGGTCCATATTTTCGATTCCAGTATCATCCTTGAATACATCGAAGACAAATGGCCAAGCCCGGCCCTCTTGCCCAGTACGGCAGCTGAGCGCGCCCGCGTGCGCATGCTCGAAGATGTGATGGACACTCATTTTGAGGCCAATACCTGGGGCCTGGGCGAGGTACGCAATTTCAAGCGGGCCACTGGCGACCTGGCTCTGACCATTGAGCAAAAGGCGGCGGGCCAGATTGGCGCCTATTTCGACTGGCTGGAGCGACAATTGGACGATCGGGCCCGGTTTAATGGCGAGGCCTTTGGCTGGGGTGATCTAGCGGTTGTGCCCTATCTGAATGGAGCGGCCAGTTTCGGTTTTCATCCTGCTAAGGGCTTGCGCCTTTCCGATTGGTTGGTTCGGGTCAATGCCAGGCCCAGCGTCGCGGCCAATACCAAGGACATTACCGATATGATGCAGGCCGGGGCGCCAGACATGGCTGCGGTCGTGACCATGGTCGAGCGGGGTCTGTTCAAGCGCGAATACCGCGATCATCGGCTGGAATGGATGATCAAGGTTGGCGGCCTAGACGTCGTGGCCAAGGGCCTCGACCGCGACAATATCCGCTTTGCGCCCGATCCAAAGTGACCAGGCCTGGCCTAACCATCATGAAACTGACATGACCAGGCCATAGTCTTGTAGCGTGAAATTCTTGCTGAATTGCCGACCAATTTGTCACCGGTTCGGACGACCCCAAAAGGAGACGCCACGTGCGCCGATTGATTGCTACCCTCCTAACCTGCCTTGGCCTGATGGCCGCCAGCGCCCTAGTGCCTGCTGCGGCTGTGGCCGGGCCCGTCCTGCTGATCTCGATTGATGGGCTGCAGCCTGGCGATGTGCTTGAGGCCAAGGCGCGGGGTCTGTCGGTGCCGACCCTATCGGCCTTGGCAAAGGATGGGGCCTATGCCAAGGCCGTGCGCGGGGTCTTGCCAACCGTGACCTATCCTAGCCATACGACCATCATCACCGGGGTCTCGCCTGCTCAGCATGGCATTTATAACAATCTGACATTTGATCCGCTGCAGAAGAACCGCCAGGGCTGGTACTGGTATGCTGAGGATATCAAGGTGCCGACCCTCTGGGCAGTGGCGCACAAGGGCGGCATGAAGGTCGCCAATGTGCATTGGCCGGTCAGTGTTGGCGCCGACGGCATTGACCTTAACCTGCCCCAGCTCTGGACCTCAGGCTCGCCCGATGATCGCAAGCTCAATCGCGCCCTGGCCACCAAGGGCCTGACCGAGCGGCTTGAGGCCAAAATTGGTCCCTATGCTGACGGTATTGACGAAAGCGTTGAGGGCGATGAGAATCGCGGCCGGTTTGCTGAGGTTCTGATGGCCGACGAAAAGCCTGGCTTTGCCACGGTCTATTTTACCGGCCTTGACCATACCCAACACGAATTTGGCCCCGATACGGCAGAGGCTCATGCGGCCCTAGAGCGGATCGATACGGTGGTCGGCAAGGTCATTGCGGCCGCGCGCAAGGCCCAGCCCAATATCAATGTGGTCATCGTTTCCGATCACGGCTTTGCCCCCATTTCCAAGGACGTGAACTTGATCGGTGCCTTTATTCAGGCAGGATTGATCAAGGTTGATACGGCGACGGGCAAGGTCTTGTCCTGGGACGCTGTACCCTGGATGGCTGGCGGCTCATCGGCCATCGTCCTTGCTCGGCCGGACGATGCGGCGCTGCGTGTCAAGGTCGAGGGTCTGTTGGACGCTTTGAAGGCCAACCCCGAACTGGGCTTTGATCGTTGGGTCAAGGCCGACGAGATTGCCTCGATTGGAGGCGGCGGCGCACAGTATTTCCTCAATTTTAAGCCGGGCTTTCAAAGCGGGCGTGATCCAACCGCGCCCATGGTCAGCCCGAGCAAGAGCAAGGGCATGCACGGCTATTTTCCAGAGCTTGGCCTGATGCGCTCAACCCTGATTGCAGCGGGCCCTGATGTGAAGGCCAAGGGCTCTCTCGGCGAGATCGACATGCGCGATATTGCTCCCTCGATTGCCCGGGTGCTTGGCGTCGAGGCCCCGACACCAGGCCGTAAGCCAGTCTTCTAAGCCGCTGAGCATTCCAGAACAATGGTACCGGCCTAGTCTAGCCGGCCCCTTGATCATCAAGTGGCCGGCTATTTTTCTGCCTAACTGGGTCATTCATCCTGGCGTCAGCTTGAATGCGCTAGATCAAGGCCAATATCCGAAGGCGGGGCTAGGTTTTGAAACGGAAGGTCGAGATGAAACACTTTGCCCAGAGTCTCGCCAAACGCCAGTTTGGCAGATCAATATTCGTCAGGCCCATTGCCTTGACGGGCGTGCTGCTTGGCCTTGCCGCCTGCTCGACCCTTCCTGAGCCAGCCGGCCAGTTGAGCGGTTACAACAATCTGCAAAAACCCAAGGGGGTAATGGCGCGTTATAAGACCTATGCGGACAAGCCTGGGCTGGCAAGATATGGCCGCGTGCATATCCAGCCAGTAGTGATTACTCCAGCCGCTGCCCAAAAGGCTGGAGAGGCTAATCTAAGCCTGGTCAGCAATGCGATTGCGCGGGACATGTGCCTGGCCATGGCCAAGTCCTATAAAATCGCGGGGCAAGGCGGCGCAGATACCCTGGAGATTCGAACCTTTGTCACCGATTTCGTCCCCACGGGTGGCGAGGCATCGGTTGTATCTTCGGCGATCGGCTTTTATTCACCGATTTCCCGTCTCCCTATCGGCCTTGGACGTTTATCCGCAGAGGCCGAGGCCCAATCGCCTGACGGTCAACAATTGGCCAGCCTGATCTGGTCGCGCAACGCCAATCTGATCGATTCCGGCGGCCTATCGCGTATCAGTGATGCCTATGCGTTTTCCACCGGGTTTTCGTCGGCCTTTGTCAAACTGCTGAAACCCGCCAAGCGCGACGAAACCGGTGAGGCAAAGCCAGATGCCAAGGCCGCTCAGCAAGCCCTAAAGGCCAATCGCGCCGCCTGCGATGTCTATGGCAAGGCGCCGGGCGCAAAGGGCTTTTTGTATCGCTTGTCCCCCATCGGTGCTGCGCCCGAATGGTCCGATAAGGGGCCCGCAGTGACGCCTGAGCCGGACAAGCCTGCGGACACAGGCGCAGCTAGCCCTTACTAAGGTGCTAGTCAGACCGGTCAGAATGCGTCAACCTCTGATTAAGGCTCCATAGAGCGGCCAAATCGGGAGGATAATGTCATGACGGACCAGGCGCCGGGCGTTGCCCCTTCGACCGTGCCGAAGGTATCAGATGGTTATCGGCGCTATGCCATGACCGTACTCTTGGTCATCTATATTCTGAATTTTGTGGACCGGCAGGTGATCAATATCCTGGCCGAGCCGATCAAGAACGAGCTGGGCCTCATGGATTGGCAGCTGGGCATGTTAACCGGCCTGGCGTTTGCGGTCCTCTATACCGTACTCGGCTTGCCGATTGCGCGCCTGGCCGAGCGACGGCACAGGCCCGCCATCATTGCCATATCCCTAGCCACCTGGTCGTTTTTTACGGCCCTTTGCGGCCTGGCCCAAAATTTTCTCCAGCTCGTCTTGGCCCGGGTTGGGGTCGGGGTCGGTGAGGCGGGCTGCACGCCAGCGGCCCACTCCTTGATTGCCGATTATGTGCCGCGCGAAGAACGGGCCTCCGCCATAGCCTTCTATTCCATGGGTACGCCCCTTGGGTCGCTGGTTGGCCTAGCCATTGGCGGTATGATTGCCGATGCCTATGGCTGGCGTATGGCCTTTATTGTTTGCGGCTTGCCGGGCCTGGTCTTTGCCTTGATCGCAGGTTTTACCCTGATCGAGCCCCGCCTAAAGCAGGTTGGCGTGGCGGCAGTGGCCCATAGCGCGCCCTATCGCGAAGTGGTGGCAGAGCTGTTTCGCAAGCGCACGTTTTGGCAAATAGCGGTGGGCACATCTGTGGTAGCCTTTATCGGCTATGGCCACGCGCCCTTTACTGCATCCTTCTTTTTCCGCATTCACGCGGCCGAGCTGGCGAGCTTGGCGGAACTCTTTGGTCTTAAGTCGGGCGGGTTTTTGGGCATAGCGCTCGGTCTTGGAACCGGTCTTGGCGGCGCGATTGGGGCCTTTATTGGCGGGCAGTTGGCCGACCGCCTCGGCAAGCGGGATATTCGCTACTGGATGGTGGTGCCAAGCCTTGGGACGCTGGCATCACTTCCGATCTATGCCGCCATGCTGTGGGCACCGAATGTGCCCTTAGCCCTTGGCCTCTTATCGCTATCTACCGTGGTCGCCTCACTTTGGTACGGTCCCATCTATGCGACGGCCCAGAGCATTTCGCCAATCCGAACCCGCGCCACGGCCTCGGCAGTCTTGCTGTTTATCATCAATCTGATTGGACTTGGCCTTGGCCCGCTTCTGGTCGGGGTCTTGAGTGATTTCTGCGCCATTAGCCTTGGCATGGGCAAGGGCGAGGGGGTGCGCTGGGCCCTATTGATCTCTACCCTTCCGGCCGTCATAGCCTGCGCCGTGTTTTGGAGGGCCAGAGGCACAATCAAGCAGGATATGGAAGACTAGTACCTTGGGTGGTTAGGTCTTGGCCTAACCACCCAATCGCCCCTATCCCATCGGATACATAATCTCTTTCGAGACGGCATTGATTGCCTTCATAACCTCGTCGCTCAGCACCATATCGGCGGCGGCGAAGATTTCGGGCAATTGTTCGGTATGGGTCGCGCCGACAATGGTGGAGGCGACAAAATCGTGCTGCTTGCTCCAGGCCGTGGCCAGGGTGACCAGCGACATGCCGGCCTCTGCGGCGATGGCGCCAAACCGCTCGGTCGAGGCCAGGCTCTTATCATTGACAAAGCGCTTGGCCATGGCTGCCTGACGGCCGCCCATGGTCAGATAGTGCGAGAAACGCGCGCCATGCGGCTTAGCGCCGCCATTGTATTTGCCGGACAGGACACCGCCCGCGAGCGGTGAATAGGGGATCAGGCTAACGCCCTCCTGGCGACAGACCTGGGCCAGCTCGTCTTCAAAGCGGCGGCTATTGAGGCTGAAATTGTTCTGGATGGTTTCATAGCGGGCCAGGCCCTCGCGCTCGGACACGGACAGGCTCTTCATCAGCCCCCAGCTGGTCTCATTGCTGCAGCCAATTATCCGCACCTTGCCGGACTCAACCAGATCATCCAGGGCGCGCAGGGCGTCTTCATAGCGCGCGCCATGATCGGGCCAGTGGGTCTGATAGAGGTCGATATAGTCCGTGTCCAAACGCTTGAGGCTGGCCTCGACGGCGCGGACAATATTGTGCCGGTCCAGGGCCGTCATGCCGGCGCGCTGGCTGCCCTTAATCCAGCCATGGCTGGGCCCGCAGACCTTGGTGGCAATGATCAGCTCGTCACGGCGTTTGGTCTTCATCCAGCGCCCGACGATTTCTTCAGTCCGGCCGGCCCATTCTTCCTTTGGCGGCACAGGATAGTTTTCCGCCGTGTCATAGAAATTGATCCCGGCCTCGAGCGACATGTCGAGAATGCGGTGCGACATCTTCTCATCGGCCTGGGAGCCAAAGGTCATGGTGCCCATACAGATATCGGAAACAACAATCGGGCTGCGGCCCAGGCGCTTGGTCTTCATCATCTGATCCTTTGGTAAGTCTTTAGACCCCTAGGTTACGGGCCTGGACGATCACTAGGCAAGCCTTGTTAGGCCTGTTTTTCCAGGCAGGCGGTTTCATGGGCACTCATCAAGGCTTGGAACAAGGCGGCATGGACCTATAAGGGTATGGTTCAGGTTTTGCGCCCCTAAAATTTTCTGGAGTTTATGTCTTGTCCCAGTCTGACTTGTTTGCCCCCTTAAGCTTTAAGCGCGGCCCGGCCATGAAGAACCGGTTTATGCTGGCACCCCTGACCAATCAGCAGAGCCATACCGATGGCACCCTATCGGATGACGAATTTCACTGGCTGACCCTGCGGGCCAAGGGCGGGTTTGGCCTGACCATGACCTGCGCTGCCCATGTTCAGGCCATCGGCCAGGGGTTTGCCGGACAGCTTGGGATTTTCTCTGACGCCCATTTGCCGGGCCTGACCCGGCTGGCCGCTGCGATCAAGGCCGATGACAGTATCGCGGTGGTGCAATTGCACCATGCGGGCATGCGCTCGCCCAAGGATCTGATCGGCGAGGCCCCGGTCTGTCCGTCTGATAATGCGGAATTCTCGGCCCGCGCCCTGACCACAGCCGAGGTTGAACAACTGATCGAGGACTTTATCACCGCCGCTGAGCGCGCAGAGAAGGCCGGATTTGACGGGGTCGAGCTACATGGCGCACATGGTTATATTCTGTGCCAGTTTCTGAGCGCCGAAATCAATCAACGCGCTGACCGGTTTGGCGGTAACCTGACCAACCGCGCCAGCGTGATTGCCGAGATTATTGCCGGTATTCGCACCCGCTGCCGCCCCGATTTTAATCTTGGCCTTCGCCTATCGCCGGAACGCTTTGGCCTGAAACTGGCCGAGATTTTGGAGCTGACCCAGACCCTAATGACGGCCGGGGACCTCGATTATATCGACCTGTCGCTTTGGGATGTGAATAAGCTGCCTGAAGAAGAGGCGTTTAAGAGCCAAAGCCTAATGGCCTGGTTTATGGCCCTGGATCGCGGATCGGTGCGGGTCGGAGTGGCGGGCAAGGTCTTGTCGGCCCAAACCGCGCGCGATTGCCTGGAAAAGGGCGCGGACTTTGTCTTGATCGGCCGCGGCGCCATCCTGCATCACGACTATCCCAATCAGATCAAGGCCAATCCCGATTTTGTGCCCATCGCCCTGCCGGTCACCGAGGCCCATCTGCGCCATGAGGGCCTTAGCCCGACCTTTGTTGGCTATATGCGCAACTGGAAGGGCTTTGTTGCCGAGGTTTAGTCCCCTTCCTCTTTCCCCGCGCAGGCGGGGACCCAGACCGTTTCGCTCGGCCGGTGATCCATCATCTGGATCCCCGCCTACGCGGGGAAGGCGGAATTGGGTTGGGGCCGCTTTCCCCGTTTCTCCCAAACTTTTTGCAGCGCGGCAATTGTCCGGACCAACAATTAGCCTATACTAAATGTCCGGACTTTTGAGGGCTCGCCATGACCATTGCCACACCCATTGTCGCTGATCCTGCGGCCCTGATCCTGCCGGACCTAGTCCAGCATTTGCGCGGCGCGGCTGTGGCGGCGGAAGGCGTTGTCGCCAAGGCCAGGGTTTCGATCCGGGGCCTGGTCTCGCGCGATGGCAAGCTCGATCGCAAGGCCCTGGACCGCGAGCAACACGCCGTGCACGGCTTTGGCTGGTATGCCACCTATGCCGAGCTGTTCCGCGAGGTCGCCAATTGGGCTGAGGGTCTGAACGCAGACGGCAAGTTTGGTGAGGTTGAGGCCCTGCTGGCGCAGCTTCTGATCAGCGAATATGCCGCCCAAATGCTCGGCGGCATTTCCATGAACCAGGGCGAGGTGATCCGCCCGGCCCAGATGGGCCTGGACGCCGCCCAGATTGATGCCCTGCGCAGCGCGGCGGTGGAAGCCTTGCTGGCCCATGGCGGCACCCAGGCTGTCAAGACGCGGCTAGCAACCCTTCTAGCCCAGGCCAAGGGACGGCCAACGCTTGAGGCCACGGGTCTGGACGAGACCTTTGAAATGATCCGCGACCAGTTCCATGCCCTGGCCGAGGCAAAGGTCACGCCGTTTGCGCATCAATGGCACCTGAAGGACCAGTTGATCCCGATTGAGCTGGTTAAGGAACTCGGCGATCTTGGCGTCTTTGGCCTGACGGTCCCGGAGGAATATGGCGGCTCCGGCATGGGCAAGATGGCCATGTGCGTGGTCTCCGAAGAACTCAGCCGCGCCTATATTGGCGTGGGGTCCTTGGCCACCCGCTCCGAAATCGCCGCTGAGCTGATCCTGACCGGTGGTACTGAGGCGCAAAAGCAGTATTGGCTGCCCAAGATCGCCTCGGCGGAAGTCCTGCCGACGGCTGTGTTTACCGAGCCCAATACGGGATCAGATCTGGGCTCGCTTCGGACTCGGGCGGTGCGCGAGGGCGACACCTATGTCGTGACCGGCAATAAGACCTGGATCACCCATGCGGCTCGCGCCGATGTCATGACCATGCTGGTCCGTACCGATCCCAATACGACCGATTATCGCGGCCTATCCATGTTCCTGGCGCCTAAGCTGCGCGGGAACGCTGAGGCCGATTTCCCAACCCCCGGCATGAGCGGCGGCGAGATCGAGGTCCTGGGCTATCGCGGCATGAAGGAATACGAGCTGGCCTTTGACGGCTTTCAGATTCCAGCCGAAAACCTGCTCGGCGGGGTCGAGGGCCAGGGCTTTAAGCAGCTGATGGCGACCTTTGAGAGCGCCCGGATCCAGACCGCCGCCCGCGCCGTTGGCGTCGCCCAGAACGCTATGGAGATCGGCCTGGGCTATGCCCTGGATCGCAAGCAATTTGGGCAGGCGATTTTTGAGTTCCCGCGTGTCCATAATAAGCTGGCCATGATGGCGGCTGAGATTATGGGTGTACGACAACTGACCTATTATGCCGCCCGGGCCAAGGACAATGACAAGCGCTGCGATCTTGAGGCTGGCATGGCCAAGCTGCTAGCCGCGCGCGTGGCCTGGATGAGCGCCGATAATGCCCTGCAGATCCATGGCGGTAACGGCTTTGCCCTCGAATATGCCATTAGCCGCGTGCTGCAAGACGCCCGGATCTTGAACATTTTTGAAGGCGCCGGCGAAATCCAGGCCCAGGTCATTGCCCGCCGCCTGCTCGAAGACGGCCCGAACGCATAAAGGCTGGGTCCGTCAAATATTTGCCAAGACCGCGCCTGGCATATGGTCGGCGCGCCGGTTTAGCCCTATGTGTGATGAATGCATAATCTGTTCAATATTCTGATCCCTATCAGCCTGTTTGCCGTACTGGCAACGCTTGGCTTTGGTATCTATGCCTTGTTCCGGGGCGGCGATTTTGGCCGGTCCTATTCGAACAAGCTGATGCGGCTGCGGGTGCTGTTGCAATTTATTGCGGTCCTGGTCCTGTGCGCGGCTTTTTGGGTTAAGAGCCAATTTGCCGGATGGTGACGCTGAACCGCATCTATACCCGCACTGGTGATGGCGGTCTGACCCGCCTGGCCAATGGCGAGGAAGTGGCCAAGTTCGATCCGAGGGTCGAGGCCTATGGCGCGGTGGATGAGACCAATGCCTGTCTGGGGCTGGTGCGCCTTCACACAACAGATGAGCCCGGTCTCGATGCGATTCTAGAGCGGGTCCAGAACGATCTGTTCGACCTGGGCGCAGACCTGGCAACGCCGGATCGCGGTAAGCCCCTGGAATGGACGCCTCTGCGGATTACGGAGGGCCAGGTTGACCGGCTGGAACAAGAACTTGATCGGCTCAATGAGGCGCTAGAGCCCCTGAACTCCTTTGTCCTGCCAGCAGGCAGCCCCGCTTCGGCGACCCTGCATCTGGCGCGTACAGTCTGCCGCCGGGCTGAGCGGGCGACCGTATTCCTGGCTCAGATTGACGGCGAGACCGTGTCTGAGCCGGCGGTCAAATATCTCAACCGCTTGTCGGATCTATTGTTTGTTGCCGCACGCTGGACCAATGATCGAGGGCGGGGCGACGTCCTCTGGACGCCCGGGGCGACGCGCTAGGGCTTTGGCTTGGCGGCAGCAGGCGCGGCGTTTGCGGCCGTCGGCTTGTTGGGCCTGCCGGTTAGGGCAGATAGCTTGACGGGCACGGCGCAGATCCGGGTCTGTGGGTCCCACCAGTTTTGCGAGGCTTCGCACGCATCACGCGGACGGACATAAAAGACTTGGTAGGCAATAACGCCGACGACCCCCAGTACAAAGGCGCTGAGGAACATCCACTTTAAACGATCTATTACCTTGTTCATGGCGTCTCTATGATCAAATCAGGGTCAATTCGCAAGGTTCGCGAACCTCACGGCCTGGAAATGGATGAAAAATATGTCCGAACAAAGTCTGATCCGCCGTTGACAGAAGGCCCCCTAATTGTCAGTTTGCCGCGCCATTTTTGAGTTCGGCGCACCTGATTTGTTGAACTCTTTTTCCGCATCCAAAAGCTGAGGCATTGAAGGCTCATGAAGGTTCTGGTCCCGGTCAAACGGGTTGTTGATTACAACGTCAAGGTTCGCGTCAAGGCCGATCAAACCGGTGTTGATCTGGCCAATGTCAAAATGTCCATGAACCCCTTCTGCGAAATCGCGGTCGAAGAGGCTGTGCGCCTTAAGGAAAAGGGTGTGGTCACGGAGATTGTCGCGGTGTCGGTCGGCCCGGCCCAGGCGCAGGAGACTATCCGCACTGCCCTGGCCATGGGCGCTGACCGCGGACTGCTGATCCAGACCGATGATGACCTAGAGCCTCTGGCGGTTGCCAAGCTGCTTAAGGCTGTGGTCGGCGAAGAAGCGCCAAGCCTCGTCATTATGGGCAAGCAGGCGATTGACGGCGACAATAATGCCGTGGGTCAGATGCTGGCGGCCTTGCTCGACTGGCCACAAGCGACGTTTGCCTCCGCGATCGAGATTTCGGGCAATAAGGCCAATGTTGCACGTGAAGTCGATGGCGGTCTTCAGACCCTGAGCATTGATCTGCCCGCTGTGATCACGGCGGACCTGCGCCTCAATGAGCCGCGCTATGCCTCCTTGCCCAATATTATGAAGGCCAAGAAGAAGCCGATCGATGTCAAGGCCCCCGGCGATTACGGCGTCGATACCGCGCCGCGCTTGAAGGTCTTGAAGGTCGCTGAGCCACCCAAGCGCCAAGGCGGTGCCAAAGTAGAATCAGCGGCAGAACTGGTGACGAAACTGAAAACCGATGCGGGGGTCCTCTAATGGCTGTTCTGGTTATTGCTGATCACGACAATGCGTCCTTGAAGGACAATACCCACAAGACTGTCACCGCTGCCCTGGCCCTGTCGGGCGATGTGGATGTGCTGGTGGCCGGTAAGGGCGTCGATGGCGTTGCCGCTGAGGCTGCCAAGATCGCTGGCGTACGTAAGGTTCTGGTGGCCCAAAGCGATGAGCTGGGAAAGCAGATTGCCGAAGCCGTTACCGAAACTGTGGTGGGTCTGTCGGGCGGCTATGATGCCATCCTTATCCCTGCTACCGCTTCGGGCAAAAACTATGCCCCGCGTATTGCCGCTAAGCTGGATGTGGCCCCGATCTCTGAAATCATCGAAGTGATCGATGGCTCGACCTTTGTGCGCCCGATCTATGCGGGTAATGCGCTGGAAACAGTCCAGTCTTCGGACGCCAAAAAGGTCATCACCGTGCGCGCCACCGCCTTCAAGGCGGCGGGCGAAGGTGGATCGGCCAAGATCGAGACCGTCACCGGCGCTGGTGCCCAGGCCCATACCCGATTTGTGTCGGACGAGATCGTCAAGTCGGATCGTCCTGAACTATCGGCGGCTAAGATTGTGGTTTCTGGCGGCCGGGCCATGGGCTCTGCTGAAGAGTTCCAGCGCGTGATCGATCCCCTGGCCGATAAGCTGGGCGCGGCAGTGGGGGCTAGCCGCGCCGCTGTCGATGCCGGTTATGCGCCGAATGACTATCAGGTCGGTCAGACTGGCAAGGTGGTTGCGCCGCAGCTCTATGTCGCCATCGGCATTTCGGGCGCGATCCAGCACCTGGCCGGTATGAAGGACTCCAAGGTCATTGTCGCGATTAATAAGGACGCCGATGCCCCGATCTTCCAGGTCGCCGATTATGGCCTGGTCGCCGATTATAAGACCGCTGTGCCAGAACTGATGGATGCCCTGACCCAGGCTGGCCTTTAAAGCTTAGGGCTGTAAATCGAAGTTTAACCCCGCAGGCGCAAGCTTAGCGGGGTTTTTCTTGACCTGTTGGTCAAGCGCGCCCATTTTGGGCAATCGATTTCGCTGCATTGCAGCAAACGCTTTCGCCTTAAGACGGAAGTCGTGCTAGAAGGTCGGATTGGCATCGGGCCCAGCTTTCGGGCCTGTTTGGGTTACAGCCGGGGTTTGGGCGGAATATGACGGATATCAAGACGGTCGGCATAGTTGGTGCAGGTCAAATGGGCTCTGGGATTGCGCATGTTTGCGCCCTGGCCGGATATGATGTTCTGCTCAATGATATCTCGCCAGATCAGGTCAAACAGGGTCTGTCTCAGATTGAACGCAATATGGTGCGCCAGGTCTCGCGTGGCATGATTACCCAAGAGGCCATGGAAGCGGGCTTTAAACGGATCAAGGCGGCTGATGACATCGCCGCCATCGGCGCCACCGACCTGGCCATTGAGGCCGCCACCGAAAACGAAGACACCAAGAAGGCGATTTTTAAGGCGATTCAGCCGCATCTGTTGGCCAATACCCTCTTAGCGTCCAATACGTCCTCGATCTCCATCACACGCCTAGCCTCGTCAACCGATCGGCCCGAGCGCTTTATCGGCCTGCACTTTATGAACCCTGTGCCGGTCATGAAGCTGGTTGAGATTATTCGCGGCATTGCCACCGATGTTGGCACTTATGAGACGGCGGTAAACTTCGCCAAGTCGCTGGGCAAGACCACCGCCAATGCCGAAGACTTCCCCGCCTTTATCGTCAACCGGGTTCTAGTCCCCATGATCAATGAGGCCATCTATACCCTGTATGAAGGTGTCGGCACGGTTGATGCGATCGACACGGCCCTAAAGCTTGGTGCAAATCATCCCATGGGGCCGCTAGAACTGGGGGATTTCATTGGCCTGGACACGATTCTGTCAATCATGAATGTCCTGCATGATGGCCTGGCGGACTCCAAGTATCGCCCCTGTCCCTTGCTGGTGAAATATGTTGAGGCTGGCTGGCTGGGCAAAAAGGTTGGCCGCGGCTTTTACGACTATCGCGGCGACGCGCCGGTTCCGACGCGCTAAGCGCGGCCCCTTTCCGCTTTCCCCGCGAAGGCGGGGATCCAGACAGTTTCGCCGGCCTGTGATCCATTATCTGGGTCCCCGCCTTCGCGGGGAAGGCGGAGGGAGGTGAGGCGGTGGAGGGGCTAAACCTCGCCCCACATCCTCAATAGGGCGCTGATCGATTTATCGAGCGTGAGGCGTGCCTCGCCCGTGGGCATGTCAGCCCGCGCCCTAGCCAGATCGAACAGAATTTCGCGCTGATCAGGGCGGCGGATTAGGCACTGGACCCAGCCAACGCACGCAAGCCTGACGCCGGACGACACTGGCTCAACTTCATGCAGGGCACCGGTCGGATAGAGCACGAGACTGCCTGCTGAGAGCTTGGCCTGACGATCGCCGTCTAGACCTTCAACGACCAGGCTTCCGCCTTCATAGGTCTCAGGATCAGAGAGAAACAAGGTTAAGGACAGGTCCGTGCGGATGCGTGCGGTCTCAGGGCCCATAATGGCATCGTCAATATGGCGGCCATAGGCCTGACCGGCCTCATAGCGGTTAAACATCAGGCCAGACCAGCGCACGGGCCGAACATAGGCGGCAAAGATCGGGTGCCGCTCCAGCGCCTGGCGAACAAATTGCGTAAGCGCCGCCACCTTGGGGTCGCTACCATCGGCCTGTTGATTAGACTTTACCGCCCGCGCCGCTTCGCCCGCTGATTTGCGGCCATCGATAAAGCGGCAATCGGCCAGGCCAGCTAGGACGGTGGCGACATCTTCGGGTCTCAAGGCATCGTCGATAATGATCATATGTCTTGCTCCCATTATTGCGAACGACTTGCAATAGCAATTAGCCTGTGCTTTATCCAGACCAGCAGGAGAGCCTATTGCCATGATCCGTTTGCGCCCCAAACACTGGACCAGCGTCAGTGCCGCGGTTTTGATTTCCGTCTCGGGCGTTAGCGCCTGTAGCCCGAAAAAAGAGGCTGGCGCGGCGTCTGATCAAGCCGCTTCAACTTCGGCAACGTCTGCGCCCGTGGCCGCTAGCGGGGCAGGAGAATCGGGCGAAACCGGGGCGCATTCTGCCTATTCGGGTATTCCAGCCGAAAGCCTCTCGGCCCTGCACATTGCCCACCTAAGGGGCTTTTTCTTAGTCGCCTTGGCACAAAAAGATGGGCCAGAGGCCGCCGCCATCTTGGCCTCGCAAGGCATGCTAGAGGTCTATGACAAGAGCGCGGCGGTGTTTACGGCAGCTGGCATTGACCCAGCCGTTTTGCGAAAAGCGGCAACCACAGGCGCTTCGTCTGACCTAAAGGCGGCCGTCTCGGTGCTAAATGTCGGCCTTACCAAGGCCGGCGGTGATCCTGTGGCGGTGATCCAGGGCCTGGTTGAGATTTCGTCGGGTCTTTACAAAGGGGTGGTCATCGATGGCGGTGTCGATCCAATTGAGTATCAGCATTCCCTCGGTGCGGCCTTGTCGGCAAAGGCAGCCCTGGCCGATGCTGTCACTAAAAGGCCTGAGCTGGCGAGTGCGACCGCGCCCATGCAGGCCTTTGTTGCCCTGTGGCCGTCAATGACCGCGCCAGAAAAGCCCGCCCCCTATAGCCAGGTCCTCGCCCAGGCCTCGCGCATTGAACTTGCCCTTAGCGCGACGAAATAGTCGGGCGCACCTCTGGCGGCATTTCAGAATCTGCGCGGCCTTGTTATAGTTCTGTAACGATACCGTTCGCTATTGGCGCGGGTGATTCGGATGGGCTGGCGATGAGCAAGGTGACAATCGGATTATTGGGTGCAGCCTATGCCTGTTTGGCCATGGCCTTGGCCGTCTATGTCGCAAGGTCAGGCGGCGGTTTGGCCGGTGGCCTGTCGGCAGCCGTGGGCGGCCTTGGGCTGGCCATCGCTATTCACGGCAATCTTAGGCGCCAGATGGATGTGCGTGAGCGCGAAACCGCACTCTGGTCCTTGCGCCGCGCTAATATGATCTTGTCGGAACAAATGTTTCGCATGAATCGCAGCATGACCGAGGTCACGGTCAATGTGAAACACGACGCGACCCGCCGATCAGATGAGCTTACAAGCGAAGTTCGCGTACTGGAGGACCTGGTTCAGCGCATGGCCGAAGGTCTTGATGGCGGACTAGCGGACCATTCGAGCGCGGATATTGCCATGGTTCAGCGCAATGCGGCAGCCATGTTCGACACGGTGCGTGAGGCCCTGACCGAGAACCGGGTTGACCTTTACCTACAGCCCGTCGTCGGTCTGCCGCAGCGGCGCACGGTTTTCTATGAAAGCTTTTCGCGCCTTAGGGACACGACGGGCCGGATTATCATGCCCGCAGAGTATCTGCGCGTGGCTGAGCCTGGCGGCCTCGTCGGGGCGATCGACAATCTCTTGCTATTTCGCTGCGTTCAAATTGTCCGTCGTCTCGCCAAGCAGGATCGTAAGGTTGGCATTTTCTGCAATATCGCTTTGGCGTCCTTAGACGACGAAGCGTTTTTCCCGCAATTTCTAGAATTCATGTCCGAGAACCGCGACCTGTCATCGCGCCTGATTTTCGAGCTTGGCCAGGCCAGCTTTGAGGCGCGCAGCGCGACGGCGGCGCGCAACATGGCCCAATTGTCGGATCTTGGGTTTAAGTTCTCGCTCGATAAGGTTGTCGACCTGGATCTGGATTTCCAAAGCCTGTCCCGCGCCGATGTGCGATATTTAAAGATTTCAGCAGATACCTTGATGGGCGAGCTGTTGAATGTCAGTGGTCGCCCGACCTTGAAATCGCTGCGTAATCTGAATGCCAGTGATTTTGCCGATCTAACCCGTCGCTATGGGCTCGAAATCATTGCCGAAAAGGTTGAGACCGAGGGCCAGGTCATTGATGTGCTTGAGCTCAATATTGCCTATGGCCAAGGCAATCTGTTCGGCGAGCCAAGGGCGATCCGCGATTCCTTGATGACCGAGACCGACCCCCCGGCCGGATTTATGCGCGGAAACCTACGCCGGGCCATGGCGCGCTAGGATTAGGCATCGTCGCGCCAGGCCGCCCCTTGATCCTTTGGCCCAGGCAGGTTAGCCGAGGGCATGCAAGCTTCCATGACTTTTCCTGACCTTCCAACCGGCCTTGGGCAATTATCCGATCGTTATGATGTGGTCCTGTCTGACGTCTGGGGCGTGATCCATAATGGCCGGGAAAGCTTTCCGCTGGCCTGCGAGGCCTTGCGGCGGTTCCGCTCTGAAATTGGGCCCGTGGTTCTGATCTCGAACTCCCCAAGGCCAGCGCAAGATGTTGTGTCGCAATTGCGCGAACTTGGCGTGCCTGATGCGGCCTGGTCGGGTTTTGTGACCTCAGGTGACGCAACCCGTCATCTGCTGGGCCAGCGCGCGCCACAAACGGCCTGGAAGATTGGCCCGGACCGCGATGACACACTTTACGAAGGCCTAGGCCTCAGGTTTGCTGGACCCGACAAGGCTGAGTTTATTGCCTGTACCGGCCCCGTCGATGACGATGTTGAAACCCCAGAAGACTATCGCAAGGCCTTTGAGAAGGCCCTTTCGCGCGACCTGGAGATGATTTGCGCCAATCCCGACAAGGTTGTTCAGCGCGGTGGCAAGCTGATCTATTGCGGCGGTGCCCTGGCGGATCTTTATGCGGAAATGGGTGGCAAGGTCCTTATGGCCGGTAAGCCCTATGCCCCAATCTATGACCTCAGCCTGATAGAGGCTGAGCGTCTTCTAGGTCGTCCGCTGGATCGGTCGCGGGTGCTGTGCATTGGCGACGGGATACCGACCGATGTTTTGGGCGCAAACCGCCAAGGGCTCGATTGCTTGTTCGTGGCAACCGGGATTCATGGGGCAGAAACCTTGAACGCAGCTGGTGCACTGGATGCAGAGGCTACGGCACGCGTACTTAGCGCAGCAGGTGCCAATGCCGCCTATGCGGTTAGCGATCTGGTCTGGTAGTCCCTGACGATCACAAGGAGCATTTTACGTGAAGACCCATTATCTTGATGAGCTGAGCCTTGGCCAATCGGCCCAAATGGTCCGGACCGTGACCGAGGCCGATATTGTCCAGTTTGCCGAGGTGTCCGGCGACAATAATCCGGTCCATCTGGACGAGGCCTTCGCTGCCCAGACCCCGTTCAAGACACGAATCGCGCATGGCATGCTGTCAGCGGCCTATATTTCGGCGGTGATCGGCACCCAATTGCCCGGCCCTGGTACGATATACATGCAGCAGGCCCTGCGCTTTAAACGCCCGGTCATGATCGGCGACGAGGTCACTACAGTCGCGACCATTACCGAGATTGACCCAGTCAAGGGCCGAGTTAGTCTGGATACGGTCTGCCTCGTAGGCGGCAAGCCTGTGATCGAGGGCGAGGCCCTGGTTATGGCCCCGCGTAAACCGGATTCTGCTGCGTGAGATTGGTAACAGATTGGCGTGGTCTCGGCCCTGAGTTGAAGGGTGCGTCGGTTGCCCTTGGCAATTTCGATGGGGTTCATCGCGGCCATCAATTGGTGATCGATCAGGCCGTCATGGCGGCAGCACACATGGCGAATGTCCCCGTGGGGGTCATTAGTTTTGAGCCGCACCCACGTCGCTGGTTCCAGCCTGATGCCGAGCCATTTCGGCTCATGACCCTTAATCAACAGGCCAGGGCTCTGGAGGGCCAGGGCGTTGATCTTTTCTATGTCCTGCCATTTGATGCCCAGATGGCCGCGATGACCGACGAGGCCTTTGCCAAACAGGTCCTGGCCGAGGGCCTTGGTGTGCGCCATGTCGCAGCAGGGTTTGACATTACTTTTGGCAAGGGCCGCACGGGCGATCCGGGGGCATTGCGCCACTATGGCGAACTTTATGGCTTTGCCGTTTCAATTGCTCAGGCGATGGGCGATGAGGAGGCCGAAAAGTATTCATCATCGGCGGTGCGCGCGGCCCTTCAAGCCGGTCAACCTGAACGCGCCGCCGTTATACTTGGCCGTCCCTTCGCGATCGAAGGGGTCGTGGTAACTGGGCAAAAGCTGGGCCGGACCTTGGGCTTTCCGACGGCCAATGTCGAATTGCAAGACTATGTCCGGCCCAGACTAGGCGTCTATGCGACCCGTACGCGGCTTGCGGACGGGCGGTGGATTGATGGTGTATCTAATCTTGGCCGTAACCCTACTACCGGCCTCGTTAAGGCTAGGCTCGAGACCTGGCTGTTTGATTTTAACGAAGATCTCTATGGTCAAATGATTGAGACCCAGCTCATTGGTTTTCTCAGGCCAGAGGCCAGATTTGACGGTCTGGAGGCCTTGATCGCACAGATTGCGGCCGACGCGAGCAATGCCCGCACCCTTCTGTCCGGGCTTGCGGATTAAGACTAATAAAAAGGTAGTATTAACTATAAATATAAAGACAACCTAAATTGAACTGGTAGCAGACTGGCACTATGAAGACCTGGAGCTGTCTGTAATGGAAAAGCGAACGCCGGATAAATCGCCAACCCATGCGATCATCACGGCCACCCGTGCGATGATCGTTTGTGAACAGGCCTATACGCGCCGTTTGATCGCCGATGTTCTATACTCGATGGGCGTTGGCAAGGTGGCCTTGTTTGATGACCCCCACCGCGCGATTGATGGTATGGCGCAGTTTCGGCCGACCCTATTGGTCGCCAACTGGGACGCGCCTTCGCAGGACGGGCTAGAACTGGCCAAATTTGTCCGCCATGCGGCCAAGGTTCCAACCACGCGGATACCTGATCCAACCATTCCGATTATCCTGGTGGGCTGTCAACAATGGCGCCGGGACGTTAATGAAGCCGAACGCGCGGGGGTGAATGAGTATCTGGTAAAGCCGTTCTCGATAGAAGACTTGACCCGGCGGGTCGCCAATCTCTTGCTCAAGCCAAAACCATTTATCAACAGTCCCAACTATATTGGTCCAGACCGGCGATTTAGGGCCGAAGAAGCCAAGCTCGAGCGGCGGCGGGAAACGCCCTTTCCAAGGCAGGTCTTGACCTTTGAGCCATCGAGCTTATTGGCCGATTTCCGCGCCGGCTTGAATGCCCGGATTGATAACATGCGCCAGCGGACCTGGACCAAAAGCCCAATGCCGCAGAATGTGTTCTGGCAATTGCAGTTGGATGTGAACGCGCTCGAAACCGAAGCCCACGTTGCCGGTGACGAGGTGATCCGGCGGATCGCTCAGTCGCTGGCCGTCTATATCGCAGGGGCGGGAAATCTGTTCGATGTGGCGATTGCAGAAACGCATTTCTCGGCCATGCATGAGTTCCACTATTTGCCGACGACTGAGCGTGATGCAGCGCGAGGGCGATTGGCTCAGCTTGATAGCCTAGTTCGGACCGCGCCTATGCAATTTCCGGGCAATGCCCTGGGTCATCGCCGCGCAAGCTAGACAAGGCAGTGAAACGCGTTGCCCCTCTGGCGAAGCCGGCCAAGGGCTGTTATGACGTGTACATGACATTTGATCCATCTTTTCGGCGAATTAAGCGCCCGGTGTGATGCGGTTGGACCCTCGGGTTCGCGCACGTGCCGGGCTGCTTTTGTATTTCGCTGTGCTGGTTTTCGCTGGGCTGGGCCTTGCTGAACACTGGCCTGATTGATCTCTCCCCTTAAGTGGAAATGCACGTCATGGACGATTCTGCCTCGACTCCGGAGACTGGCCGCGATTATCGCGATACAGTCTTTTTGCCTGAAACCTCTTTCCCCATGCGCGGCGGCCTGCCGCAAAAGGAGCCTGAAATCCTAGCACGATGGGCTGAGGCTGGGCTCTATAAGGCCATGCGCAAGGCCCGCCAGGATGCTGGTGCACCCTTGTTCGTCTTTCATGACGGCCCGCCCTATGCCAATGGCCAGATCCATATCGGTCATGCCTTAAACAAGATCCTGAAGGATTTTGTTGTCCGCTCACGGTTCTTACTTGGCTTTGATGTGGACTATGTCCCGGGCTGGGACTGTCACGGCCTGCCGATCGAATGGAAGATCGAAGAAAAATTCCGGGCCCAAGGCCGTGACAAGGGTGATGTGCCCAAGGCTGAGTTTCGCAAAAGCTGCCGCGAATTTGCTGCGCATTGGATTAATGTCCAACGCGAGGAATTTAAGCGCCTGGGGGTTCTCGGCCGTTGGGAAGACCCCTATGCGACCATGGATTTTGCTACCGAGGCCAAGATCGTCGCTGAATTCCACAAATTCATCGCCTCGCACCAGCTTTATCGTGGCTCAAAGCCGGTCATGTGGAGCCCGGTCGAACGCACGGCCTTGGCCGATGCTGAGGTCGAATATCATGACCATGTCTCGCCAACGGTATGGGTAAGATTTCCAGTCACCCAAGGCGAAGACGCGGTACTTGGCGCGCATGTGGTGATCTGGACCACCACGCCCTGGACCATGCCCGCCAACCGCGCGATCAGCTATAATCCCGATATTGCTTATGGTCTTTACGAGGTCCAGGCCATGGAAACCGGGCTTGCCTTTGAGCCCTGGGCCAAGCCGGGTGATAAGTTCTTGGTCGCCGATAAGCTTGCTGGTGATGTCGCTAGCGCCGCGAAGATCGCCAGCTGGACGCGCCTTCAGTCGGTCAATTGCGAAGGCATGGTCTGTTCGCATCCCTTGGCTAGCCTCGACAGTGGCTATGGCTTCGCCGTACCCCTCCTAGCAGGTGACCACGTAACCGATGATGCCGGTACAGGCTTTGTGCATACCGCGCCGGGTCACGGTCAGGACGACTATCAGGTCTGGCTGGCCCACGGGCACCGCGATGTGCCCGAAACGGTCGATGCGGACGGGGCTTATTTTGAGCATGTGCCCCTGTTTGGCGGGCTAAAGGTGCTCGAAACTGAGGGCAAGAAGTCGGGCAAGTTTGGTCCGGCCAACAATGCCGTGATCGATAAGCTGATCGAGGCTGGAACCCTGCTGGCCCGAGGACGGTTGGAGCATTCCTATCCGCATTCCTGGCGCTCCAAGGCCCCGGTGATTTTCCGCAATACGCCGCAATGGTTTATCCGCATGGATCAGCCCGATGCCGGCGGCAATACGCTGCGGGCAAAGGCCTTGGCGGCGATCGATCGCACCGCCTTCTTCCCCGATATTGGCCGCAACAGGATCGGGTCCATGGTTGAAAGTCGGCCCGACTGGCTGATAAGCCGCCAGCGCGCCTGGGGCACGCCGCTGGCCATGTTTGTCGATAAGGTGACGGGCCAGCCTCTGAATGATCCGGAGGTTAATGCCCGGATCCTGGCGGCCATTACCGCTGAAGGCGCTGATGCCTGGTTCACCCGGCCCGACAGCGATTTTCTGGGCGCGGGCTATGATCCCGACCACTATGAAAAGATCGAGGACATTCTCGATGTCTGGTTCGATTCGGGCTGTACCCATGCCTTTACGATCGAGAACCGGGCCGACAGCCATTGGCCGGCCGATGTCTATCTCGAAGGCTCAGACCAGCATCGCGGCTGGTTCCAGTCCAGCCTGCTGGAAGCCTGCGCGACCCGGGGCGCGGCGCCCTATAAGGCCGTCATCACCCATGGCATGACCTTGAACGACAAGGGCGAGAAAATGTCCAAGTCGCTGGGCAATGCCATCGAGCCTGAGACCATTATCCGCGAAAGCGGGGCTGAGATCATCCGCCTCTGGGCCGCCCTGGTCGATTATTCCGAAGACCAGCGGATCGGCAAACAGATGCTGGCCACGACCACGGACGGCTATCGCAAGCTACGCAATACGCTGCGCTATCTGCTCGGCGGTCTGGCAGGGTTTAGCGAGGCTGAACGCATCGCCAAGGATCAGATGCCGCCGCTGGAGCAGTTCATCCTGCACCGCCTTTGGGAACTGGATGGGGCGGTGCGCAAGGCCTATGAGACCTATCGCTTTGCCGAGGTCTGGCGCGAGGTCAGCTGGTTCTGTAGCCAGGACCTGTCGGCCTTTTATTTCGATATCCGCAAGGACAGCCTCTATTGCGATGCGCCCGATAGCGAGGTTCGCCGCTCGGTTCGCACGGTCATGGACCTGGTGTTTGAACGCCTGACAGCCTGGCTATCGCCTTTGGCACCCTTCACGACCGACGAGGCCTGGAGCACGCGGTTCCCAAACGGCGGGTTCAATGCACTGCGCGTTATTCCGGCTATTCAACCCGAATGGGAAAACCCGGCTGAGTTGGCGCGTTGGACGGAAATTCGTCAGGTGCTTGACCTGGTGAACGAAAAATTGGAGCTGGCTAGAACGGCCAAAGAAATCGGATCTTCGCTGGATGCCCATGTCGAA
>JBILKO010000080.1:0-11213 GCA_044376615.1 Caulobacteraceae bacterium
GCCTGACCAGCACAGACGGCGAGGTCTATCTGGACTGTATGGCCGGGATTGCCACCAATGCGCTGGGCCATGCCCATCCGCGCCTGGTCAATGCGGTCAAGTCCCAGTCCGAAAAGCTGTGGCATGTCTCAAACATCTTCCGCATTCCGGAACAGGAAAAGCTAGCCGATCGCCTGACCGCTGAAACCTTTGCCGATGTGGTGTTTTTCACCAATTCGGGCACTGAGGCCATTGAGTGCGCCCTAAAGCTGGCGCGCAAATATCATTCGGCGCGCGGCAATCCAGAGCGAATCGATATCATAACCTTTGAAGGCGCCTTCCATGGCCGCAGCTATGCAGCCGTTAATGCCGGCGGTAACCCCAGCTATACGGACGGGTTTGGCCCGCGACTGCCGGGCTATATCCATCTGCCGTTTGGCGATCATGAGGCCCTTAAGGCGGCCATTGGTCCAACCACAGCGGGGATCATGATCGAGCCGGTTCAGGGTGAGGGCGGCGCGCGCGCCGTGCCCGATGCCTGCCTGCGCGGCCTGCGCGAGCTGTGCGACCAGGAAGGCATTTTGCTGATCTATGACGAGGTCCAGTGCGGCCTTGGCCGGACCGGCAAGCTGTTTGCCCATGAATGGTCTGGCGCGGCCCCCGATGTCATGGCCTTGGCCAAGGCGCTGGGATCGGGCTTTCCCGTCGGCGCTTGCCTGTCTACCCGCGAAGCGGCAGCGGGCATGGTGGTTGGGGCGCATGGCTCGACCTTTGGTGGCAATCCGCTGGCCATGGTCGTGGCCTATGAAGCCGTGGACGAGATCGCCAAGCCTGAGACCCTGGACAATGTCCAAAAGGTCGCCGGCTATTTCACCCAGCAGCTCAATGGGCTGAAAGACCAGTATCCAGACATTATTGTCGATATTCGCGGGCGCGGGCTCCTGATCGGGATCAAGCTGATCCCCAACAACCGCGAATTCATGGTGCTGGCGCGCGATCAAAAGCTGCTGGTCGCGGGCGGCGGTGACAATTGCGTACGCCTCCTCCCGCCCTTGACCTTGACCATTGATGAGGCCCAGGAGGCCGTGGCTAAGATTGGTCGCGCCTGCGAAGTCGCCCGTGAGCACGCTAAGGCCAAGGCCTAGGGCTCAAGCGTCACACCCCTGTCATCGCTTCCTGTCAGCAACAGGGCGTTTTGTTTCTCCCTTCACCCATCGGGCTTGAGGGGTTCTGAGGGATTTTCAGATGAAACCGTCAGTTCGGCATTTTTTGGATATTTGGCGGCTGGATGCGGCCAGCCTGCGCGCGATCTTGGACGATGCTCATAAGCGCAAGGCGGCGCGGCGCGGCTGGGGCCAAGCGGTGGTCGATGCGGATGCACCGGCCTCTGGCCGCACCGTGGCGATGATCTTCGAGAAAAACTCGACCCGAACCCGGTTTTCGTTTGATGCCGCCATCCGCCAACTCGGCGGGGCCAGCATTATTGCCAATGCCGCCGATATGCAGCTGGGCCGCGGTGAGCCGATCGAGGATACGGCCCGGGTCCTGTCACGCATGGTCGATGCGGTCATGATCCGCGCTAATCGGCACAAGGATGTCGAACGCTTTGCCCAATATGCCAGCGTGCCTGTGATCAATGGCCTGACCGACCGCAGCCATCCTTGCCAAATCCTCGCCGATCTTCAAACTTTGGAGGAACATCGCGGTCCCGTAGCGGGTAAGACCATTGCCTGGGTCGGAGATGGCAACAATGTCTGCGCCAGTTTTATCCATGCCGCCAGCCGGTTTGGCTTTCGCCTGACCATTGCCTGTCCGCCGCAATATCATCCTGACCTGGTCGATCTGGCCCGGGCCGCCGATCAGGGCGCCGATATTGAAATGACGGCGGATCCGAGGGCGGCGGTCGAGCACGCTGACTGCGTGGTGACCGATACCTGGGTGTCCATGGGCGATACCGACCATGAGGCCCGGCTCGCTGCCTTTGAACCCTTCCAGGTCGATGAGGCGCTCATGGTCCTGGCGCGAAAGGATGCAGTCTTTTTGCATTGTCTTCCCGCCCATCGCGGTGAAGAAGTCAGTGACGGCGTTATTGATGGTCCGCAGTCGAAGATTTTCGACGAGGCTGAAAACCGCATTCATGCCCAAAAGGCGGTCCTGGCCTGGTGCCTTGGCTAGATTGCTAAGGCGGCCCATCCTATAAGGCCCTATGACAGACATTGATCTCAACACCCTGCCCAAGGCACCAGACGATATGGTGGCGGCCTTTCAGATCGAGCAAGAGGCCGTGCGCGGCCGCATTGCTCGGCTTAGCGTGGTGGTTGAGGACGTACTCAGCCGCCATGACTATCCCGAGCCGGTCGCCAATTTGCTGGGTGAGGCCTGCACGCTCGCGGCCCTGGTTGGGGCAAGTTTGAAATTTGAGGGCCGCCTGATCATGCAGGCTCAGGGCGATGGCCCGGTGCGCTATGTGGTGGCCGATTATGACACGGTCGGGGGCCTGCGCGGCTATTGCCGCTATGATGCCGACCGGGTGGCCGAGGTTAGCCAGGGCTTTGTCCGGCCAGGTGCAAAAACCCTGCTCGGCGATGGCCTCTTCATCATGACCGTCGATCAAGGCCCCGATATGGACCGTTATCAGGGCGTGACGGCGATTGAGGGCGAAACCTTGGCCCTGTGCGCCGAACAGTATTTTGCCCAGTCCGAACAAACTCCGACACGCGTTCGCCTAGCGGTCGGTCAGGTCAAGACGGAGGCTGGCCTGTCCTGGCGCGCCGGTGGCATGGTCTTGCAAAATGTCGCCGAAGATGAGGCCCGCGCCCCGACCCAAGAAGCCTGGGAGCGCTCGCAAGCCCTGTTTGAAACGGTCGGCGAGGACGAATTGATCGATCCGTCGGTCTCGCCCGAGCTCTTGCTGTTTCGCCTGTTCCATGAGGACGGCGTGCGCATGTTTGAGCCAAAGCCCTTAAGCGCCATGTGCCGCTGCTCGCAGGACCGGATCGTGTCGGTCCTGCGCTCTTTTTCCGATGATGAGCGTGAAGGCATGGTCGAGGATGACGGGGTGATCCGGGTCACCTGCGAATACTGCTCACGCGTCTATGATGTCGCGCCTGAGGCCGTGGCCAGCGCCTAGTTCAGGGTCTTGCGTGCGCCAGGCAGGTCGAGCGAGAAGAGCGGGATATCGACGTCAAATTCGCCGCCGCCCTCGACCGCCATCTGATAGGTGCCGTGCATGGTGCCGCTGGTCGTGCGAAGGGCACTGCCGGAGGTATAGCGAAAGGCCTCCCGCGGTTTGAGCACCGGCTGTTCGCCAATTACGCCTTCGCCCTTGACCTCCTGGACCTGGTTCAAGGCATCGGTGATGATCCAGTGCCGCGACTTTAGCGTCACCGTCTGGGTCCCATGGTTCTCGATCTCGACCGTATAGCCCCAATAATAGTGGCTGTGCTCAGGCTCGGACTCCTGCGGCAGGTATTCGCTGATCACCCGAACCAAGATGTCGCCGGTCCGCTTTTCAAATACTGGCGAACCGGGAGACCGGCTGCGGCGCGGAATTCGGTTCATACCGCGTCCAGCGCCCTGGATATGTCGCGGCTTAGGTCCCGGACGTCTTCAAGCCCGACCGAGATCCGCACCGTGCCTTCAGTCACGCCAATCGCCAACCGTTCGGCCTCTGGCACCGCCCGGTGGGTGGTGGTTGGCGGATGGGTGGCCATGGACTTGGCATCGCCGACATTGTTGGAGATATCGACAATCTCTAAGGTATTGAGGAAGTTAAAGGCCGCCTGGCGCGAGCCCAGATCAAAGGCCAGCAGGCTGCCGCCGCCGCTCATCTGGGCCTTGGCGACCGCATATTGCGGATGGTCCTTGCGGAAGGGGTAAAAGATCCGCTGGGTCTTAGCATTATCGGCAATCAGATCCGCCAAGACCGCCGCCGACTCAGTTTGACGCCGTACGCGCAGATCGAGCGTTTCCAAGCCCTTTAACAAAACCCAGGCGTTGAAGGGCGACAGAGCCGGGCCCGTATGGCGCAGCATGTCGCGATAGGACTCTTCCATCAATTCGGCCTGGCCCAGGATCGCCCCGCCCAAGACCCGGCCCTGGCCATCAATATGTTTGGTCGCCGAATAAACCACTATGTCCGCGCCCAGTTCCAAGGGCTTTTGGAAAATGGGTGAGGCAAAGACATTATCCACCACCACCTTGGCGCCAGCCGCCTTGGCCAACTTGGACACGGCAGCAATATCGGTGATTTCGAGCAAGGGATTAGCGGGGGTCTCGATCAAAAACACCTTGGTATTGGGCCGAATTGCGTTCTCCCATGCCTTGAGGTCGGGCGCATCGACCATTGTGGTCTCAACCCCAAACCGTGGCAGCCATTCGGCGACAATCCAGCGACATGAACTAAAAAGGGCGCGACCCGCAACCAGATGGTCTCCAGCGCGCAACAATCCCATCAGGGCGGCCTGCACCGCCGCCATGCCTGAGGTCTGGGCGCGGCAGGCTTGAGCCCCTTCAAGTAGGGCTAGGCGGTCCTCAAACATTTGGACGGTAGGATTGGCAAAGCGCGAATACACATAGCCTGGCTCTTCGCCATTGAACCGCGCCACAGCGCTTTCGGCCGTGTCATAGACAAAGCTCTGGGTCAGGAACAGGGCCTCGGAGGTCTCATTAAACGCCGTGCGCATGGTCCCGCCACGGATCAAGCGTGTTGCGGTCTCCCAGGCCTGCGGGTCTTCAGACATAATAGGCTCCTATTCCTAGCTGCGGCATGAAAGGCATGGGCGGGGGTCAGGTCAAGGGGGGACCTCAAATCCTTGGGGGTAATACCACCCAGGCCTTGCCAGAATCTTCCTCGTCAGTGACTGTCGCGGCCATGAATGAGACCTTGATGTCGGGCATATTGCCGTCCCAGACCCTTGATGCCTTTATCGTGAGCGGTGCCATCGGCTCGGCCAGCGCCTTTGATTCCGACCAGGTTCAGCCAGCCAGCCTGGACCTTAGGCTTGGCGCGCGCTGCTGGCGGATAAGGGCCTCGTTCTTGCCAGGTCTGGGCCGCACTGTGCGCCAACGCATGGCCGATGTTGCCATGCACGAGATAGACCTGACCAAGGGCGCAGTGCTTGAGCGCGGCTGCGTCTATATTGCCGAGATTCAGGAGTATCTGGCGCTTAGCGAAGGCGTTTCTGCACGCGGCAATCCTAAAAGCTCGACCGGCCGGATTGATGTGTTTGTGCGGCTGATGACCGATCACAGCCGCGCCTTTGACGATGTCGCCGCCGGCTATAAGGGCCCGCTCTATATTGAGATCGCGCCACAGACCTTTTCGATCCTGGCCAGGACGGGCACCCGGCTCAATCAGCTTAGGCTCAAGCAGGGCGCGCCAGCCTTGCTTGAAACGCGTAGTGTCGGGGTCGACTTGACAGGCGCGCTGGCTGGCTTTCGCGCCCGGCGCCATGCCGGGGTCATTGATCTGGACAAGGTCGGCGGTCACGACCCGCACGATTTTTGGGAGGCGCTTGAGCCGCGCAAGGGCGAGCTGATGCTGGATCCCGGCGAGTTCTATATCCTGGCCTCAAAAGAGGCGGTCGAGATCCCGGTCAATCAGGCGGCGGAAATGACCCCGATTGATCCGTCGGTGGGTGAGTTCCGCGTCCATTATGCGGGGTTTTTTGACCCCGGCTTTGGCACGAGCGAAGGCGGCGGCTTGGGCTCACGCGGCGTGCTCGAGGTGCGCAGCCACGAAACCCCCTTCCTGCTCGAAGATGGCCAGACCGTTGCACGCCTGGTCTATGAGCCCCTGATAGCGGTGCCCGACCGTCTCTATGGCTCTGGCGGATCGCACTATCAAAAGCAGGGCTTGAAGCTGTCCAAGCATTTTGCACCCTGGTAGCGCTTCAGATGCGGTTGGTTGCGCTCCAAGCCTAGATTTTGCGCTTACTTTCGCGCTAAGAGCTCATTTATGACGTCGATCAATCAAATTTCAGGCAAGGCGCGGCCCGCCTGGCGCACCGAGCTGTACGCGCTTGTCGTCTTGGCCTTGCCGCTGGTATTTACCCAGCTGGCCCAGATGGCCGTGATGACGACCGACGTCATTATGCTCGGCCGCCTTAGCCAAACTGCGCTAGCGGCCGGGGCGATTGGCAGCACAGTCTATTATTTCGCCTGGCTGATTGGTGCCGGGCCGCCTGCTGCTGTCTCGCCAATGGTCGCTCAGAGCCTTGGTGCTGAGCCCGATAACCGCGATGCTGTGCGCGTCATTGTCCGTATGGGTTTGTGGTCTGTGATCCTGATGGCCTTACCCATGGCCCTGGTCTTGGCGTCAGGAAAATGGATCCTATTGCATCTCGGCCAAGATCCGGTACTTGCGGAAAAGGCTGGGCAGTTTTTGTCCATGCTGGCAATCGGTCTGCCGTTTGCCTTAGGCTTTATGGTTTTGCGCAATTTTGCAGCGGCGGTGGGTAAGCCGAATGCGGCGCTTTGGGTCATGGTCGCGACCGTCGCCTTTAATGCGCTTGGTGATTATGCGCTGATCTTTGGCCATTTTGGCTTTCCACGTATGGAAATGTACGGAGCGGGCCTCGCAACGACCTGTTCCAGCATATTCAGCTTCGTCGTTATGGTGGTCATTGTTGCGACCGATCCCGTCATGCGTCGCTATCGCCTATTTCATCACTTCTTCAAGCCGGTCTTGGCACGGCTGGCTGAGGTCTTTCGTCTTGGGCTACCGATAGGCTTGACCATGATTTTTGAGCACATGCTGTTCAACGTCATGACCCTGGTCATGGGAACTTTTGGTGAAGTATCCCTGGCTGCGCACCAGGTCGCCCTGAATTTTTCCTCGGTAACCTTTATGGTACCACTTGGTGTTGGCATGGCAGCGACTGTACGCGTTGGCATTGCCACCGGCCGGGGTGATGCCGAGGCCGCCCGTTTGGCTGGATTTACGGCCATGGGCGTCGGGGTTGGGTTTACGATCTTAAGCGGGCTGGCCATGGCGTTTTTCGGGGCCCAGATTGCCAGCCTCTATTTCGGCAGCCCGACGGCCAAGGATAGCGAGGCCATAGTCCTAGCAACCCTGTTTCTTAAGGTGGCGGCGGCCTTTCAGTTGGCTGACGCTTTGCAGGTTGTCGGTGCCTTGGCTTTGCGCGGCCTAAAGGATACTCGCATGCCCATGATCCTTGCGGGCGGGTCCTATTGGCTCGCTGGTGCGCCCATGTGTATCCTGCTTGGGATCGTTTTTAAGATGCAGGGCCTTGGCATCTGGCTGGGTCTTGCGTTTGGTTTGGCGATAGCTGCGGCGGCCATGTGCTGGCGGTTTGAGTGGCTGACCCGGACAAAAAACGCAATGGTGGTGCCAGACGCCGTTTAGTCTTGGCCCCTTGCATCTAAGCCCTCGCCTTGACATATAGGGGGCGGAGATTGGTGGCGGACGAGGTCCTCGCCAATCCGGTCAGGTCCGGAAGGAAGCAGCCGCAACGAGTTTCGCCACGGGTCGTCGTCAGTCTCCACCTTATGCCGGTCTTGCAGCCCTAAGCCTGCAGTCTTGTCGTAATGGATCGCCAGCCCGAGGGTGTCGGGTGATGCTGGGGCCAAAGTCTCAATGACCGATCCGGACGATCCGCAAACCCCGCCTTGGGAGAGTGAAACGGGGGACAGTGAGCCCCTCGAGCGCGATACGGCCACTGCTGACATGTTCGGTGCGCCAGCAACCCCGCCTGCGCCAGCATCTATCGATCCGAATGCTGCTTATCAGGTCCTAGCCCGCAAATATCGGCCGCGCACCTTTGAGGACCTGATTGGCCAAGAGGCCATGGTCCGCACCCTGGCCAATGCCTTTTCATCGGGCCGGATTGCCCATGCCTTTATGCTGACCGGGGTGCGCGGGGTCGGTAAGACCACGACGGCGCGGCTCCTGGCCAGGGCTTTGAATTTCGACAGCGAGACTCATCACGGCCCCAGCGTTGACCTGACCACAGAAGGCCGCCACTGCCGCGCAATCATTGATGGTCGGCATATGGATGTGCTGGAGCTGGATGCTGCCAGCCGCACTGGCGTTGATGATATGCGCGATCTGCTCGACAGCGTGCGCTATGGACCGGTTGAGGCGCGCTACAAGGTCTATGTCATTGACGAAGTGCACATGCTGTCCAAGGGCGCGTTTAATGCCTTGCTCAAGACCCTGGAAGAGCCGCCGCCGCATGCCAAGTTCATTTTTGCCACGACCGAAATCCGCAAGGTTCCAGTCACCATCCTGTCCCGCTGTCAGCGCTTTGACCTGCGCCGGGTCGAGCCGGATGTGCTCGTCAAGCATCTGGACAAGATTTGCAAGGCCGAGGGCGCCCTGGTCGATGCCGATGGCCTGGCCTTGATTGCTAGGGCCGCAGAAGGCTCGGTCCGCGATGGCCTATCCTTGCTGGACCAGGCCATTGTCCAGGCCGACCGCGGCCAGGTGGTTGGATTTGATATTGTTCGCGACATGCTCGGCCTGGCTGATCGGGCCCAGACCATTGCCTTGTTTGAACAGGTCCTGGGCGGCGATATTGCCACCGCCCTGACCACCTTCCGCACCCTTTATGGCTTTGGCGCGGATCCGTCTGTGATCATGATGGATGTGCTTGAGCATTGCCACGCGTCTTCGGTCGCCAAGGCCTTGGGCCCTGAGGCCCTGGCCCTGCCCAAGGATCAGTCAGCGCGGCTGGCGGCTGTTGGGGCTCAGGTCTCGGCCGGGACCTTGGCGCGGGTCTGGCAAATGCTGCTCAAGGCGCATGATGAAACCCAACGTGCGCCCGACCCAAAGGCAGCGGCGGAAATGGCCCTGATCCGGCTGGCCTATGCCTCTAGCCTGCCAGGACCTGAAGAGGCGCTTAAGGCGCTGCGGTCGGGTGACCCCACTGGCGGCGCGCCGAGCACCGGGCCAGGTGGCGGGTCCGGCGGCGGGGCGAGCTCTGGCAGTGCCGCGCGGATGATGGCCTCGCCAGCGCCAATGGCCAGCGCCGCGACGGCCCCTAGTCTTCAGTCCTTTGAAGATGTCGTGACCCTGATCACGGCCAAGCGCGATGTGGGCCTAAAGCTGGATGTCGAGCGCTATATGCGCCCGATCGCCTTTCGTCAGGGCGCGATCACGTTTGAACCGGCACCCGGCGCGCCCAATAGCCTGGCCCAGCGCCTGTCGCAGCGGCTTAAAGAGTGGACCGGCCAGCCCTGGTTGGTGGCTGCTGAAGGCGCGGGTGGGGCGGAAAGCCTGCTCGAACGCGAAAAGCGCGAGCAAGGCGACTTGCGCCGCGAAGTTCAGTCAGATCCCTTTGTCCAATCGGTCATGTCCGCATTTCCAGGCACTGAAATTGCCGATATCCGCACCCTGGTCATATCCGCCGAGGCCGCCCCGCAAGAGGCGGAGGAGGACTGATTGGCCGCGGCAGGTCCGGAAATTGAGCGCCTGATCGCGCTTTTATCCAAGCTGCCTGGTCTTGGCCCGCGTTCGGCCCGGCGCGCGGCGCTGGCCCTGCTCAAACGCCGCGAGAACCTTCTCCTGCCCCTGACCCAGGCCATGAGCGACGCCGCGGACCGGGTCAGGGCCTGTAGCCAGTGCGGCGCGCTCGATACCTGTGATCCTTGCGCGATTTGTGCCGATGGATCGCGCGATGGCCGCATGATCTGTGTGGTCGAGGAGGTCGGCGGCCTATGGGCGCTTGAGCGTGGCGGCACGTTTCGCGGCCGTTATCACGTGCTGGGCGGCCTCTTATCAGCGCTGGACGGGGTCGGACCTGAGGTCCTGCGGGTTGAGGAACTGATCGGCCGGGTGGTCGAGACCGAGGTGCGAGAGGTCATCTTGGCCTTGCCTGCGACCGTCGACGGCCAGACGACCGCGCATTATCTGGCCGATCGTTTGGCCGGGATTGGCAATTCGATATCGGTGACCATGTTGGCGCGCGGCGTGCCGGTCGGCGGCGAGCTCGACTGGCTCGATGACGGCACAATCGCCCAGGCCTTGAGGGCCAGACGCCCGGCCTAGGCCGCCTTGGCCTTGTTGGTTGCCCAACCGGACAAATTCGGCATACTCCTTGCTAAAACTAAAACGGATGGGGAAGAGTTGCGATGGTTCGGACAGTTTTGCGCGGCCTTATCGGCCTCATCGGGGTGCTTGGGCTTTTGCTGGCCCTGCAGCTTTGGCTTAATCCAGCGGGTCCTGCGGCAAAGCTTGGGCTTATGGCCACGGGTCCCTTGGGTCTAGCCTCCATTCGTGCCGATCTGGGCGGCTTTTTCGCGGGCGCGGGGCTCTTGGCGCTGATGGGGGCCGTGCGTGGCCAAGCCAGATTACTAACCGCGCCCTTGCTGCTGACAAGCCTAGCCCTGGCAGGGCGGGTCGTGACCGTGGCCTTCAATGGCCTGACGCCGGACATGGTCCAGCCCATGGTGGTCGAGGCCGTGCTGATCGTGATCTTGGCCCTGGGGCGCAATCGTATCTAGGGCTTTGGGGGCGAGCGGGTTGGCATTTCGCAGGCCTAGCGGCCAAATCCGTCATGAACAGTCGGCCCGCTGCGCCGCCTTGGTCCGCCCCCCGCCCAGGCGGTCTTTGGGGTCAGAAATGGGAGTTGGTCGCTAGGGTCAAAGCCAATATCTGGTGCCTGGATCTGCCAAAGTGGCTGCCATGCGCCGGCCTGGTCTAACCTGTCGCGCACGCGCTCGGCCGCATGGGGTGGTAGTGCCAAATAGGCGGCCTGAAGCTTGGCCAGACAATGGACGCGGTTCAGATTGACAGGCAGGTGATAAGCTACACCTTCGATTTCAAGGTCGAAGCGGCCCTTGTGCTTAGCAGCTGCTGACGCATTGGCCGCCAAATAGGGCAGATAGGTCTTGCCCATGTCTTGCAGGAACCCTGACCAGTCCGAAGGCATGTCATCGAGCAGGCCATGGCCGTCAAAAGCGCTGGCCCTGGCATTCCAAACGCGGGCAACCCATTCATAAACACCGGGGGCCTCGTCGCGCATAATCTTGGCGGGTGTTGGGTCCAGGCTAAAATGGCGAAACATCGGACCCATAAAGGCAAAATCAGCCAGGCTAGGCCGGTCGCCCAACAGAAATGGCCGGGTTTGGATTATGGCTTCAAGGGCCGATAGGGTGCGCCGATAGATGCTTTCGACATGGGTTTTGGTCGCCGGACTGATCCCATCGCCGCGAACATATTTGGCCCTTTGCCGACCTATAATCATGGCCTTGCGTAGGCCAAGCGGCAT
>JBILKO010000081.1:0-11095 GCA_044376615.1 Caulobacteraceae bacterium
ATTGCTGCAACGGACTTGCCTGCACTGATCCAGAATGTCCACAAGGCCTTGTCTGGCGTCAACTTACCACCTGAGCCTGTAGAGGTTGCTGCAAAAGAGCCTGCTGTATCGCTGAAGCGCTCGATTACACCCGATTATCTGGTTTGTTTGGAAGATGGCCGTAAGTTTAAGTCGCTCAAGCGTCACCTGCGTACCAAGTACAATATGAGCCCTGAAGATTACCGCGCCAAATGGGGTCTTTCTAAGGATTATCCTATGGTTGCGCCAAATTATGCTAAGGCTAGATCTGATCTCGCCAAGCAGATGGGTCTAGGTCAGGGTGGTCGTCAAGCGCCGCGCCGCGGTCGCTAAACGACCTAACGAGATTTAACGCTATTCAGGGGGCCCGTCACTGGAAGGTGTCGGGCCCTTTGCTATAGGCGGGTATTTTGGAGCTATTGACTCATTCCAATAATTTTGACTCACACGAAAATATCGCTTGCCACCGATTCGTGTCTTAAGAGATAGTGAATCAAAGTGATTCCAACGACTTGTTGCGGAATCCGGAGCTTGTGATGCACGTTAAGGCGCCCGCAATTGCGGCTAAGGCCCATTCTGAACTCCTGGCCTACTGGACCAGCCTTAAGGGCGGCCGGGTGACGCCAAGCCGTGCTGATATTGATCCCGTCGAGATTAAGCGCCACCTGCCGCAGATCAGTTTGATAGATGTTACCCCTGGATCATTCCGATCCCGCTTGGCAGGGACGGGGCTGTTTAGTGTCTATGGTCAAGAGATTACAGGGCTTGATATATCCGAAGTGTTTAACGGTGATGAATTGGCCTATTGGCAGGGCGAACTGACCAAGGTGGTCAATGGTGTAAAGCCCTCGGTAGGCCTGCAGGACATGGCATGGCGCGGCCATCCCAGTCTTTCCATCTTGTGGCTAAGATTACCCCTGTCCAGTAATGGCAAGGACGTCGATATGATCCTGGGCTATGACGCCGTCGTTAGTGCGGTTGCGCCTCGCGCTGCCGTGCAAGGTCAGGGCCAGACCTTATCCAGCGGTATTCGCGCCGCATAAGCCGCTCAGGCTGCAAACAACCTATAAGTTTGTCAAACTTATCCTCCCCCATGAGGGGTCTGCCTAAGCTGCAGGCCTTCGTTGCATTGGGAGGATATCCATGCCCCGTTTTCGCCCCGCCGCCCGCAGTCAGAATCCAGAGCTGGATCGGGTGGGTAAAGACCGCCGCGATCACCTTAGAGCGGCCTTCGTAACCAGCCTGGTCGCCATGACCACGGGCGTCAGTCCGGCGCAAATCCACTCGCGAACACGAAACAAGGCTGAAGCGGCAAGGGCGCGCCAGATCGCCATGTATCTGAGCCATATCAGCTTTGAATGGCCCTTGGCGCGTGTGGGCGCAGCCTTTGGACGTGACCGTTCAACCGCCAGCCACGCCTGCCACAGGGTCGAGGACCTGCGCGACGATGCTGGATTCGATGCCAATCTAAACGCGATGGAAACCTGTTTGCGCAACGCCCCGGGCGATGGGCCAGACCTTTGACCGGCGTTGGCTTGGTAGCAAATTCAGGTACCAAGGGCCTGATTGGCATCTTTGCGTATCCGCTCAAACATAGACCGCAAGCCATTGGCACGCTGGCTGGATAGGGCTGAGGCCAGGCCTAGCCTGGCAAAAGCCGCTTGCGGATCAAGGCCCAATATGTCGCTCGGAGTCTGGCCAGAGTAAAGCTTCAGCATCAAAGCGATAAGACCCCGAACAATATGGGCGTCAGAATCGCCGCGAATAATCAAGCGACCATTGGTGGCCAATTCCGTCACGATCCAGACCTGGCTAGCGCACCCTACAACCTTGTTCGCATCAGTGGTTTCGGCGTCCGCGAGGGCCGAAAGGCTGCGGCCCAGGTCGATTATGTGGCGATAACGTTCTTCCCAGTCGCCAAGAAGTTCAAACTCAGCGGCGAGTTCGTCCAATATGACTTGCGGGGACGGTGGCGGCGCGTCGGCCATTATGCGGGCTCCAGTTTCGTCCCCCGCATAGAGTATTATCGCAGTGCCTGGAAATGAGATTCGTATGGGAGATGTCTTGAAAGTCTCGCATAGTAGATTTTGGCGGTTTATACTCATCCATACGCAATGGAGGTCTCACTGGTCCATTCGGCCCAACATGCGAAAGCGCGGCCAGCCATTGGGTCCAAGCCCAAGGGAGGCGTTGGCGCGACTCTGTTGTGGGTAGTCGCGTTGATCAGTGCTGATATTGGGATTGTGCTTACTGGCGGCCTAGTCGGTCCCTTGGCCATATTATGTATGCTGCCACTCCTGGCGGTTTTGAGCTTGCGGCGCGAGCGATCCTTGCCGGAAGCGGCTGCTATGATCGTTTTCTCTGTCGGCGGAATCGGAATGATGCACGCCGGTGGGTTGATTGCACCTGTACCGAGCGCCGGATGGAATCTTGCCCTTTCAGTCGCAAGCCTGTTGGGCCTGGTTGTTGCCCTTGTGGCTAGCCTTTTGGCGCGAGCGCAAGTGCCAGGCCATGATGTCGTTGCGCTCGATGGTATTGAGCCTCTGTTGTCACGCTTGCCCCACCGGCTTTTGTTGGTCGGACCTAAGGGGCAGATTTTGCAGGCTCTTGGCCAATGCCCTGAATGGGCTGACCCAACCGCCAGCAGTATTTCCCAGCTAGCCGGCATCGACGATCGGGCCGCGCTCAACAAATCTCTCGTGACAGCAAAGCGTCTTGGCAGCGCCAATGTCCGGTTTCGCCCCGATACTGCAAATCCGCATCTTGGAGAATTGGACCTCAGGGCCTTGGCTGCTGGTGGGTTTATCGGCCTGCTGCGCGATGCGAGCGCAGACCAAAGGCGCGAATCCGATCTTGTCCGCGCCCGGGAAGATGCGGAGGCGTCCAATGCCGCCAGAGCGCGATTCCTCGCCAATATGAGCCATGAATTGCGCACGCCCTTGAACGCGATCATGGGCTTTTCAGACATTATGCGTAGCCAGATGTTTGGCCCCTTGCCCGGCAAGTACACCGATTATGCAGGGCTTATCCATGAGGCGGGTGAGCACCTATTGGACCTGATCAATGATGTGCTCGACATGTCCAAGATTGAGGCCGAGCGTTATGAGTTGCAGCTTGAAACCCAAGATGTCCGTGATCCTGTAACGGCTGCGTTAAGGCTGCTTCGTCTGCAAGCTGATGAAGCCGGCATTCGCCTGCGCGGTGTGCTTCCATCGAAGGCGTTGGAGGCCAATATTGATCGGCGCGCGGTCAAGCAGATGGTTATCAATCTCTTGGGCAATGCGCTGAAATTTACACCCAAGGGCGGTGAGGTGATCGTTACTCTGCAAGCCTTTGCCAACAGTGTTGAGTTGATCGTCGCTGATACGGGGATTGGTATCAGTCCTGACGATCTCATCCGTCTTGGCCAGCCCTACGTTCAGGCCAAGTCCAATCCTATGGAAGTTCAGGGCACTGGCCTTGGCCTTTCCCTAGTTCGCGCCTTGGCTAAGCTTCATGGCGGGGAAATGGCGATTGAAAGTCGCCTCGGGGAAGGCACTGCGGTTACGGTTCGGCTTCCAGGCCTTGTTCTGGACTCTGACACCTTGGACCTACCCCTCGCTGCGGAATAGGTTCGGCGCAAGGCAGCGGCCGCGCCAAAGGGATGACCAGTGATCTTGTCGACTGACATTTGGGTGGCGGCACTAATTCGGCGGGTCGAATTGGGGGGCGGTTTTGCCGCTGTCCTGCGAAAGGGCGATGCACGCGCTGGCGCAGTATTGGTTAAGGTGATCAACCGCCGCAACGGTGAAGCCAGGATATTCGCCGAGGCCACGTCTGGAGAGGGTCAGCGAATCTGGATGCAGCCGCTTGTTGCCGAGGTCGAAACCGATCTGGACGCCTATCTGACTCGTGCTGCACGGATTGATCCTGATGTCTGGGTGGTCGAGATCGATGATCATCAGGGTCACCATTATCTCACCGAGCCCATTGAAACATAACTTTAACTACTAAAATTTAGGCCGTCATAAGAGTCACTGGTGTATGGGTCACCCAGGCAGGTTCAATTGAGGATTTGCCGTGTCGTGAGGCCTAGGCAATGTTGTTCTTGCTTAATGATGTTGTGTACCGAATGGATCCCGCCAATCTTGCCCTGTCTAAGGCGCATCGATCGGAAGCGGCAAAGCCCTTGCGCGATGTCGAGCATAAGATTCGGAAGCTTTATGCCACCGACCCCAGGCTTCATCGGACATCACCGGAAAGGGCGGCTTTAATTATCAAACTCATTATTGCAAAGCTTCCGGACGTGAATGCCGCTTGGTTTGGTGCGCCCGCAAAGAAGTGCGATCCAAAGCGGGTACGGATCCGTTATGCGAGTGTCGATATCGAGGTTATCGCCGACGTTTATGGCAGGCAATTGCGTGGCGCCTCAAGTCCCGCCATAGTTGAAAACCTTGTGTGGCAACACGTGCCCATGCGTAAATTAGCGGCAACTGGTTAAGGGCATTAGATTTTTCCTGATGTCGTGGTAGAATAGGCCTACATGCCAAGGCTGGTTGGATGCTAAGGTCAACTGTGTACCGAGGTTTAGGCTATGCTGTTCCTGCTTAATGACGTTGTTTACCGCCTCGATGGCTCCTCCACCGCCGATACAGGAGGATTCGGCGGCCGAAAGATCCAAACAATCCGCGATCTTGAATTTATAATCCAAGAAATGTTTTCGGCTGAGCCAAGCCTTGCCCAAACTTCGCCTGAGAAGGCCATGCAGGTGATTGATCTCCTGGTGACGAAGTTCCCCGACTTGAATGCGGCTTGGTTTCGCCCACCCGCGTTAGACTGCGATCCGAGATTCGTTCGGATTCGCTATGCCAATGTCAGTATTGAGGTCTTGGCAGGGCTCTATAGCCGTCAAGAGCGCGGTGCCCTGACCACGGCGATTGTCGATCATTTCGTTTGGCAGCGCGTGCCGATGCGCAAATTGGCGACAAGGGCTTAAGGCTCGGCTATTAGCTTTGATATGAGCACTACCTCTCCAGCCGCCGAGGCGGCTCGTCGGCGCACCTTTGCGATCATCTCGCACCCGGATGCGGGCAAGACGACCTTGACCGAAAACCTGCTGCTGGCCGGCGGGGCCATTCGCGCTGCCGGCGCTGTGCGCGCGCGCGGTGAGCAAAGGCGTACGCGCTCTGACTGGATGAAGATTGAGCGCGAGCGCGGCATCTCGGTCTCGGCCAGTGTCATGACCTTTGACCATGATGGCCTGATGTTCAATCTGCTCGACACGCCCGGTCACGAGGATTTTTCGGAAGATACCTACCGGACCCTGACCGCCGCGGATGCCGCCGTCATGGTGCTCGATGCCGCCAAGGGGATTGAGCCCCAGACCTTGAAACTGTTCGAGGTCTGCCGCCTGCGCGATATCCCGATCGTGACGTTTATCAATAAGATGGACCGTGAGGCCCAGGATCCGATTGAGCTGTTGGACGAGATCGCCTCTAAGCTGGCCCTGGATCCCGCCCCCCTGTTCTGGCCCGCTGGGTCTGGCAACCGGTTTCGCGGCATGATGGACCTGCGCACCCAGCAGTTTTTGCCCTTTACCAAGCGCCCGGCCGGTGAGTTGCAGGAACACCCCGATCCAGTCGCTCTAAAGTCTAATGCGATCAGCCGGTATCTCGATCCCGATGAGCAGGCTGAGGCCGAAGAAGGGGCCATGTTGGTTCAAGAGGCGGCCAAGCCGTTTGATCCTCAGGCCTTTTTGGAAGGCCATATGACGCCGGTTTTTTTTGGCTCGGCGCTTCGCCATTTCGGCATTGATCAGTTGCTGGCCGGTCTTGGCATGTTTGCGCCGCCGCCCAAGCCGCTCAAGGCCTTAAGGGCTGGAGCTGATACCCATATTGTCCCGGGCGATCCAGAGGTTTCCGGCTTTGTGTTCAAGGTTCAGGCCAATATGGACCCCAATCACCGCGACCGGATTGCGTTCCTGCGCCTAAGCTCTGGCCGGTTCCAACGCGGCATGAAGCTTAAGGTTCAGAACACCGGTCGCCAGCTCAGCGTCAATGCACCGATCATGTTCTTTGCCTCTGATCGTGAGCTGGCCGAAGAAGCCTTTGCCGGCGACGTCATCGGCATTCCCAATCACGGCGTTCTGCGGGTGGGGGATAGTCTATCAGAGACCGGCCAGGTGCGGTTTGCGGGCCTGCCCAATTTCGCACCGGAAATCCTGCGCCGGGTCCGGGTTAAGGATCCGCTCAAGGCCAAGCATCTGAAAAAGGCGCTCGAGGGCCTGGCCGAAGAGGGCGTCACCCAGCTGTTTCGCCCAACCTTTGGCGCCGATTTTATTGTCGGTGCCGTCGGTCAGCTGCAATTTGAAGTCATGCAGGACCGGCTCGGCGGTGAATATGCCCTAGAGGTCATATTCGAAAATGCACCGTTTTCAGAAGCGCGCTGGATCGGCGGAGCCAAGGCCGATCTCGAAGACTTTATGGGCAAGCACCGCACCGCCATGGCGGTCGATATCGACGACCAGCCGGTCTTTTTGGCCAAGTCGGCCTGGGAAATGGGCTATGTGACCGAGAAATTCCCAAAGGTTGCCTTTTACCGCACCCGCGAGCGCGGCTAAGCGGGACCTTAAGCCCGGCCTAAAACCTGGCCGACCAGGCTGTGATCCTTCAAGATTTCCTGCGCCGCATTGTGACCTGGGGCGCCGGTGACGCCGCCGCCGGGATGGCTGCCGGCGCCGCACATATAAAGGCCCTTTATAGGCCCGCGATAATGGCCGTGGCCGAGGAAGGGACGCGCGGCCCAGAGCTGGTCCAGCGACATGGCACCGTGCATGATATCCCCGCCCATCAGGCCAAATTTGCGCTCTAGGTCTAGCGGCGACAGGATCATGCGGCCCAGAACCGAGGCCTTGAAATTGGGCGCATAGTCATTGACCGTCTCGATAATCAGGTCGGCAGCGGCCTCGCGCTCATTGTCCCAATGGCGGCCATCGGGCAGGACCGGCGCAAATTGCTGGCAAAACAGGCTGGCGACATGCTGACCGGGCGGGGCCAGGCTGTCATCGACCGTGCTGGGGATCAAGATCTCAACAATCGGCTTTTTCGACCAGCCATGGGCGCGGGCATCGGTGAAGGACTGGTCCATATAGTCCAGGGTCGGGGCCAGGATAATACCGCTTTGATGGTGCTCACCGACGCTCATGCCCGGCAGACAGGTAAAGTCGGGCAGTTCGGACAGGGCCACATTCATGCGGAAGGTGCCCGATCCGACCTTATAGGCGCTGGCCCGGCGATTAAATTCAGGCGTCAGGTCGCCTTTATCCACCAGCTGGCCATAAAGCATTTTTGGGCCAACATTGGAGACAATGGCCTTGCCGCGAACCTCGGTGCCTGAGGCCAGGCGCACGCCGACCGCGCGGCCTTTTTCCACCAGGACTTTTTCGACGGCGGCCTCTAGGCTGATCTCGACCCCGACCTCTTCGCAGGCTTGGCGCATGGCCGTGGTAATCGCGCCCATGCCGCCAATGGCATGGCCCCAAGCGCCCTTATTGCCATTCACCTCGCCAAACACATGGTGCAGTAAGACATAGGCCGAGCCCGGCGTATCGGGGCTGGCATAGTTTCCGACGACCGCGTCAAAACCAAAGGCGGCCTTGACCGCCTCGCTCTCAAACCAGCTATCGAGAAACACCCGCGCGCTCTTGGTAAAGAGGTCCAGCACATCACGCTGCTGGGGCAGGGACAGGCCCGCCATTTTCCGCGCCTGCAAGGCTGCATCGATCAGGGCCGGCACGCCGCCAGAGACATTCGGCGGGGTCTTCATGGCCAGGTCGCGCAGGACATCGGCCACCGACTCAAGGGCTGCATAGTATTCCGGCAGCACATCGGCATCGTGATTGGAAAACTTGCGAAACTCGGCTTGGGTCCGCTCCAAGCCGCCGCCGAGTTTCAGATAGCCACCATCCGCCTGGGGCAGGAAGTTGGAGATCGGCCGCTCGACAATGCGAAGGCCGCGCTCAGCCAATTTCATGTCGGCAATGACCTTGGGGTTCAGCAGGCTGACCGTATAGCTGGCGACCGAATTGCGAAATCCGGGGTGGAATTCCTCGGTCACGGCCGCGCCGCCGACCACGTCGCGGCGCTCAAGCACGCGCACGTTCATCCCCTTACGGGCCAGATAAAACGCGCAGGTCAGGCCATTATGGCCGCCGCCGATAATGACGGCATCATAGGTCTTGGACATGAAAACTCTTTTTTAAACTTGAGCAGGTTTGTGGGTATAGGCCTGGCTCCAGCCCGGTGCTGGCGGCTGGGCTTGGCGCGATTCAGGGATCAGGTCGCGGATCTTGGCGCAGAAGCTGCGCAAACAGACCTCAGTATCGCTCAAGGGGCCGACACTAAAGCTTGGCGAGGCCATGCCGTGCTGGACCCGCTCGATCAGGACCGTATCCTCGGCATTGACCTGACGATTAATCCGCCAGTTCAAATAGCGGGCAGCCCGCATTTCGCGGCGATCATCAGGAATGGCATAAGAGATTTCGCGGATCAGGGTCTCGGTGGGCGAGATCGGCAAGAACTGCATGAAATCGACCTGATCAGGATAGATATCAAACGCCACATTGGGCCAAAGCTTGAAATAGAGCCAAAGTTTTTGATTGGCCTCTGGCAAATGATCGACTTTTGGCAAGAGCTTTTGATAGGCGCGTTCGGACAGATTGGTTGAGGGCTTGTCCATCATCTCGCCCCACATCTTGTCGACCAGGGGCTTGGCCTCGACGCCATAGCTGCGGCCAAACAGGCGGGTTAGGCCAGGATGGGCGACCTTGATATGCAGGCCGTCGGAATAATTATCAGAAACATTCTTCCAATTGACTGGGCGCGGCCGCAGCGTGACCCGGCCAATGGCGCGCAGGGCCTCAAATCGGTAGGGCTCGATCTGGGGCGTATAGGGCGCCATCATTTCGGCGACGCTTGGCCCGCCGCCTTCCAGCCGCACAAAGATAAAGCCGTGATAGATCTCGCAGTCCAGGCTGGGCAGGCTGAGATTTTCCATCACTAGCGACGGATAGGTGCCGCGCAGGGGCACACCGGTCAGGCGGCCATCGAGCTCATACGACCAGGCATGATAGGGGCAGACCAGCTTGCGGGCGCAGCCAGATGATCCATCGACCAGGCGCGAGCCGCGATGGCGACAGACATTGGCCATGGCCCGAACGATCCCGTCCTCGCCGCGCACGACCAGGACGCTTTCGCCGAGAAAATCCAGGGTGTGATAGTCCCCAACGCCGGCAATATCGCTGACATGGCAAACCACCTGCCAGGAGGGGCGCATGACCTTGACCGACTCGGCGGCAAAGAAATCTGGATCATGATAGAGCCAGGCCGGCAGGCTCCAATCGGCGTCGGAGGCGTTTGTCTTAGCCGGATGGGTCACGGGCTTGTTCATAGGCTCTGTCCCTATTTGACCAGTTCGGTGATCAGGGTGTGCCAGTGGTCCAGTCCCCAATCCAGCGCGGCCAAGGGTGCGCGCTCGTTCAGGCCATGGGCATAGTCATCCGAGGGCTTCATAAACGTGCCTGAAACGCCATAGCTGGGAATGCCAGCCGCGCGGAAATAGAGGCTATCGGTTGCGCCTGCGGACATGTTTGGCTCGATCGGCAGGCCCGGCGCGCGGCGATCGACGGCCTTGCGCACAGCGGCCATGATGTCAGCGCGCAGGGGCGAGGCATCGCTGGCCGCGGGCGTACCCAGAACCGTGACGGTGGCGGCGGGATTATCGATCACGGTCTCGAGAGTCTTGCGGATGGCCTCGATCGCCACGCCCGGCATGATCCGGCAATTGACCGAGACGGTCGCGGCCTGGGGCAGGGCATTGAGGGCATGGCCGCCGCGCAACATGGTGGCCACGCAGGTGGTGCGCACCTGGCCGATGTATTCGGGCTCAGCCGACAGGCGGTCACTAGCGGCCTTATCCGATGGATCGGCGGCATAGCGTAACATGGCCTGGCCCAGCTCGCCGGGGGTCTTGAGGCCCGAGGCCTTGAGATAGGCGCGGGTCAGTTCATTGGCCTGGGGCGGGAATTGATAGGCCCCGATCTTGTCGATGATCTTGGCCAGGTCATAAATCGCATTGGTCTTGCCGGGCCGCGAGCTATGGCCGCCGGGATTGGTGATGGTGATGTCAAAATCGGCATAGGTTTTTTCACCGGCCTGCAGGGCATAGACGACCGGCTTATTGGCGTCATCCAGCACGCCGCCGCCGGCATCGGCATTGAGGGCAAATTCAGCACCTGCCAATTGCTTGGCCAGGGCCTGGGAGGTGAACATGTCGGTTTCTTCATCGCCCGACAGGGCCAGGATGATATCGCGGCTGGGCTTAAAGCCCTCGGCCTTGAGCCTGACCAGGGTCGAGACCAGCATGGTCACGTCCAGCTTCATATCCGAGGCGCCGCGGCCATAGACATAGCCGTTTTCGACCACGGCGGTGAAGGGATCGCGCTCCCAGTCAGCGGCCTTGGCCTCGACCACATCCATATGGCCAGACAGCAGCATGGGCTTTTTCTTGCCCGTGCCGCGATAGCGGGCCACCAGGGTCGCCGTCTCGCCGATCTTTTCGATCACCACGTCCTTCTCGGCAAAGCCGCCAGCAATTAGAACCTGTTTCAGCGACTGGGCATAGGCGGGCACCATGCCCTGGCCCTGGACGGTGCGAAAGCCAATCGCGGTCTTATAGAGCGCCAGCGCCTCAGCCGACTGTTTGGCATCGACCAGGGGCGGCTTGGCCGCGGCGGGCGTGATCAGGGTCAGACTGGTGGCGAGTGCGAGGCTTAACGAAACAAGACGCATGGTGTGCAAGGGCCCTTGACCAAACCGGTGGGTATGGCGGCGCACTCTAGCGACCCGGGGCCGGGCGTCAAATCATCTGGCCGTCAAGGCCCGGCCCATGCAACCGCATGTCGCAGGCCTATCGCCCCAAGGCATAGACGCCTGTGACATCAATCCGCACCTTCAGCTCGCCCTCGGCGATGGGCGTGGGGCCGGAATCGGCGCTCATCTTGGCCATGGCAAACACCATGGGGCGCGGCGCGGGCTGGATA
>JBILKO010000082.1:0-11052 GCA_044376615.1 Caulobacteraceae bacterium
AAATGATCGTCACGTCCGAATCGACGGCTACCCGATCGAGCACGCTTTTGAGATTGTTCCGCGCTTCGGTGAAATTGATGACATCCGGCATGACGGGCGACCTTTTTGACATGTACGATTTATTGCACATGTATAACCCATTTTTGCCTAAATTCAACGTCACTAACTAATGGAAAAATCGCCTAGGCTTCTGGCGACTGAGGGAAAAGTTGGCTTTGCAAGGCTAAGCACGCCGCAACTTGTAAGGCGATGCCGACCAAAACAGGTTGTGCGGCCCAGCGCCAAATCCCACCACCCCTCGCATCCCCCCCGCAAATAGGGCATAGGCATTCGCCAAGACGAACCCCCACCGGGCCCAAGCCCAGATTGACGAAGACGCTGTGACCCGATCGCCCATGTCTCATCGTAAAGCGCCCCGCTCCAAGGGTGCCGTCGTGCGGCCGCGGGCGGTGGAGGGCGAGGCGGCGGTGGTGCAGATTGATCATGTCGGGGCCCAGGGCGATGGGGTAGTGCTGAACCCGCGCACCTATGTGCCCTTTGGTCTGCCCGGCGAGACGGTGAGTGTGCTGCGCCAGGGCGAGCAGGCTGAGATTGTCGAGGTCCAGACGCCGAGCGCGGACCGCATCGCCGCGCCTTGCCAGCACTTTGGCGATTGCGGCGGCTGTTCAATGCAACATTGGCGCGCCGAGCCCTATCTGGCCTGGAAAACCCAGCAAGTGCGCAGTCTATTAGCGCGCGAGGGGTTGGAGCCCGAGTTCCTGACCCCCTATGCCGCCAAGCCCGGGGCGCGCCGCCGCCTGGCCCTTCATGCCCGCAAGGGCGTGGGGGGGGCAGAGCTTGGCTTTAAGGCGCGGCGCAGTTGGCGGCTGGTGGCGATCAAGGACTGTGTGGTGGCGGATCCTAGGCTGGTTGCGGCCTTGCCGGCCCTGCGCAAGCTGGCCTTGCCGTTTTTGGAGCATCCCAAGTCTGCCCCAACCTTGCATGTCACCCTGACCCGCACCGGCCTCGATGTCGATGTCAGCGGGGTTGAGGCTAAGAGCGGCGGCCTGTCCATGGATGCCCGCATTGCCGCGGCCCAGGCGGCGGGCGAGGCCGATATGGCGCGCGTGACCATGGCCGGCGAGATCCTCTATATGGCCCGTCAGCCGATGATTTCGTTTGGTCCAGCGACGGTGGCGCTTCCCGCCGCCTCCTTCCTCCAGGCCGATGCCGAGGCCGAAGCCTTTATGGCCAAGGAGGCGGTGGCGGCCCTGGCCGGTTCCAAGGGTATTGCGGATCTGTTTTGCGGGGCAGGGGCCTTTACCTTTCATTTGGCGGAGATCGCGCCGGTCTATGCCGCCGACTCATCTGCCCCCGCGATCAAGGCCCTGTCCTCGGCCCTGGCCTCTGCGCCCGGCCTAAAGCCAGTGGTGGCCGAGGCGCGCGATCTGGTGCGCAGGCCTTATCTGGCCATGGAGATGAAAAAGATCGATTCCGTCGTGTTTGACCCGCCCCGCGCAGGCGCCGAGGTCCAGTGCGGCGAGATTGGGCGCTCAGGTGCCTCGCGGGTCGTGGCCGTGTCCTGCAATCCGGTCAGTTTTGTTCGCGATGCGCGTATCCTGGTCGATGCGGGATTTACGCTAAAAACCGTGCGCCCTGTGGACCAGTTCCTATGGTCGCCCCATATTGAACTGGTAGCTGTTTTTGAGCGTTGATCCCCATGGCCGCCGCAGCGTCTAAATCCGCCTTTCGCACCAGTGCCCTGGCCCAGTCGGCGCGCTCGGCCGTCAAGGCGCTCTGGTGGACGGCGGCGGGCAGTGCGGCGCGGCTCATGATTGCACCTAAGGCTGAGCCCGTGGCGACCGACCGGCCCAAACCGGCCCTGGCCGAGGTCCGCCGCGCCTATCTAGAGGCCTTTGCCAAGGATGCGCGCGACATTGCGGCCGGGCTTTATCCCGCAACGAACGACCGGGCGACCGCGCCCGGCCAGGCCATAGCTCAAACCGCTGATTTCCTAAACGATGCCCGCCAGGTTGAGGCGCGCCGCCGCCGAGGCGGGGGCACTGAAGCGCGCGACCTGGCCAGCTCGCCCGCCTATCCGACCTATTACAAACAAAACTTCCATTTCCAGACCGGCGGCTGGTTCACGGCAGATAGCGCTCGGCGCTATGACGCCCAGGTCGAGGCCCTGTTTTCTGGAGCCGCTGGGCCCATGCGGCGGCGGGTCTTGTCGGTCCTGATGCAGGGGCTGAAAGGGCAGGATCAGCGCGGCCTAAAGGTTGTGGACCTGGCCTGTGGCACGGGCGGCTTTTTGCGTGATCTGACGGCCGCCCTTCCGCGCGCCCAGGTGAGCGGCCTTGATCTGTCGCCTACCTATGTGCAGCAGGCGCGATCGATAGCCGGCACAGACGTCGTTCAGGCCAATATGGAACATCTGCCCTATGCCGATGCCAGCCTTGATGCCGTCACCTGCATCTATTTGTTCCATGAATTGCCACCGCGACTAAGGCCCCTGATCGCGCAGGAAATGGCGCGGGTGCTGAAACCAGGCGGCCTGCTGGCCTTTGGCGACTCCATCCAGCCCGAGGACGCGCCAGACCTGGCCAGGCTGCTGGACGTGTTCCCCGCCTTTTTCCATGAGCCGTATTACGCCTCCTATGCTCAGACTGATCTGGTTGCCTTGTTTGAGGCGGCAGGCCTTGTGTTTGAGCAGGCCGATCAGGCCTTCTTGACCAAGGCGCTTTTGTTTCGCAATCCGGCCTGATTATGATCAGCATCGTCATCCCGACCCTCAATGCCGCCAAGACCCTGCCCCTAAGCCTCGCGGCTCTGGCGCCCGCAGCCATGGATGGGCTGGTGCGGGAACTGATCATTGTCGATGGCGGCTCAAGTGATGACACGGCGGCGATCGCCGATGAGGCTGGCGCGCGGTTTGAACAGGCAGCGCCTGGGCGGGGTGGCCAGCTGCGCTATGGCTGTGACCTGGCCAAGGGGCCTTGGCTCTTGATCCTACATGCCGATACGCGACTGTCGGTGGATTGGGAGGCAGATGCCATCCGTCACATGCGCCAAAGCCCAGACCAGGCGGCCTATTTCCGTTTCCAGCTGGATGATGACCGGTTCATCGCGCGGATTTGGGAGGCGGGGGTGGCGGCGCGCTGCGCCATGTTCGGCCTGCCTTATGGCGATCAGGGACTCCTGATCCGCAAGGCCGTCTATGAGGCCGCCGGTGGCTACCGGGATCTGGCCTTGATGGAGGATGTCGATCTTGTGCGTCGACTGGGGCGTAAGCGGCTCTTGGCCCTAAAGGCGCGCGCCCTGACCAATGCCGATCGATTTCGAGCCAGGGGTTATTGGCATCGCAGCCTGTGTAACTGGGGCCTTTTGCTGCGGTATTGGTTTGGCGCTGATCCCAAGGTTTTGGCCAAGGCCTATGGCTAGGCCGACCTTGATTGTCTTTGCCCGTACGCCAGCCATTGGCGTCGGCAAGACCCGCCTCGCCGCCGATATTGGCCGCGTCGCAGCTTGGCGGGTCTATCGCGCCCTTAGCCACAAGATCTTGCATCAGGTTCGCGACCCGCGCTGGCAAACCGTGGTGCGGCTGGCGGCAAAGGGTAGGCCAAATGGCTGGCCCGCCGGGCTTCGGTTTGAAGATCAGGGGCGCGGCGATCTTGGCATACGGATGCAAGCGGCATTTCGCGCCCATCTGCGCGGACCCGTCATCATCATCGGCACCGATGCGCCCGAGGCCACGGCACAACAGATCGCAAAGGCCCTGAAAGCCTTGCCGCGCCATGGTGCTGTCCTTGGCCCCGCTCTGGACGGCGGCTTTTGGCTGATCGCCTTGTCGGCGCGGCGTAGCCTAACCGTGCGGCTTGATAAGGGCATTGTATGGTCGAGCGCTCAGACCCTGGCTGATACTGAGGCTGTTCTGGGCCATGCCTGCTCTCGGATTGCCACCTTGGCTGATATCGATACGGGCGAGGACCTTAAGGCCTGGCGCCGCCGTTAGGGCCTATTGCTGCTGCTGTTGTTGCTGCTGCTGGTCGTGCAACAGATTGCTGGTGGTTTGACGGCGGCGGCCTGGCGGCGGAAGGGCTGGCTTTTGCAGACGCAAATGCTCGGGCTCATGCACCGCGCTTTGGGCCTGGCGCACCGACACACCGACGGCCAGCTGGCTCTGGGTCTCGCCCTTAAATACGCCGTGTGACGGCGGCACATCACTATAGTCCCGGCCAATGGCGACAATGATATGGCGCTCACCGGCTAGGCTATCATTGGTCGGATCAATGCCAATCCAGCCGATCGAGGGCAGATAGACCTCAACCCAGGCATGGCTGGCATCGGGATCGGACCGGTCGCGGCTTTCGTCCTTATTGGTCAACAAATAACCCGAGACATAGCGCGCCGGAATGCCCCAACCACGGCATATGGCAATCATGATATGGGCAAAGTCCTGACAGACTCCGCGTCCAGCCTCGAGCGCCTTATCGATCAGGCTCTCGGCATCGGTGACGCCGGGCTGGTATTCAAATAGCTGATAGATGGTTTTGGACAGGCTAAGGACCGCCGTTAGCGGATCGCTGCCGCGAAGTTCATCGAGGCTGTGGCGCTCGATAAACGCATTCAGCGCAGCAGTTGGGGTGCCAAAGCCATGGGGCCGCAAAAAGTCAAAACATTCACCCTTGACCTGATCGCTGGACAGCAGTGACCATTCCTCTAGCGCTAAGGCCTCGGGCAAGGCAGGCGGGGCCTGGGTCTCGACGGTCGAGCGCGCCTCAATGGTCAGGCGATCATGCGGCTTGGGTACATCAAAATGATGAACGGCATTGCCAAACGGGTCGGCATAGGAAAACAGTTGCGCCGTAGGATCCAGGGCCAGGTCAAACCGGATCAAGCGCTGCAAACCACTACGCTTAGGCTGCATCCACAGCTCCATGACGCTTTCGCGCACCGGCGTGGCGTAGTGGTATTCGGTGATGTGACGGACTTCTAAATACATGATCGGCTAGCCCGGCAGGTGTTGTTCGAGGGGATAGTCCACATAGGCGCCATAAATGGCCTCATGGATTCGGGCGCAGTCCTGGTTGACGGTGGCCAAGAGGCTGCTGGCCCCTTGGCTCGCCATTTCTTCGAGATCAGCAAAGCGAAGACGTGCGCTGAGGCGGCCCGCCAATCGCTCGGGCGCACTAGAGCCCTGATCGAGGCCAGGACTGGCCAGGGCCTTCAAGTGTTCCTCGATCCTGGCCGTCGCAAACTGGATCGAGCGCGGGAATTCCTCGCTAAACAGCAAGAACTCCTGGATCAGTTTGGGCTGAATATCGGCCGTATACACACGCAAGTAAGGCTCCAGTGCACAGGCCATGCGCAAAAGGTTCATCTGGGCCAGGTGGTCATTGATCGGCTCGCCGCCCGCCGCCTCGCCAAAGCAAACATCCAGCAGCCGGACAATCAGCTGGGCCCGTTCCAGATAAATCCCCAGCATCAAGAACCGCCAGCCTTCGCCGTGGCTCATGGTCGTATCGACCGCGCCCTTGAACAGGAACAGGTCCGAAATCACCTCGTGCAGAAAGGGTAGGGAGGCCTGATCAAATTGCTTGGCGGCCTTGGGGCCAGTAATGCGCAGGAATAAGAGGTTAAGCCGCTCCCAGGTCTCGCTGGTGATCTGATCACGCACCTGGCGGGCATTTTCGCGGGCCCGGGCTAGGGACACAATCACCGAGCCGGGATCATCGCGGTCGAGTACTAGGGCCGCAGCCACGTCCACCGCACTCTTGCCCTCCAGCGCGATCTGGGTCTCGCCGACCGCCCCAAGCACCGTGCGGGCGGCCAAGAGGGCATCGCCGGAGGTGTCGAGCGAGGCCGTCAGCATGACATCGCTAAGGCGGCTAACATGCTCGGCCCGCTCAATATAGCGGCCCATCCAATAGAGACTGTCGGCAACGCGAGCGAGCATCATGCTGGGCTCTCTTGAGCCTGAACCCGGGGATCGCTAAGCACCCAAGTGTCTTTCGAGCCGCCGCCCTGGCTGGAATTGACCACCAGTGAGCCGCGTTTGAGCGCAACGCGGGTCAGGGCACCGGGCGTCACCACGATCTTCTCGCCGCACAGAATAAAGGGGCGCAGATCAACATGGCGTGGCTCAATCGCGCCATCTATCAGGCAAGGTGCGGTGGATAGCTGAATGGTCGGCTGGGCGATATAATTGGCTGGGTCGGCTTTCAGCTGCTCGGCAAAATCCTCCCGCTCCTTGGCGCTGGCATGGGGGCCGACCAACATGCCATAGCCGCCAGACGCCCCAACTGCCTTGACCACCAGCTTGTCGAGATTGCCAAGCACGTGATCGAGCTGATCCGGCTCGCGGCACAAATAGGTCTCGACATTGTTCAATATGGCGTCTTGGCCGAGATAATAGCGGATAATGGCAGGGACATAGGCATAGACCGCCTTATCGTCAGCTACCCCTGTCCCCGGTGCATTGGCGATAACGACATTGCCAGCCCGATAGGCATTGAACAGGCCCGCAACGCCCAGTGACGAGTCCCGCCGAAAGGTCAGGGGGTCGATAAAATCATCATCGACCCGTCGGTAGATCACATCGACACGCTTTAGGCCGGTGGTGGTACGCATATAGACTAGATTGTCATGGACCACGAGGTCGCGCCCCTCAACGAGCGGTGCGCCCATCAGCCGTGCGAGATAGGCATGCTCATAATAAGCTGAATTATAGACCCCGGGCGTCAGCACCACGACCTGGGGATTGGGCCTCCAATCAGAAGCCAGGCTCTTTAGGGTCGCGAGCAAGGTGTCGGGATAGCGTTCGACCGAGCGCACGCCGCTGGAGCGATAGGTTCCAGGAAATGTGCGTTTGGCCGCGTCGCGATTGGCCAGCATATAGGACACGCCCGACGGCACGCGAAGATTGTCTTCGAGCACGACAAATTCGCCCGCCTCATTGCGGATCAGGTCGCTGCCGCAAACATTGGCATAGGCCTTGTGCGGCACAAACAGGCCTTGCATTTCACGGCGATAGGACGGGGCACCCAGGACCAGATCGCGCGGCACGATCCCGTCTTTTAGGATGGTCTGATCGCCATAGATATCGGCCAGAAATAGGTTTAGGGCCTGAAGCCTTTGGGTCAGGCCGGCCTCGATCCTGGCCCATTCCGCCGCCGGGATAATGCGGGGAAACAGGTCGGTTGGGATGATCTGTTCGGTTGAGGCCCCAGCCCCATAGACGGTAAATGTAATGCCTTGCAGCAGGAAGGATTGTTCTAAAGTCCTTTGCCGGTCTGCCAGTTCGCCAGCGCCAAGGGTCGAGATCTGGGATTGCAGCGGGCGATAATGGTCGCGCACGCCATGACCTGCATCATACATCTCGTCATAGGCGCGATCGATAGGATAGGCTGCGGACAGGGGAAACAGGCTGTCCTGGTCTTGGGTATCGCCCACGCGTACAACTTCCTTCTTCCGTCTCAACTGACCGTGGGTCGGCTCACTAACCTAGGTCCTGGTTTGGGTCTTGACGGAAAAATCGTCAATTCCAGACCCCGAATTATTCACTTGCACAAAAATTAGGCGCGCTTGCAATGGCCGAATTGAGGACCCAACGCCTGGCCAATACTCTTGCTGGAAATTACGAAAATGAAGCCAATTTTCGCAGTTTTGGGTCATTGAACGCTCGATAATCACCAAATCTAGGCACTACAAGCCTTGCATTGCGCTTGCGGGCAGGGTTTAGCTAGGTTTTGGCGGTTTTGTTGTGAATCATGTTTTTAACGGCCCAAGACCAGGCAGTGATGGATCGGCTGACGGACCAGGGTCCGGCCCTGATCACCCGTACCTGGCAATGGTCTGAAATCAATTCCGGCAGTCGTAATCTCAACGGATTGAACAAGCAAAAGCGCGCCTTAATCGAGGCCGCGTCTGGCTTGCCTGCGGATGTCGCCTGCCACACCCTAGCCCCCATGCGTGAAGTGGCCAATGACGGCCAGGTTCGCGATCTGGAAACGACCGATGCCCTGTCGATCACGGTGCGGCCCGACGCTCCGGTTCAGGTGATCCTTACCGGTCATTATGACACTGTCTTTGGCGCCGATAGCCGCTTTCAGTCGGTGGTGACCCGCGCTGACGGCGCCCTGAACGGTCCTGGCATGGCCGATATGAAGGGCGGGCTGTGCATTATGCTCGCCGCGCTGGCGGCCTTTGAGGCCCACCCCTTAGCCAGCCGCGTTGGCTACCGGGTCCTGATGTCGCCCGATGAGGAAGTCGGTAGCCTATCGTCTGCCCCGCTCTTGGCGGAATTTGGTCGCCTAGGCCATATCGGCATGACCTATGAGCCCGCCTTAAGTGACGGCACCTTAGCGGGCGCCCGCAAGGGGTCGGGCAATTTTCATGTCGTGGTTCGTGGCCGCGCGGCCCATGCGGGGCGTGACTTTGGTCTTGGCCGCAACGCCATCACCGCCGCCGCCCGACTGGCCGATCAGTTTGACCGGCTTAATGGTCAGCGCGACGGCGTGACCTTGAATGTGTCGCGCATTGATGGCGGCGGGCCTTTGAACATGGTGCCTGATACCGCCATTGTCCGGTTCAATATTCGCTTTCCCGACCAGGCCGCTGCCGACTGGGTGCAGACAGCCGTGCGGGCAGCTATCGCGTCTAGCGGCGGCGATGGGCTCGATCTGCACCTGCATGGCGCGGTGACGCGCCCGGCCAAGCCCATGAATGCAGCCCAGACCCAGCTGTTCGAGGCGGTGCGCCAGGTTGGGGCCTTGCTTGGCCAAGAGATTGGTTGGAAGCCATCGGGCGGTGTCTGTGAGGGCAATAACCTGTTTGCCTCGGGCCTGCCCAATATTGACACACTGGGTGTGCGCGGCGGCGATATTCACAGTGAAGATGAATATGCCTGGCCCGACAGTTTTGTCGAACGCGCGCAATTATCGGCTGGGATTTTAATGAAGCTCGCAGATGGGGGCATAGACGGTCCGGCCATTCGCGCGGCTATGGAGCTTTAGTCTATGTTGGTTGTGCGCCCAGCTGGGCCGAAAGATTTCGATTCCCTAATGGAGCTGGCCATCCTGTCTGGCCGCGGCTTTACCAGCCTGCCCGAAGACGAGGCGACCCTGCGCGAGCGGCTCGAGACCTCCAAGGCCAGTTTTGACGGCTCGGTCGCACCGCTCGAGGCCTGGTACACCCTGATGCTCGAGGATACCGAGCTTGGTCAGGTCGATGGCGTGGCCGGCGTCAAGGCCGGGGTTGGCCTGAAGCGGCCACATTTTTCATTCCGCGTCGTGACCCTAGCCCAGTCCTCACCGACCTTGAACATGCGCTTTGACCATAGCGCCCTGGTCTTGGTGAATGAGTGTTCGGGTTGGTCTGAAGTCGGTTCACTCTTCTTGCGGCCCGAGCGGCGTAAGGGCGGGGCCGGGCGTTTGCTGGCCCAGTCGCGCTATATGCTGATTGGTCTAGATCCGCAGCGGTTCGCCGAAATGGTCCTGGCCGAGCTGCGGGGCTGGTTTGAGGCCGATGGTGCCTGTCCATTCTGGGACAATGTCGCGTCCAAATTCTTTCGCCTGCCCTTTGACGAGGCCGATTTGATGAGCGCCTCGACCGATGGTCAGTTCATCCTCGACCTGGCCCCGCGTCATCCCATCTATGTTTCGCTACTACCCAAATCGGCCCGCGACGCAATTGGCACAGTCCATCGCGAGGGCGAGGCCGCGCGGGCCATGTTGGAGGGTGAAGGTTTTCGCTATCAGGGCCTGATCGATATTTTTGACGGCGGCCCATCAGTCGCTTGCCAGCGCGACGATATTCGCACCGTACGCGATGCGGTTGTAAGGACGGTTCAGATCGGGACAGACATTGCCGCAAGCGAGGCTCTTATCTCTAGCGGCAGGCTCGAGGCCTTCCGAGCGGTGCGAGCACCCGTGGCGATTGAAGCTGAAACCGCCACGCTCAGCCGCGATGTCGCGGACGTGCTTGGCGTGCGCAATGGCGATCTGATCCGGATAAAGGAATAGGGCATGACCAAGGGCGTTTTTATCGATGGGCGCTGGCAGGCAGGGACCGGCTCCGCCCTAACCTCACTCGATCCAGCGACTGGGCAGGTGGTTTGGCAAGAGGCCAGCGCAGGCCCCGATCAGGTCGCCGCCGCCGTTGCCGCCGCACACCGAGCGTTTCAGGCCTGGTCAGACACGCCTCGCGACGACCGTATCGCCCTGATGCGGCGCTATAAGGCGGTGCTTGAGGCCAGGACGCCGCAAATGGCCAAGGCCCTGTCGCAAGAGACCGGCAAGGCCCTTTGGGAAACCACCGCCGAGCTTGGCTCCATGATCGGCAAGATTGAGGTCTCGATCGCGGCCTTTAACGAACGCACCGGCGAAAAGCGCAGCGATATGCCGTTTGGCCAGGCGGTCTTGCGCCATCGCGGCCATGGGGTCATGGCGATCTTGGGCCCGTTCAATTTCCCTGGGCACCTGCCCAATGGCCATATTGTCCCGGCGCTTCTGGCTGGCGATTGCGTAGTCTTTAAGCCTTCCGAAGAAACGCCCTTGGCCGGGCAGGCCCTGGTCGAGGCCCTGATCGAGGCGGGCGTCCCTGACGGCGTCGTCAATCTGGTCCAGGGCGGGCGCGAGGTTGGCGCGGCCCTGATCGATCAGAAGATTGATGGGCTCCTGTTTACCGGCTCGGCCCAGGCTGGGGCCTTCTTCCGTCGTCATTTTGCCGATCGGCCGGATGTGATCCTGGCGCTTGAGCTCGGCGGCAATAATCCCCTGATCGCTTGGGATGTGGCCGACACCGAGGCCGCAGCGGCCCTGGTTGTACAATCAGCCTTTATCACAACGGGGCAGCGATGTTCCTGTGCGCGCCGCCTGATTATCCCGACCGGCGCAGCTGGGGATGCCCTGATTGAAGCGGTCCTGGCCTTGGCCGAGCGGCTGCGCATTGGGGCCTGGGATGACGCTGACGAGCCGTTTATGGGTCCCCTGATCTCTGATCGTGCAGCCAAGGCGGCGCGGGCGGCGGCGGCCAGTTTGCCCGGCAAGGTCTTACGCGCATCGGGGTTGATTG
>JBILKO010000020.1:0-29841 GCA_044376615.1 Caulobacteraceae bacterium
ATGCGCCGAGGCTGCGGTCTTTGAGGTAAAGATACCCGTACATTCTAGGGCAATATCGACGCCCAATTCCTTGTGCGGCAGTTCGGCGGGATTACGGATGGCGGTAACGCGGATCTTGCCGGTACCGACATCGATAAAGTCAGGGCCAGACGTGACCTTGGCTGGGAAGCGGCCATGGACACTGTCATAACGCAGCAGATGCGCATTGGTCTCGACCGGGCCCAGATCATTGATCGCCACCACCTCGATATCATGGCGGGCATGCTCGATAATCGAGCGCAAGACCAGACGACCGATACGGCCAAAACCGTTAATGGCGACGCGAACTGCCATGGGACCAAGCTCCTAAACGAGACGCGCAAACCTTGAGCCCAGGCCCAGATTCACAAGTATGAACAGGGCGTATTGAGGCAGGCGGCGGCGATGTCAAGCCTATGTGCGGCCCTATCGGCGCTTGTCCAGCGTTGTCAGCTAATCAGGATTAGTTGGCTGCGCCTAGAGCTTGGCTAGGGCCGCATTCGCGACCGCCTGAGCTGTAATGCCGAAGGCCTCATAGAGCTTTTCGTAAGGGGCACTGGCGCCAAAGCTGCTCATGCCAACAAAGCCGCCGTCTTCACCAATGAATCGCTCCCAGCCCAGGCGCACTGCGGCCTCCACCGCAACTCGCACCTTGGCCTTGCCGATCACGGCGGCCTGGACCTTGGCGCTTTGACGGTCAAACAATTCCCAGCAAGGGGTAGAGACGACACGGGTGCCAATACCTTGCGCCTGCAAGAGATCGCGGGCGGCCATGGCAATTGAGACCTCTGAGCCAGAGGCAAATAGGCTGACCCGAGCCTCGCCAAGGCCTGAGCTTGCCAGTTCATAAGCGCCCTGGGCGGACAGATTGGCAGGGGCGGCCACAGTCCGGACAGCGGGGACCTTTTGCCGGGACAAGGCCATCACGGTTGGCATGGTCTTTTCGCCGAGCGCGCATTGCCAGCATTCAGCGGTTTCAACCGCATCGGCGGGGCGCATGACCAAGAGGCCAGGCAGGGCGCGTAAGGAGGCCAGATGCTCGACCGGCTGGTGCGTAGGCCCGTCCTCGCCAAGGCCAATGGAATCATGGGTCATGACGTGAATGACCCGCGCGCCCATCAAGGCACCCAAGCGAATGGCTGGCCGCGAATAGTCGGAGAATACCAGGAAGGTGCCGGAATAGGGAATGATGCCGCCGTGCAGGGCCATGCCATTCATGGCCGCCGCCATTCCAAATTCACGCACGCCATAATGCACATAGCGCCCGGCATAGTCTGGCGCATCAAAGGGCTTCATGCCGGTGGTGATGGTATTGTTCGAGCCCGTAAGGTCAGCCGAGCCGCCGATCATTTCAGGGATGGAGGGGATCAGGGCCTCGAGCGCCGCGCCCGAATGCACGCGGGTGGCATTGTCAGGCTTATCGGCCACGGCCTTGGCGATATGGGCCTGAAGGGCGTCAAAAGCCGATTTGGGCAAGTCGCCCTTGGCCGCGCGAATCAGGTCCTGGCCTTGGGGCGAGGCCTTGATCTTGGCCTCCCAGGCCCGGCGTAGCTTTGCGCCGCGGCGACCGACCTTGCGCCAGGCGGTTTCGATCTCTTCGGGAACGGCGAATGGTTCGGCCGTCCAGCCCAGCTTGGCCTTCGACGCCGCGATCTCTGCGGCATCGAGCACGCCGTGGGTCTTAGGATTGCCTTCAAAATTGGCCGAGCCCTTGCCGATCTTGGTCTTGGCGGCAATCAGGCTGGGCCGGTCCTGCTTGATAGCCCAGGCCATGGCGCGGCGCAGGGCGCCCATATCATGGCCATCCACGGCCTTGACCGCCCAGCCGGCGGCCTTGAAGCGGGCCATCTGGTCGCCGACCTCAGCCATGCCGACCTTGCCGTCGATCGTGGCGTCATTATCATCCCAAATCACGGTCAGCTTGGACAGTTTAAGCCGCGCGGCGAGGGAAATGGCCTCGTGGCTAACCCCCTCCATCAAACAGCCATCACCAGCCATAACCCAGGTGCGGTGGTCGATCAGGTCCTCGCCATAACGCGCGGCCATGGAGCGTTCGGCCATGGCCATGCCAACGGCGGTCGCCAGGCCCTGGCCCAGTGGGCCGGTGGTGGTTTCAACGCCGGGCGTATGGCCAAATTCTGGGTGGCCAGGGGTTTTTGAGCCCCATTGGCGAAAGGCTTCTAGTTCCTGGCGGGTCACGGCCTTGACGCCGGTCAGGTGCAGGAGGGCATAGATCAGCATGGAGCCATGGCCTGCCGATAGCACAAACCGGTCGCGATCGATCCAATCGGGCTTGGCCGCATCAAATTTCAAAAACCGCGACCAGAGCACAGTGGCCACATCGGCCAAGCCCATGGGGGCGCCAAGGTGTCCGGACTTGGCCTTACCAACGGCGTCCATAGACAAAACGCGAATGGCATCGGCCATGGCTTGGGGAGAGGCGGGCATAATAGATCCTGATCTAGCGCAAGGTTTTGTGCGACCTTGCATGCCGAGCGGGCCGGGTCAAGCAAGCCAGACCTTGTGCCCGCCAACACGGGGTTTATACAGGAATCTTAAGTCCCAGGGCGAACCGTATTCATCCGTTCCCTGTCCCTTGAGAGAGGCAAGCAAGGTGTCTGATCTACAAGACCGCATTGCAGGACCGTCTGCTCTTGATCTGGCCATATTGCGGCTGGACCGCGCCGTTGTGGGCCTTGAGCAGCGGATGGAGGGGCTGATTGGCCGGGCCTCCAGCGTCAGCTCGGATCTTTTTGAGGAGGACCGCTCGCAATTGGCGGTAGATCTCGACTCTGCCCGGGCGCGCGAGCGCGAGCTCGTCGCTGCGGGCCGTGAGGCCTCGAAGGCGCTTGGCCAGGCCCTGGCCGATATCGAAATCGCGCTTCGAACAGGCCAGGCTGGGCCGGGTCAAGAAGGGGCAGACTGACCATGTCCCAGATTACGATCCAGATTAATGGCCGGCCCTATACGGTAGGCTGTGAGGATGGGCAGGAGGCTCACCTCAGTGAATTAGCAGCGGCCTTTGACAGGCAGGTACAACAGGTATCTGAGGCCGTAGGACCCCTGGCCGAGACGCGCCTCTTCTTAATGGCAGCCCTCATGCTCGCCGATGATTTGGCCGATGCCCGAAGCCAGCTGGCGGCGGTGCGAAACCTCACAGATCATGTCACCAAGGATCGGGCCCAGCTGGATGCGCGCAGTGCCAAGGCGATCGAAATGATTGCCCACCGCATTGAGGCCCTAGTCGCCAAGACCGATCTCTGACGCGATCTTGACTAGCGAAATCCATTCAAGCCTTGAGGTGGGGCCCTCGGTCCCCTAGTTTAAAGGCGGCGGGTCTTGCTGCGGTTCGCGTCGAAGACTTCTAATCCCGGGGACCTTAATCAACCTCATAGGGAGCTGTGCCTGCCCGAGGTCGTGGTTTCGGGCATACGGTGCCCACCTGGCAAGCCAGGTCCGAGGGGATTGAACACGTCTTCACGGTCTCTGCGGCGCCGCCACCCTTTTTGCTGCGAATTTGCGAACTGATCATGGTCCATGCCTCTGCCGCCTCAGCCAAGACCCTGCTGCGGGCCCAGATGAAGGCGGTGCGGGCCATGGCGGCCCTGGATCATCCTGATGCCGCCCATGGGCTTATCGCCCATTTTCCACCAAGCCATTTGGGCCAGTTTGACATCATAGCCGGGTATTTCCCCCTGGGTTCAGAGATCGATCCTCGTCCGCTCATGGCCTATTTGGCCCAGGCCGGGGCGCGCCTGGCCTTGCCTAGAGTCGTGGCTGGTGCGCCCCTAAGCTTTCACCAATGGCAAGCCAGCGATCCGCTGGAACGGAGCGGGTTTGGTGTGGCCGAACCCTTTGCGGATTCGCCGCCTTGCCGACCAGATCTCATCCTCGTTCCCATGCTGGCCTTTGACGCCAAGGGCGGACGGATGGGCTATGGCCAGGGCCATTATGATCGCACCCTCGCAGCCCTTCGGGCTGCTGGTGATGTTTTTGTGCTTGGCCTTGCTTTTGAGGCGCAGAGGGTCGCCGATCTTCCGGTGGAAGACCATGATGAGACTTTGGACGGGATTTTGACGCAAATGCGCTATATCCCGGTCCAAAGGAACCCATAAATATGCGCTTTGCTTTTTTCGGAGATGTGGTTGGCAAGTCGGGCCGTGACGGCCTGGCCGATCATTTGCCTGCGCTTCGCCGCCAACTGGATCTGGAGTTTGTCGTGGTCAATGCCGAGAATGCGGCGGCGGGCTATGGCATTACTGAGAACACAGCCTGGGAACTGTTTGAGGCCGGGGCCGATTGCCTGACGCTGGGTAATCATTCCTGGGACCAGAAAGAGGCCCTAACCTATATTGTCCGCGAGCCGCGCCTGATCCGGCCGCTCAATTATCCGCCGCTAGCCGATGCGCCAGGCCGCGGCGCCCAGGTGTTTGAGACCGAGCGGGGTAACCGGGTGCTGGTGATCAATCTGCTCGGCCGGGTGCATATGGATGCTCTGGATGACCCCTTCGCAGCCGTGGGCCGCGAGCTTGACGCCTGCCCGCTTGGTCAGGTTTGCGACGCCGTGATCGTTGACATGCATGCTGAGGCGACGTCCGAAAAAATGGCCATGGGCCATTTTTGCGATGGCCGGGCCAGTCTGATTGTTGGGACCCATACCCATGTCCCGACCGCTGATTGCCAGATCTTAAATGGCGGCTCGGCCTATCAGACCGACGCCGGTGCCTGCGCCGATTATGACAGCGTCATCGGCAACCAGAAGGATGAGCCGCTGCGCCGCTTTACGACCAAGATTTCCGGCGGACGCTATCAGCCCGCCTCAGGCCCAGCCACGGTTTGCGGCGTGTTTGTCGAGACTGATCCCGCGACCGGTCTGGCGCGCCGGGTCGAGCCGATCCGCATGGGCGGGCGCCTGACGAGCCATATTCCGCAGGTTTAGGACTCTTACTCCCCTCCTTCCCCGCGAAGGCGGGGATCCAGATCGTTATCTCCGAGCGGTTGTAGGAGGTCTGGGTCCCCGCCTGCGCGGGGAAGGAGGAAGGGGGGCCTAGGCCAGGATCCCGATCTGGTTGGAATTGAGCCGGGCCAGCAGATCGGCAAGCTGGCCAATATCCTGCTCGGTCCACCGATCGCGAAACACTTCGGCGGCTAGGCGCTCAAACGTGGCGCGCGCGTCTGTGACAATGGCCTGGCCGGTCTCGGTCAGGACCACATAGGCCAGGCGCGCATCACGCGGATCGGGCTGGCGAGCAACCAGGCCCAGTTTTTCCATCGGCACGGCCATCCGGGTCACGGTTGAGGCGCTGATATGCAGTCGCTTGGCCAGGTCAACCCGGGTCAAGCGCAGCATTGGGGCCTGGCTTAGGTGCATGAGCAGCAAGGCCTCTTTCAGGCCAAGCCCGTGCACCCCGCCGAGGGCACCGGAAAAGCGGTCCTCAAGCCTAGCCTGGACCTGGAACAGATGAAGTATGGCGTTTAGGGAAGATTGGGTCATGCGCCATATACGCACACATTAATTGCATATGCAAGTACTTTGCACGAATATATCAGGAATAGCTAATGATGTGTCAGAAGCGACCATTACTCGGCATGCCCATGCCGAGCCGGACACGAACCAGGGGTGACAAAAGCGGGGCGGCAAGGCTAGAAGCTTGGCCTAGGTTCTCGACTCGAAAGATCAGTGTTCGACCATGGCTGGCCATTCCAAATTTAAAAACATCCAGTTTCGCAAGGGCGCTCAGGACAAGAAGCGCTCAAAAATCTTTTCCAAGCTGTCGCGCGATATCACTTTGGCGGCCAAGGGCGGGGTGCCCGACCCGAATGCCAATGCGCGCTTGAGGCTGGCGATTGCTAATGCCCGGGCCGAATCCATGCCTAAGGACAATATTGACCGGGCCATCAAAAAGGCCCTCGGCGGCGAAACCGACACCTATGAAGAAATCCGCTATGAGGGCTTTGGACCTGGCGGGGTAGGCCTGATTGTCGAGGTCCTGACCGATAATCGCAATCGCGCGGCGGCCAATGTGCGGATGGTCTTCAACAAGAATGGCGGCAATATGGGCGAGTCTGGCTCTGTCGCCTTCATGTTCGACCGGGTTGGCCAGATCGTCTATCCACCCGCCGTCGGTTCTGAAGACGATGTCATGGAAGCCGCGATTGAGGCAGGGGCCGAGGATGCCGAATCCGATGCCGATAGCCACACCATCACCACCGCCTTTGAAGACATGAACCCCGTGCTCGAGGCGCTTGAGGCCCGGTTTGGTCCGGCCAAATCGACCAGCATTATCTGGAAGCCAAAGACCTTGACCCCAGTGGCTGGCGACGATGTCGCGATCCTGTTCAAGCTGATTGATGCCCTGGACGACGATGATGACGTCCAAAACGTTTACGGAAACTTCGATATTTCCGACGAAGACATGGCAAAATACGCGGGCTAGAGCCCGCCTGGCCCCTTTTCCTTAGGGCCCGGACAAGCGAGGATGCGAACGCATGACGAACGCGATTCGAATCCTTGGCCTTGACCCGGGCCTGCGCCTCACCGGCTGGGGCATTATCACCATTGATGGTGCGCGGCTAAGCCATGTGGCGCATGGGGTAATCAAGCCCGATCCCAATGCACCGTTCGCCATTCGGCTCTTGACCTTGTTTGACAGCATTATGGATGTGATTGGGCAATATGCGCCGCAAGAGGCTGCTGTTGAAGAAACCTTTCTCAATTCCAATGCCGCCTCGACCCTAAAGCTCGGTCATGCCCGCGCTGCGGCTCTGATTGCCCCGGCCAAGGCGGGCCTTCCCGTCGCCGAATATGCCGCCAAGGTGGTCAAGAAGGCGGTGGTAGGCACGGGCGGCGCCGATAAGGACCAGGTGGCCTTTATGATTGCCCGGCTCTTACCAACCGCAGGCTCGCCGACGGCCGATGCGGCCGACGCCTTGGCCGTCGCCATTGCCCATGCCCATGCGCGCCAGATATCGAGCCTGAACCGCAAATTGGGGACGGCGGCATGATTGGGCGGCTCAGCGGCATTGTCGCCGAAATCACCGAGGATGAGGCCCTGATCGATGTCGGCGGGGTTGGTTATCTGGTCCGCTGCGGCGCGCGCTGCCTGTCGCGGCTTCCGGCCCTGGGCGAGGCGGCGGTCCTGCATATTGAAAGCCAGACCACAGAGGCTGCGGGTACGAGGCTGTACGGATTCTTGGACCGCAGCGAGCGCAGCGTGTTTAGCCTGCTTCAATCCGTTCAGGGCGTCGGGCCAAAGGCGGCCCTGTCGGTGCTGGATGTCCTGCCGCCCGCCGAGCTTGCCAGCGCCATTGCCCGCGAGGACAAGGCCGCTATTGGCCGGGCCAATGGGGTTGGGCCAAAATTAGCCTTGCGGATTGTTACTGAGCTTAAGGGCAAGCCGATCGGCGATGGCCTGGTCCAGGGCCTTGCCGCGCATTCACCGCCCATGGCCAAGCCGGTGCCTTCGCTCAGCGGCGAGGCGGTTGCGGCCCTGATGGGGCTTGGCCTGGCCGAGCCTTCAGCACGCCGGGCGGTGGAGCATGCCCTTGATCAGATTGGGCCTGATGCCGAGCTGCCGATCCTGATCAAGGCGGCCCTGAAGGAGATGGGCCGATGAGCCGGCTGATCGATGGCGAGGCCGAACCCTTAGAGCCGACCGACAAGGCGCTTCGGCCCCAGACCCTGTCTGAATTTGTTGGCCAGGAGCCGCTAAAGGCCAATCTGAAAATTTTTATTGAGGCCGCCAGGGGCCGGGGCGAGGCCCTGGACCATGTGCTCTTGTTTGGCCCACCGGGGCTGGGCAAGACCACCTTGGCCCAGATTGTCGCCCGCGAGCTCGGCGTCAATTTTCGTGCCACGTCTGGCCCTGTCCTGGCCAAGGCCGGTGACCTTGCGGCCATATTGACCAATCTTGAGCCGCGCGATGTGCTGTTTATCGACGAGATCCATCGCCTGCCCTCGAGCGTTGAGGAAATCCTTTATCCGGCCATGGAAGACCATGTGCTGGATCTGATGATCGGCGAGGGGCCGAGCGCGCGCTCAATCCGGATTGATCTGGCCCCCTTTACCCTGGTCGCCGCGACGACTCGGGCCGGTATGCTGGCTACGCCTCTGCGCGACCGGTTTGGCATTCCCTTACGGCTTGAGTTTTATACCCCCGCCGAGCTGCGCCATGTCTTGATCCAGGCCGCGCGCAAGATGGGCGCGCCTCTATCGCCGGAAGGTGCTGGCGAGATTGCGGCCAGGGCCAGGGGTACGCCGCGGGTGGCAGGCCGACTCTTGCGGCGGGTACGCGACTTTGCCACGGCCGATGGCGCTGCCCTGATCGATCAGGCCCATGCGGCTAGGGCCTTGGCCCGGCTCGAGGTCGACGAGCAGGGGCTTGATAGTCTTGACCGGCGTTACCTTCGCGCCCTGATCGAAAACTATGGCGGTGGTCCAGCCGGGGTCGAGACCCTGGCCTACGCGATCGCAGAGGCGCGCGACGCGGTTGAAGACGTGATTGAACCTTATCTGATGCAGCAGGGCTTTATTCAGCGCACGCCTAGGGGCCGGGTCGCTTGCGGCCGGGCCTATCTGCATCTCGGCTTAAAAGAGCCGCCGCAGGTCGCAGCCGTCTTGCAACAAACCCTGTTTGATGAGGAGCCGCAATGAGCGCCGATCAGCCAAGCGCTGGGGTCTTTGTTGGGCGTGAGCATCGCCTGCCGGTTCGGATCTATTACGAAGACACTGATTTCACCGGCATGGTCTATCACGCCAACTATGTGCGCTATTTTGAGCGCGGCCGGTCAGACTTTTTGCGCCTAGCCGGTATCAGCCATAGCGACCTTTTGGATCGCCCAGACCCCGCCGCCTTTGTCGTAACCCAGCTGGATCTTCGCTACCTAAAGCCAGGCCGCATCGATGACGCCCTGGTCGTTGTCACCACCTATGACCGGGTCAAGGGCCCGCGCCTCTATATCAGCCAGAAAATCGTGCGTGGCGGCGACGTCTTGGCTACGGCCAAGGTCGAGGCCGCCTGTATTGCCCTGGATGGCCGCCCCCGTAAGCCGCCGGTCGGCATGGCCGAAAAGCTAGCCCCGTGGTTTTTGCCTTTTCTGCCATAGTTTCACCCCGACCGGCCCCTAGGGTCACAGACTGATCGACCAAGCGAGACCCTGTTTATGGATACTGCCGCCAGCGCCCTTTCGCCGGAAAGCTTCTCAGCCCTTGCCCTCTTTGTTCGCGCCGACTGGGTGGTGAAGGGGGTCATGCTGAGCCTTTTGGCGGCCTCAATCTGGTCCTGGACCATTATGATCGATAAGGGCCTGAAATTACGGTTGATGAACCGCCAGGCCAACGAGATTGAAGAGGCCTTGAGTTCAGGGCGCACCCTAGAACAGGTCGCCGAATCGACCGGACCAAGGCCCGTTCAGGCGACAGCGCGGCTATTGCATGCTGCGCTTCGTGACTGGCATCAGGCCAGGTCCAAGGGACCCATGAGCGACTTGCAGGGGGTCCTAACCCTGCAAAGGATTGAGCGTAATCTCGACAGCCTGATCGCCCAAGAATCCCAGGACGCTGAGACCGGCCTGTCTAGCTTGGCCATTGTCGCCACCGCCTCGCCTTTTGTCGGCCTGTTTGGGACGGTCTGGGGCATTATGCATGCGTTTCAGGCCATTGCCGTGCAGAAGAACACCAATCTTTCGGTGGTTGCCCCCTCGATTGCTGAGGCCTTGTTTGCTACGGCCATTGGTCTGGCTGCAGCGATCCCAGCCTATATTGCCTATAACAAATTTATCGGTGACGCGGGCCGCTATGCGGCTCGGCTGGAGACCTTTGGCGATGAGCTAATGAGCCTGATGTCGCGCCGCCTGGCCGACCGGAGCTAGGGCCATGGCCGCTCTGATCGCAGCCAAGGGCCTAGGATCGCGCCGCCGCCGCCGGACGCGTCGCGGGGCCCTCTCCGAGATCAATGTCACCCCCATGGTCGATGTCATGTTGGTGCTGCTGATTGTGTTTATGGTCGCCGCGCCGCTCTTGACCGTCGGGGTTCCGGTTGAATTGCCAAAGACAGAGGCCAGCGCCCTTGACGATCAAGACCAGCCTCTGACCGTCAGCTTGTCGGCCGATGGCAGGATCTATGTCCAGGACCAGCTTGTGAGTTTTGATCAATTGGCCCCGCACATGACCGCGTTGAATGGTACAGGCGCGGCTCGGCCTGTCTTTGTTCGCGCCGATGGCAAGGCCCCCTATGCGCTGGTCGCCCAGGTTATGGCCAGCCTGTCGCGTTCGGGCTTTAGTTCAATCGGCCTGATCACCGATATTGGCGGTCCAAGCTCTGGCGAGGCCTTGGCAAGTCCAGCCGCGCTCTCACCAAGGCCATAGCCCGCCTATGCGTCAAGCCCAGTCTAGGTCCTATCTCGCGCCAAGCCTTTCAATTGGGCTGCACCTCTTGGTGCTGGCGGCGGGAATCGTGGCCTGGCCCTGGCTAAGGGCGCCGGTCAAGATCGTCCAGGTAACGCCCGTGACCGTAATCTCGACTGGCCCGATTACGGATGTTAGCGCTGCAGTCCAAGCTGACCGGCAAATGGACGCCGCAACCGAAAACCCTGTGACAGAAGCGCCGCCCGAGGTTCAGCCGTCCCCGCCCGTCCCCGCCGTGACCCAGCCCAAGCCTGCAATTAGCCAGACTCCAAGTCCATCTTTACCGACCAAGACCGCCCCTGCGCTCAAGCCGGTCACACCAAGCCTGGTCATGCCGAGCGTGCAAAAGCCGATCTCAGGACTGGATCTTGACGCCCTGGCCAATACGGTGCGCGCTGTGACACCTGCGCCCAAACATGCCTCGTCTGCGGCCAAGGGGCCAAGCCAAAGCCAGACCGATCTGGTTATGCGGCCCGCGGTCGGTGCCGGTCGCGGCTCTAGCGTGGATATCATGCAGGCCATTAGCGCGAGGCTGGCTAGGCTGTGGAATCCCAATTGCGGCGTCGAGGGCGCGGCCAATATTGTCGTTAAGGTCCGTTTGACCTTGTCGCCAAGCGGGCAGTTGATTCGCGCCAATCTGGTCGATGAACAAAGGGTCTTACAATCTGGTGACGCGGTTTTGCAGGCTGCGGGGACACGCGCCTTGACGGCCGTGGCCCGCGCCGCGCCTTATGCTGAACTGCCTGCCGAGACCTATGCCGACTGGAAATCGTTCGTTGTATCTTTTGACGCCCGGCAGATTTGCCGCGGCTACTGACCAGGGACCTTGGATCATGATGCTGCGCCTTAAGCTGAACTTCGCCCTTCAGGCCCTGATGGCGGTGGCCATTAGCCTTGGAAGCCTGGCCCCCGCCCGGGCCGAGATCGAGATCCAGATCAATCAGGGCACGCTCCAGCCGCTTCCCGTGGCCGTGCCAGCCTTTTCAGGTGCCAGTCCTTACGGCCCAGAAATTGCCAGGGTGGTTTCGGCTAATCTTGAGCGATCAGGCTTTTTTAGGCCACTGGATCTGGCGGGCTTTTCAGCGGCTGGTCTCGACGTGAATGTTCAGCCCCGCTTTGCTGATTGGAAGGCGATCAGCGCCCAGGCCCTGATCAATGGCAAGGTTAGCCTTGCCGCCGACGGCCAGATCCGCGTGGATTTTCGCCTCTGGGACGTGTTTTCAGAGCAGCAACTTCTTGGCCTACAATTTACCGCAACGCCTGAAAATTGGCGGCGGGTCGCCCACAAGATTTCAGATGCTGTCTATGAGCGCCTAACCGGCGAGAAGGGCTATTTTGACACACGCATCGTCTTTGTCGCGGAAAGCGGGCCGAAGACCAACCGCATTAAGCGCTTGGCGATTATGGATCAGGATGGGGCCAATCCCAGCTATTTGACCAATGGTACGGCCATGGTCATGACGCCGCGCTACTCGTCCAATAGCCAGCAAGTCACCTATATGGCGCTCAGAGACAGCGGCGCGAGCCTTTATCTACTAAACATTGAAACGGGTCGCCAAGAGACCCTTGGCCGTTATCCCGGCATGGTGTTTGCGCCAAGATTTTCGCCGGACGGCAAGCGGGTCGCCTTTTCGGTCGAGCGCGGCGGCAATAGTGACATCTATGTTATGGACCTCAGCACCCGGGCGGCGACGCGCCTGACGACTGACCCATCGATCGATACCTCGCCATCGTTTTCGCCCGATGGCAGCAAGATGGTGTTTAATTCTGACCGCGGCGGTAGCCCTCAGCTCTATACGATGCAGGCCGACGGATCGGGCGTTCGCCGTCTATCCTACGGTCAGGGCCGGTATATGACCCCGGTCTGGAGCCCAAGGGGCGATTTTATTGCCTTTACCAAGCAAACCGGGGGTCAGTTCCATATTGGCGTTATGCGCCCCGATGGCAGTGACGAGCGGCTCTTGACCACTAGCTATCTGGATGAAGGCCCAAGCTGGGCCCCCAATGGCCGGGTCTTGATGTTCTCGCGCGAAACCCTTGGCGGCAGCGCCAAGCTTTGGACGGTGGACTTAAGCGGTCGGGTTGAGCGCCCGGCGCCCTATAGCGGATCTGGCTCTGATCCAGCCTGGTCACCCTTACTCGAATAAGGAGACGGACGCAGCCTTGCGCCCAACGCAATACCTGCCCATTATTTGCCATAAGTCTGGGTTTGGATGAGCCCGATAAAACGATTTATGTTAAGGACGCGCGCCCCGAGGCGATCTATAGGTTGCATGCCCCCGGTGCCTGAAACCCGTAATGGAGATGCCCAAATGACTGTTGCCAAGACCTGCCTCAGATTCGCTGTCATCACTTTGGCTGCGGCCAGTTTGGCCGCCTGTGCCACCAAGGCTCCGCCGCCGCCTGCGTCCACCCCTGCGCCGGTTGAGCAGCCCGCGCCTCCGCCGCCACCCCAGCCCTTGGCGCCAGTGGCTGCGCCAACGCCATCAGGGCCCGTTCCGGGCTCGGTGCAGGACTTTGTCGTCAATGCCGGCGAGCGGGTTTATTTTGACTTTGATTCTTATGCCTTGAAGGCCGATGGGGCCGGGGTGCTGGATGCCCAAGCCGCGTGGCTTGCCCGCTACCCACAGGTCAGGGTTCGGATCGAAGGTAACGCCGATGAACGCGGTACCCGTGAGTATAATTTCGCGCTAGGGGCTCGCCGCGCCAATACGGTTCGGGATTATCTTGTGGCCAAGGGCGTCGCTGGTAGCCGGATTGAAACCGTGTCTTACGGCAAAGAAAAGCCGATTGATGCTGGCACCACGGAAGACGCTTGGGCCCGTAACCGCAACGGCCATACGGCCATTACCGCTGGGGCCTCCCAATAGGCCTTGGTCGTTAGGTTGGGGGCCTAGTTCACCCTCGCTTAGTGGCCTTGCTTTCGGCTATCGGGGGGTCGTTCTTGCGGCCCCCCTTTTTCTTGGCTAAGCCCGACCCAATCGGCCAGTTTGGATCGGGTTCAAGATCGAGTCATGAGGAGACGGATTAATGTTTCGATCGCGCATCTTGCCGCTCATGGCCGCAAGTCTTGGCCTGGCCTTAAGCTTTCCGGCGACCAGCCTTGCCCAAACAGATGCCGATGCTTCATCGCGTCGCCTCGCCAAGATCGAGCGAGATCTGCGCGAAGTGCGCGAAATCGTCCTACAGGCCCGTAGCACCGGCCAGCCCGTCGTCATCAAGGAGGCGGGTCCCGACCCAGAGGTGGCTAGCCTAAGGGCGCGGATGGATGATTTTGACCAGAGCCTACGCCAGCTAACCGGCCAGCTCGAGGTTTTGACCTATGATCTTGACCAGGCGCGCAAGGAAATCGCTAATCTGAAAGTCAATCTTGCGCCAATCCCACTGCCTTCGGGCGCTGCGCCGCAGCCTGATGGTCAGACAAGTCCACCAGCGCCAGCGGTCACAACCGCCGAACCGGCTCAGACCACGGGCACGTCTCAGCCGGAAGTGGCACCTAAGCCTGTGCTGCAGCCCCTTGAGGTGCCCAAGCCTGTGGTTACCGCTCCATCGGTCAAAGCCCCCCTGACCACCAAGCCAGAAGCGTCTGCCAAGCCCGCCCCCGCAGCCCAGGCCTATGCGGCTGCGCGCAAATTATTGCTCGACGGGCAATATTCTGAGGCCTCCAATGCGCTTCGCGACTATGTCAGCCTTTATGGCGCTACCGCCGCCAATGCGCCTGAAGCCCGGTATTGGCTGGGCGAGACCTTGTATGTGCAGGAGGCCTATGCCGATGCGGCCGGGGCCTATATTGGCGCGCTAAGGGGCTGGCCTGTGACGCCTTGGGCACCGGACGCCGTGGTCAAGCTGGCCCAATCCTTGATCGCCCTGAAAAAGCCGGTCGATGCCTGCAGCACGCTGGACGAATTTGCCCGCCGGTTTCCAAAGCCCGCGCCAGCTCTTGCTAGCCGTGCGGCCTCGGCCCGTACCAAGGCCCAGTGCCGCTAGGCCTCTTCGCCCCAGCCACGGCGCTGCTGGCCCAGCATCTTGATGCAGGACCAGAGGTACCGATTGCGGTCGGATTTTCGGGCGGTAGCGACAGCCTAGCCGCCCTGATTGCGGTGCTAGACCTTGCCAAGGCGCAGGGTCGAAGGGTTTTGGCCCTGACGGTTGACCATGACCTACAGTCGCAGTCGCGCGCCTGGACAGCCCAATGTGCCGAACTGGCGACCCGTCTTGGCGCCGATCCAGTTTCGCTGCTCTGGACCGATGACCGTCCAGGCGGTGTATCAGGCTTACCTGCCCTGGCGCGCCAGGCACGCCATCGTTTGCTGGCCCTGGCCGCTCGCCAGCACGGCGCCAAGGCCTTGGTCCTGGGGCACACCAAGACCGACAGGGCCGAATCGGACTGGCTGCGCGATCGGGGGACCAATCTTGGTCAGTTACGGACCTGGTCGCCGTCACCGGCCTGGCCTGAGGGCAGAGGCGTATTTGTGCTCCGACCGCTTTTGGACATGGATCGCGAGGCCCTGAGGGCCGTTCTAACCAAGCTTGGCCACGGATGGATTGAGGACCCGGCAAACCTGGATCTTCGCTATGGCCGTAGCCGCGCGCGCAAGGCCCTGACCCAGGTGCCCCAAGCTCCAGCACCCGCGTCAGTGTCTAATGCCTATTGGCCTACCGAGCTTGGTCCCTACATGCCGCTCGGGGCGCTTTGCCTGGATCGCCAAGCGCTTCGACAGGCTCCTGAAGGAGCCTCAGCCTTTTTGGCGCGGGCGCTGCTTTGTGTTGGTGGCACACAAAAGACCGTCCGCGGCGATAGTCTGGCTCGGCTTGAGATCCAATTGCGCGCCGAGACTGAATTCGCCGCCACCCTTTCTGGGGTCAAGGTGAGCGCGAATGATCGCAGCGTTTGGCTAGTGCGTGAAGGCCCGCGCTCTGGCCAGGCTTTGAATACCACCCTGCAAGACCAGGTCTGGGACGGCCGGTTTGAGGTTCATGGACTGGGTGAGGGCGCGCGGCTTGCGCTTCTAAAAGGGTATGCCAAGGCCTTGTCGCCATCGGAACGGGCCTGGCTGGTGGCCCTTCCAGCGCAATTGCGGCAAAGCCTGCCGGTGGTCTTGAGCCCGGAGACGGCGCCCAGTCTGCCGCAATTTGTTGGTGGGCCTGAATTGACTGAGACAAATGGTGTCCTGGTTAGATCCCTGGTCCGGCCCCGGCTAATGGCCGCTTGTGGTCAGATTCGCACCGAGAAGGACCTGATGATTTAGGCATAAGCCCGCCTGGGCATGGCAAAATTCGATCAGGCATCCTATCTAGACACTAAGGTTTAACAAGGCGACCAAGATGAATCTGCGTAATCTGGCGATTTGGGGCATTATTGTCGTCATTCTGATCGGCATTTATAGCACGATGAATGGCGGATCTAAGGCCAATGCGGGCGGCGAGATCAGCTATTCCCAGCTCCTGGCTAAGGTCGATTCCGGGGCCATTAAGGGCGCAGTATTTCACGACGATGTTGTCGAAGCGCGCCAGGCTGACGGCAAGGCCTATTCGGTTGTCACCCCGATGAACCAGGATGATCTGGTCAAGCGCCTGCAGGCTAATGGCGCCGATATCCAGGTCAAGCGCACCGGCGGAATCACGCCCTTGGGCGTGTTTTTCAATCTGTTGCCGATCCTCATACTGGTTGGGGTCTGGATCTTCTTCATGCGCCAGATGCAGGGCGGTGGCCGAGGCGCCATGAGTTTTGGCAAGTCCAAGGCCAAGCTCCTGACCGAGAATAAGAACAAGGTCACGTTTGAGGACGTGGCTGGGGTCGATGAGGCTAAAGAAGAGCTAAGCGAAATCGTCGATTTCCTGAAAGATCCCGGCAAGTTCCAAAAACTGGGCGGCAAGATCCCCAAGGGCGCGCTCCTGGTTGGGCCTCCGGGTACAGGTAAGACCTTGCTGGCGCGGGCTATTGCCGGTGAGGCGGGCGTACCCTTCTTCTCGATCTCTGGCTCCGACTTTGTTGAAATGTTTGTCGGTGTGGGTGCCAGCCGCGTGCGCGACATGTTCGAGCAGGCTAAGAAGAATGCGCCCTGCATCATCTTTATCGATGAAATCGATGCGGTTGGTCGTCATCGCGGCGCGGGCCTGGGCGGCGGCAATGATGAGCGCGAACAAACCCTCAACCAACTGCTGGTCGAGATGGACGGGTTTGAGTCCAATGAGGGCATTATCCTGGTTGCGGCAACCAATCGCCCCGATGTGCTCGATCCAGCCCTCTTAAGGCCCGGCCGTTTCGACCGTCAGATTGTGGTTTCCAACCCTGATATTGTCGGGCGCGAGACGATTCTGCGCGTCCATATGCGCAATATCCCGCTGTCGTCTGATGTGGACGTTAAGACGATTGCCCGTGGCACGCCCGGCTTTTCAGGCGCTGATTTGGCCAATCTGGTCAATGAATCAGCCCTGATGGCGGCGCGGCGCAATCGGCGCATGGTGACCATGAAGGACTTCGAAGACGCCAAGGACAAGGTCATGATGGGGGCTGAGCGCAAATCCATGGTCATGACCGAGGACGAAAAGCGTATGACCGCCTATCACGAGGGCGGCCATGCCCTGGTGGCGATCACGGTCGCCAATACCGACCCCGTCCATAAGGCCACCATCATCCCGCGTGGCCGGGCCCTGGGCATGGTCATGCAATTGCCAGAGCGCGATAAGCTGTCCATGTCCTATGAGCAAATGACCTCGCGCCTGGCCATTCTCATGGGTGGCCGCGTCGCCGAAGAGATCATATTCGGCAAGGAAAAGGTCACGTCTGGGGCCTCGTCCGATATTGAACAGGCCACGCGCCTGGCCCGGATGATGGTCACCAAATGGGGCTATTCTGATGCTCTGGGGGTTGTGTCCTACGGCGAAAACCAGGACGAGGTGTTTCTTGGCCATTCGGTCTCGCGCACACAAAACATCTCCGAACAGACGGCCCAAACCATTGATATCGAGGTGCGCAATCTGGTCCAGGGTGGTTATGGTGAGGCCAAGAAGATCTTGACCGAGCGGCTGGAGGACTTGCACAGCTTAGCCAAGGCCTTGCTGGAATATGAAACCTTGTCTGGCGACGAGATTGTAGGCGCGATCAAGGGCATTGCCCCGGTGCGTGACAAGCCAGAGGACAAGGCCCCGCCCGCGCCCTCGGTTTCGGTGCCCCTAACGCCCAGCTCTGGTCCTGAACTGGCGTGATGCGGCCAAGGCTCATGGGGGTGGTCAATGTCACCCCCGATAGCTTTTCCGATGGTGGCCGGTTCCTGGCCGTAGATGCGGCCGTGGCGCACGGCCTGGCCTTGATCGCTGAGGGCGCAGACCTGCTCGATATTGGCGGCGAAAGCACCCGGCCCGGCGCAGTTGAGGTCTCCGCTGATGAGGAGATGGCCCGTGTCGTGCCAGTGATCACGGCCTTTCGCGCCGCGACCGATCGGCCAATCAGCATAGACACACGAAAAGCGGTGGTGGCCGAGGCCGCGATCCGGGCCGGGGCGACGATCTGGAATGATGTTACGGCTTTGAGCGGGGATCCACATGCGCTCGGCACAGCGGCGCGCCTGGGCATCCCCGTCATCTTGATGCATATGCAAGGCCAGCCCCAGACCATGCAGGCTAATCCGCACTACGATGATGTGGTGGCCGAGGTCTGTGCCTATCTCGGCGAACACGCGCAGCTGGCCATGGCCGCCGGTATCGCGCGCGAGGCGATCAGCCTTGATCCGGGCATAGGCTTTGGCAAGACGCTCGATCACAATCTGGCGCTGCTTTCCCATCTTGATGCCCTGGTCGAGCTTGGTTTTCCGGTCGTGTTAGGGGTTAGTCGCAAGCGGTTTATTCAGGGCCTGCACCCCAGCGCGACGGATGCCCAAGACCGGCTCGGCGGCTCAATCGCGGCCGCCCTGGCCGGTGCACGGACTGGGGTCGATATCCTGCGTGTGCATGACGTGGCCCAAACCGCCCAGGCCCTGGCGGTCTGGCAGGCGATTGAAGGCCGGCGAGCTTAAACCATGATAGGACGGGTCTTGATTATTGCCGGGTCCGACAGCGGCGGCGGCGCAGGCATCCAGGCCGACATTAAGACCGTGACGGCCCTAGGCGGCTTTGCCATGACGGCGGTAACGGCGATCACCGTGCAAAACACACTTGGCGTTACCGGCATTCATCCAATCCCGCTGGACTTGGTGAGCGCTCAGGCGCGCGCTGTGCTGGACGATATCGGCGCCGATACGATCAAGACCGGCATGCTGGGCACGGTCCAGATGGTCGAGACGGTCAGCGGCCTGATTGACGCTTATTCTGCGATTCCTGCGATCATAGACCCGGTCATGATCGCCAAGGGCGGCCACCCGCTCTTGGAAGCCAAGGGCATAGCCGCCATCCGCGACCTCTTGGTGCCAAGGGCGACGCTCCTGACCCCCAATGCGCCCGAGGCGGCGGCCTTGACCGGCTTAAGCGTCGAGTCCTTGGACGATCTGAGGCGTGCAGGCGAGGCCTTATTGAAGCTTGGGGCCAAGGCCATTTTGATGAAGGGCGGGCATTTGGCGGGTGATCGGGTGACGGACCTGCTGGTCACGCTTGATGGCGAAACCCTATTCGAGGGCCCGAGGATCCAGACCCGCCACACCCACGGCACCGGATGCACCTTGGCCTCGGCCTGCGCGACCGGCCTTGCGCAAGGCTTGACCCTGCCTGAAGCCGTGCGCCGCGCCCGCGCCTATGTTGTCGAGGCTATGCGCACAGCGCCGGGGCTTGGTCAGGGCCATGGGCCGCTTAATCATGGCTGGCCGTTTCGGACCGTCGAGCCCTAGGCATGGACCAGACCGCGCGCCTTGTTGACATCTTGCGGCAAAGTCCTGGCTTGATGTCGGTCTTAACGACGGCCAGGTCCTTGGCGCTGCCCGACTGGCGGATTTTTTCCGGGGCCATTTATCAGACCGTCTGGAACCACCTCACGGGCCGCGCTCCCAATTATGGCATCAAGGATTATGACCTTGGCTATTTTGACGCCTCGGATCTTTCCTATGAGGCTGAGGACGTCTGGATCAAGGTGGCGGCCAAGGCCTTTGCGCCGCCCTATGCCGACAAGGTCGAGGTGCGAAACCAGGCCCGGGTCCATATCTGGTTTCCTGATCATTTTAAGGAGGCCTATGCGCCGCTGACCAGTACCGACGAGGCCCTTTCGCGCTTTGTCGCTCCAGCCTATGCGGTCGGCGTGCGACTAGAGGTCGATGACCAGATCAGTGTCGCTGCCCCATTTGGCCTGGATGACCTCTTTGCCATGACCATTAGGCCCAATCCGGTACGCGGGATTAGTCCTGGCTATGCCAAGACCGTGGTCTCGGCCAGGGCGCGCTGGCCCGAAGTTCGGGTTGTTGAGGGCTAGGTGAGGCTATAGGTTTGGCCCTCATTTCGCATTTAGGCTAGATTTATGACCGCTTCCTCGTCACCCAATCCGCTCCGCCAATGGACCGTAGACGCCTTTGCCTCTGCGCCGTTTCGCGGCAATCCGGCCTGTGTGGTCGAGCCATTTGCCGCCTGGCCGGACGCGGCCTGGATGCAGGCCCTGGCCATGGAAAACAACCAGGCCGAGACGGCCTATATGTGCAAGACCGCTGATCCGGCCCGTTTTGGCCTGCGCTGGTTCACGCCCACGCTTGAGGCCCCGCTTTGCGGTCATGCGACCCTGGCCAGCGCCCATATCCTCTTTACCCAGATTGTTCCGGACCTGACCAAGGTGACCTTTGAGACCCTGTCCGGTGAGCTGATGGTTGAGCGCGGTGATCAGGGCATGGTGATGAATTTTCCGGCCCAGCCCCCTGTTCAGGTGCCGGTGCCCGCAGGGCTTGAGGCCGCGCTTGGCGTTTCAGTGCAAGCGGTTTGGGCTGGGCCCTATCTGATTGCTGTGGTTGGGTCCGAGGCCGAGGTGCGGACGGCTCAGCCTGACCTATTGGCACTAAAGGGCCTCGGTCATGAAGCCAGCGGTGGCCCAGGTCAGATCGCCATCGCTGCAATGGCCGATCCGGGCAAGCCGTATGTGGTGGTCAGCCGGTTTTTTGCCCCTGGCGGCGGCATTCCCGAAGACCCGGCGACGGGGTCCTTGCACTGCATCCTCATGCCGCTCTATGCGCAAAAGCTGGGTCAAAACCGCCTCCAGTTCCACCAGGCCTATCCGGGCCGGGGCGGCGATCTGGACTGCGAATGGGTGGGTGACAGGGTCTTGCTGCGCGGCCAGGCCCAGACCGTGATTGAAAGCCGACTTTTCGTGCAATAACGGCCTGTTTTTGACGCAATTGTGCAATCGCCATTGCTTCAAGGCCCTGTCAGGGTATATCTGAACACAATCAACCCGCCCGGCCGCAAGGTCGGGCGCCGTCGTTTCTGGGCCACGATATTGGTCCGGCTGCGCAAGTTAAAGGACGATAAGCATGACCGACATCCTGATGCCCAAGGCAACCGCCGTCTGGTTGGTGGACAATACCTCCCTGACCTTTGAACAGATCGCCGCCTTTTGTGGTCTGCATCCGCTCGAAGTGAAGGGCATAGCCGATGGTGAGGTCGCGCGCGATATTCGCGGTGCTGACCCGATCGGTAACGGTCAGCTGAGCCGTGAAGAACTGGACGCCGCCCAGGCCAATCCAGCCTATCGTCTGACCGCTCTTAAGAGCCGGCATGCTGAGCTGTTAAAGCCGACCAAAAAAGTGCCGCGCTATACGCCGGTGTCGCGCCGCCAGGACCGGCCAGATGCCATTGCCTGGTTCTTGCGCAATCACCCCGAAGTCACCGATGCCCAGATCTGCATGCTTTTGGGTACGACCAAGTCCACCATTGATCAGGTCCGCGATCGCTCGCACTGGAACCATACCAATATCAAGCCGGTCGACCCCGTGTCCTTGGGCCTGGTGGGTCAGCTTGAGCTCGATGCCGTGGTGCGCAAGGCGGCCGATAAGAAGAACAAGGACGATGCCAAGCACGGGATAGTTTCCGAAGGCCCAAGCCTTCTGCCCGCCTCTGAAACCGGCGTCCTGGCGCAAGACGAACCTGAGGCCGCGCCTGCCAAGGCCGTGCGCCTGGATGCCGTGTTCGAAGACTTCAACAATGAAGACTATTCCGAGCAGGACTAGGGTCAGGGCATTTTTGTGATGCGTCCGGGCCCCTTGGTCCCTGCGGCGGCGGAGTCTGGCCAAGTGGGCTCTGCACCGCCCACCGCTTCGCCGGTATGGAGCCTGGATGATCTCTATTCGGGCCGCGATGACCCCAAGATCGCGCGCGACCTCGAGGCTGCGGCCAAGGCTAATCGCGCGCTCTTGGCCCTTAAAGGCACCTTCATCGCTGCCAGGTCAGAGCCCAAACGTCTTGCCCAACAGATCCTGTCTGGCATGGCGCTATACGAACAGGCGACGGATAAGCTCTGGACGCTTGGGGCCTATGCCACATTGGCGGCCTCGACCGCGCGCGATGATCCAGACTGGGCCCGGTTTGAGGCCGATATCCGCGCCAAGGCCTTGGCCATCAGCGCCGATAGCCTGTTCTATACCCTAGAGCTTAATCAGCTTGAGACCGATGAGATTGAGGTAGCCTTTGACACGGACCCGGCTCTAGAGCGCTGGCGGCCCTGGCTGCGGCGTGTGCGTTTGGCTCGGCCGTTTGAGCTGAGCGGTGATCTCGAGCGGCTCTTGGTCGACCGCGCCCCGGCCTTGGCCAATTGGACGCGCCTCTATGACGAGACCTTGGCCAAGATGCGCATTGAGAAGGGCCAAGACCGTTTGACCCTGCCCCAGGCGCTGAATGGCCTATCGGACCCTGACCCTGAGCAAAGGCGAATTGTCGCTGAAGGGTTGGCGCAGGCGCTGAAGGTCCAAGCGCCTGTATTAGCCCTATGCCTCAACACCCTGGCCTTTGAAAAACAGGTCGAGGACCGGTGGCGTGGCCATACCAATGCCGCAGAGGCCCGGCACTTGGCGAACGATGTTGATCCTGCTGCAATTGTCGCGCTGGAGGCTGCGGTCGTCGAGGCCTATCCGCGCCTTTCGCATCGCTATTATGCCCTAAAAGCCAGGCTGATGGGGGTCGAACACCTCAATCACTGGGATCGCAATGCGCCGCTCGATCAGGCGCCGCAGCGCCGCTACGGCTGGGACGAGGCGAGGGCCCTGGTCCTAGACGCCTTTGCCGACCTGTCACCGCAATTGGCAGACCTGGCCCGCCAGGTTCTGGATCAGCCTTGGATTGACGCCCTGCCCCGGCCAGGCAAGGCGTCAGGTGCCTATTCCCACCCGGTCAGCGCCCAGCACCACCCCTATATTTTCATGAATTTTATGGGCGAGCGGCGCGATGTCCTGACCCTAGCCCATGAGCTGGGTCATGCCGTGCACCAGATTCTGGCCGCGCCGCAAGGCTCGCTCCTGGCCGATACGCCCCTGACCCTAGCCGAGACCGCGTCCATCTTTGCTGAGGGCCTGGTCTTCGATCGGCTGTTGGCGGAGGCGGCCCCAGAGGACCGGCGCGCCCTCTTGGCGGGTCGAATCGAGGACGGCCTCAATACGGTGGTGCGCCAGATCGCGTTTCACCGCTTTGAAACCCGGTTTCACGTCGCCCGGATGGCGGGCGAGCTCTCCCCTGACGCGAACGGTAAGCTTTGGCTCGAGGTCATGGGCGAAAGCCTCGGCCCGGCGGTGGTCTTGAACCCCGGCTATGCGTACTATTGGGCCTACATCAGCCATTTCGTGCATTCACCGTTTTATGTTTATGCCTATGCTTTTGGTGACCTCCTGGTTGGGGCCCTGATGCAAAAGCGCCGGGAAGACCCGCTGGGCTTTGCACCGGCCTATCAGGCCCTACTCGCCGCGGGGGGCACCAAGACCTATATAGAAGCCTTGAAGCCTTTTGGCCTTGATCCGCACGATCAAGCATTTTGGCGCCAGGGCTGTGCACGGTTGGAAGGTCTGATCGATGCGTTTGAGGCCCTGATCTAGGGCAGACGGGAAGCACGGCTTGGCTAAGGATCCTGAACGCGACCGCGCCACTGGCCGCCTTGGCCGCTTTGCCAAGGTCGGTATTGGTCTGTCGGGGGCAGCTGCAGCCTATGGTACCAATCTGATGTTTGGCGGCGATCAGGCTGATCAGCGCAATGCCAAGGCCCTGCGCGCCGCGCTTGGCCAGCTCAAGGGCCCGCTCATGAAGGCGGCCCAGATGTTGGCGACGGTGCCAGACCTCTTGCCGCCGGAATTTGCCAAGGAACTGGCCGAGCTCCAGACCAATGCCCCGGCCATGGGCTGGCCCTTTGTGCGGCGTCGGATGGCGGCCGAGCTTGGGCCAGATTGGCAGGCGCGTTTTGCGGCGTTTACGCCCGAGGCCGCCGCCGCCGCCTCCTTTGGTCAGGTGCACCGCGCGACGGGCTTGGACGGGGCCAGCCTGGCGGTCAAGCTGCAATATCCCGACATGCAAAGCGCCGTCGAAAGTGATCTTGGCCAATTGCGCGCCCTGTTTGGCCTGTTTCGCCGCATCGATAGCTCAATAGATCCCAGCCAGATGGCTGATGAGATCGCCGAGCGCCTGCGCGAAGAGCTCGATTATGGCCGCGAGGCTAGGCATATGGCGCTTTATGGCCAGTTTTTTGCAAACGAGCCCGATATTGCCGTGCCGCAATCAGTGCCGGGCCTGTCGAGCCACAGGCTCTTGACCATGGACTGGCTTGAGGGCCAGGGCCTTTTGACCTTTAAGGCCGCACCGCTGGAGACGCGTAACCGGATTGCCCAGCTTCTGTTTGAGGCCTGGTGGTCGCCCATGACCCATATTGGCGTCATTCATGGCGATCCGCACCTTGGCAACTACACGTTCACGCCCGACGCCGGTCGGCTGAACCTCTTAGATTTTGGCTGCGTCCGAATCTTCCCGCCAAAATTTGTCGCCGGCGTGGTCCGGCTCTATCGCGCCCTCCTGTCCGAAGACCGGGCCGAGCAAAGGGCGGCCTATGAAAGCTGGGGTTTTGCCCATCTGAGCGATGACTTGATCGATGTCTTAAATGTCTGGGCAAGGTTCATCTATGGCCCCTTGTTGGATGACCGGGTCCGGACCGTGGCCGATGGCGTCGCGCCGGGCGATTATGGCCGGGCTGAGGCCTTTAAGGTGCGCCAGGCCCTGAAAGACAAGGGCCCGATCACGATTCCGCGCGAATTTGTGTTTATGGACCGGGCCGCCATTGGCCTGGGCTCAGCCTTTTTACATCTGGGCGCAGCCTTGAACTGGCGGGCTTTGTTTGAGGCGTCATTACAAGGCTTTGACGAGGCGGTCTTGGCTGGGCGGCAGGCGGCGGCACTAAAGGCGGCGGGCCTAACCTAGGGGAAGCCTTGCCTTTTTAAACGCTCTGTTTAGTCAAGGCGCTGCGCAACGGAGGCGCGGCCCATGTCTGAGGATCCCCGTATCGAACACTTGGCCAATCTGCCAGAGGCCATTCGCGCGCCCTTGGCCCCGTTTGCCGGTGCCAAGCCGCCAGCCCCCGCTTGGTTTGAGGCAGCCCTTGCCCAAGCGCCAGAGCGCCGGAAAATCCCTGTCGATGGGGCTCAGATAGAGCTCTTGATCTGGGGCGAGGTTGGCAAGCCTGGGCTGCTGCTTTTGCATGGCAATGGGGCCCATGCCGATTGGTGGTCCTTTACCGCCCCCATGCTGGCCAAGGATTATCGGGTTGCGGCCATATCCTGGTCGGGCATGGGCGGGTCTGATTGGCGCGAGGCCTATACGGGCGCCATGTTTGCCCAAGAGATCTTTGCCGCTATGGCCGCCGCTGAGCTTGAGGCTGACGGCCAAAAGCCAATCGTGATTGGCCATTCCTTTGGTGGCTTTCCGCTTATGTATTGCGCGGCCCGCCATCCTGACCGCCTGCGCGCAGCAATTCTGCTCGATTCCAGTGTTCAGCCGCCCGACAAGCGTTGGAAGGGTCCGCCGCCGCGCGGCCCCGCCAACCGGGTTTATGCGACCCTCGAAGAGGCCTTGGCCCGGTTTCGCCTGGCCCCGCCACAGGGTTGCGACAATCTCTATATTGCCGATTTTATTGCCCGCACCTCGCTCAAGCCCGCGCCGCTTGAGGGTGGATCTGGCCAAGGCTGGACGTGGAAATTTGATCCGCAAATGTGGGGCAAGTTCGTGATGGAAGATTTGGGCGGCCTATTGAAGGATCTCGCCTGCCCAACTGCCCTAATGTGGGGTGAGCGCTCCGGCCTGATGGGTGAGGAGACCTTGACCTATATGCTCAGCCAGGTTCCACCAGAGACCCGGCCGATCGCCATTCCCGACGCCGACCACCATGTCATGATCGACCAGCCGCTGGCCTTTGTCGCGGCAGTGCGCGGCCTGTTGGCAGGATGGGACATCTGACATTTTTACAACGCTGTGTTGCTAAATTGCTCCGTCTACGCACATTGGTCTTGCGCCCCTTCCTCGTTAAATCCACCTTGTCGTCCGGGGCAGTTTTTCGGCTTTTATGGGCAGAACCGGCCTGCACGAAATTATAATATTTAAAACTACCGTTCATTGTCAGGAGTTTTGTTATGATCTCTCGTCTCCAGCTCGTTTCTGGCTTGTCGATTTCAGCACTTTTGTTGGCCACGCCACCGGTTGTGCATGCGCAGGATAACACAGGCGTTGAAGAAATTGTTGTTACCGGGTCCCGTGTGGCCAAGCGTTCTCGGCTCGATACGCTCGCACCGGTAGACGTGGTTGATAATAAGGCCCTTAGCCAGCAAGCGACGCCAGAAATGGCCCAGGCCTTGGCCAATCTTATTCCTTCAATGGCTTTTCCACGCCCGGCGATCACGGACGGCACCGACAGTATCCGCCCCGCCACCCTGCGCGGCCTAGCCCCCGACCAGACCTTGGTTCTGTTGAACGGCAAGCGCTACCATGCCTCCGCCCTGGTCAATGTGAATGGCTCGATCGGTCGTGGCTCGGCCGCCGTTGACCTCAATACGATCCCGGCCGTGGCGATTGACCGCGTTGAGGTCCTGCGCGATGGGGCCTCAGCGCAATATGGTTCCGACGCCATTGCCGGTGTGCTGAACCTGCGCCTACGCCAGGCCAGCTCAGGCGGTGGGGCCTCGGTCAGTTGGGGCGAATATAATACCGAGGTTAAGACTGCGCGTAATCCATCGGGCCGTAAGGCCAATGATGGCAATGTCTATACCGTATCTGGTTGGCAGGGCCTGCCGATAGGAAGTGACGGTTTTCTGACTGTTTCGGCAGACTATGCCTTCCGCAACCCGACCAACCGCTCCGACCTCGATCCGCGCCTTACGCCATCGATTGTCACCGCGCGCTACGGCGACCCGCGGGTCGAAAGCACGACGGTTTATGCCAATGCGGGTAAGCCCTTGGGGAACGGGGTAGAGGCCTATGGCTGGGTTGGCTATCAAAAGCGCAATGGGGACAGCGCCGCCAATCCGCGTCTGGCCAATAATGCCAATAATGTCCCGTCTATCTTTCCGTCTGGCTTCTTGCCCCTGATCACGACTGGGATTGAGGACTCGAATCTGGGTGGTGGTGCCAAGGGCGCATATGGCGATTATGCGGTTGATGCCAGCCTGACCTATGGCAAGAACAAGGTCCATTATGGCGTCATCAATTCGGTCAATGCCTCCGTGGGTGCGGCATCACCCACCACCTTTGATGCCGGGACCATGGAGTATGATCAGTTGTCCGCCAATCTGGACCTTAGCCGTCCGATAGCGCTTGGGCTGTCTTCGCCCTCGCAACTGGCGTTTGGCGCGGAGTACCGCAAGGAAACCTATGCGATCAAGGCGGGGGATGTCGCCTCCTATGTATTTGGCGGGGTCGCCGGCAAGGCCGCCGGTGCTCAGGGCTTTCCGGGCTTTAAGCCGGCCAATGCGGTTGATAAGTCACGCGACGCTTTTAGCCTTTATGCCGATCTGGACTCCCCAATTACCTCGGATTTTGATGTCGCTATCGCTGCCCGCTATGAGAATTATTCCGATTTTGGCTCCACCGGTACCGGCAAGATCGCGGCGCGGTATAATTTCAGCGAGGCCTTTGCCCTGCGCGGCGCGGTTTCGACCGGCTTCCGCGCCCCATCCTTGCAGCAGCAGTATTTCACCGCCACCTCGACCAATTTTATCGTCATTAATGGGGTTTCGACGCCGGTCGAGGTCGGGACCTTCCCGGCGACCAATGTTACGGCCAAGGCCCTGGGCGGAAAGGATTTGGAGCCTGAAAAATCCAAGAACTATTCGGCCGGTCTGGTCTTTCAGTCCGAAGGTTTTGAGCTGGCCCTCGATGCCTATTATATCGAGCTTGATAATCGCATTGTCTTGTCGGAAAATATCCAAGGTTCACCGACCGGTTCAGCGACCGCCCAGGCTATTTATAACCTGATCAATCCGCCCGGTTCGGGCGGCGGGCTTGGGGCGGCCCGCTTCTTCATCAATGGTGTGGATACCAATACCCGCGGTATAGATGCGGTCGCGCAGTATCGTCTCGATGGCGGAGAGTTTGGTCGTTTCGATTTCACCTTGGCGGGGAATTACAACAAGACCGAGGTCACCAGACTGCCAGCAACCGCGCAATTGTCCGCCCTGCCTGTTCCGCCGGCCCTGTTCGCGCGCAGTAACAAGCTAACCTTTGAGCGTGGCACGCCGCGCGAAAAAGTGGTCGCGACCACGGAATGGTCCAAGGGTGATTTTGGGGCCACGCTCAAGGCCAGCCATTATGGCTCTGTGCTGATCCCCAATAACACGGCAAGCCTTGACTATAATTCTGGTGCACACATCCTAGTTGACCTAGAGGCGCGCTATAAGATTATGGGCAAGGTCAATCTGGCCTTGGGCGCGAATAATCTGTTTGACGAGTACCCCAACAAGACCCCGACCAATGTCAATACCAATGGCCCGGTCGGCTTTCCAGGTTTCTCACCGTTCGGCTTTAACGGGCGGTTCTTGTACACCCGTCTCAGCTATAACTGGTAGGCTAGGCCTGACAGAGACGTCATCCTAAACGCAAGATCCCGCTCTAGCTAACCAGCAGGGGCGGGATTTTGGCTTTGCCGCCCAAGGCCGCTTGAGGCTGGCCAAACAATGGTATATCCAAAACTCGAAACGATAACGCCTTGCTTGAGAGACGTCCCATGGCCAAGTCCCCTTCCAATTCTGACTATCACCGCGGCGAAATGGATATTCACGAGCAGGCGGCGACCTATCACGCCTTTATGGGCATGACGAAATGGGGCAGTTTGGCTCTTGCAGCTGGGCTGTTTGCCTTGGTGATCTGGTTTTGCACGCCCCTGGGTTTTGTGCCCGGCTTTGTCGCGGGGCTGGTGACCACGATTGGCGGCATTGGTCTGCTGCGCGAAAAGCCAGGCGTGCACTAGTTCGCAGTTCATCCGGTCCGGTTTTGAGGCCGATCGGGGCCAATAGGCCCGCTTAAGTCGCGATCAGCGGTAGACAAGCAGGGAACACCTTCCCTAAGCTAGCGTTTGTTTGCGCAAATCACTTGGGGGAGACGCCATGGCTGTGACCATAGCCGTCAGGACGGAAACACGGTTTGGCGAAACCCGTATTGCTGCGACCCCCGAAACCGTCAAGAAGCTGGTGGCCCAAGGCTATGCGGTCGTCATTGAGGCTGGCGCTGGCCTGGCCGCCTCCATCCCCGATGCCGATTTTGAAGCGGCGGGTGCAAGCCTTGCCAAGACGGCAGCCAAGACCCTGGCGGGCGCCGATATTCTCCTTAAAGTTCGCGGGCCGAGCGAGGCTGAGATCAAGGCCCTGAAGTCCGGTGCGATCGTTATTGCCCTGATGAATGCCTATAATGATGCGGCAATGCTTAAGGCCATGGCCGATAAGGGTGTGACCGGGTTTGCGATGGAATTTGTGCCGCGCATTACCCGGGCCCAGGTCATGGATGCCTTGTCGTCCCAGGCCAATCTGGCCGGTTATCGCGCCGTAATTGAGGGCGCTGAGGCCTATGGCCGCGTCCTGCCCATGATGATGACGGCGGCCGGGACGGTGGCGGCGGCCAAGGTGTTTGTCATGGGCGTCGGGGTGGCGGGCCTTCAAGCCATTGCGACGGCCCGGCGGCTTGGCGCAGTGGTTACGGCCACGGATGTGCGTCCCGCCACCAAGGAACAGGTCGAAAGCCTGGGTGCCAAATTCCTGGCGGTTGAGGATGAAGAGTTCAAAAACGCCCAGACCGCTGGCGGCTATGCCAAGGAAATGAGCCCCGAATACCAGGCCAAGCAGGCGGCCCTGGTCTCATCCCATATTGCCAAGCAAGACATTGTCATCACCACAGCCCTTATCCCTGGCCGCCCGGCACCCAAGCTGGTGAGCGCAGACCAGGTGGCCTCAATGAAGCCGGGCTCTATCCTGGTCGACCTAGCCATTGAACAGGGCGGCAATGTGGTTGGT
>JBILKO010000084.1:0-10741 GCA_044376615.1 Caulobacteraceae bacterium
CGCTATGACATCCAGATCACCCCCGATGGCGCCAAGATGCGGTTTGATGGCAAGGTCAAGATCGCCATTTCGGTCAAGCAGGCCACCCACACCCTTACCTTGAACGCGACAGAACTGACCTTTTCCAAGGTGGTCTTGAGCGGGCATGAGACCGAGACCCCAAGTCTTGTGTTTGATCCCAAGGTCCAGACCGTGACGTTGGGCTTTTCCAAGCCGATTCTGCCGGGCGATTATACCCTGTCCATCGATTATGCCGGCAAGATCTATACACAGTCCCAAGGCCTATTTGCCGTGGATTATGACGATGCCAATGGCAAGGGCCAGATGCTGGCCACCCAGTTTCAGGCCCCCGATGCGCGCCGCTTTGTGCCCAGCTGGGACGAGCCGGGGCGCAAGGCCATCTTTGCGCTTGAAGTCATTGTCCCAGAGGGGCGTATGGCCCTGTCCAATATGCCGCAAACCGCTAGCCAATCGCTCGGCGGCGGTCTGAAAAAGGTTAGTTTTGCGCCTTCGCCCAAGATGAGCACCTATCTGCTGTTTTTAGGCGTGGGCGATCTGGAGCGGCGCACCATCAAGGTCGGTGAGGTCGATGTCAGCGTCGTCACCAAGCGCGGCGATCTGGATCAGGGCCAGACGGCCTTGGAGGATGCCGCCAAGATCTTGGTCCAGTTCGATGACTATTTTGGCATGCCCTATCCGCTGCCAAAGCTGGACAATCTGGCCGTGCCCAATGGCGGCGGATTTAGCGCAATGGAGAACTGGGGCGCCATTCTCTATTTTGATCGTGTGCTGTTGCTAGACCCCAGCCGCTCGTCAGAGTTGGACCGCCAAAATGTCTATGAGGTCGTGGCGCATGAAATCGCGCACCAATGGTTTGGCAATCTTGTGACCATGGCCTGGTGGGATGATCTTTGGCTAAATGAGGGCTTTGCCTCCTGGATGGGAACCCGGGTTGCTGACAAGATGCACCCGGGTTGGAAGCCCTGGTTGCAGGCCGAATCGGGCAAGGAATATGCGCTGGATCTCGATGCCAAGGCCTCGACCCACCCCATTGTCCAGACTGTGAATACAGTCGAGCAGGCCTCGCAAGCCTTTGACGCGATTACCTATCAAAAGGGTCAGGCCGTGATCCGCATGTTGGAAAACTATGCCGGCGAGGCCGCATTCCGCGATGGGGTGCGGGCCTATATGCGCAAGCACGCCTATGGCAATACGGTGACCAAGGATCTGTGGAGCGCGGTTGAGGCCGCCGCGAATAAGCCGATTATCGCCATTGCCGATGATTTTGCGCGCCAGCCGGGCGTGCCGCTGATCACCCTAGACAAGGCTGTCTGCAAAAAGGGCCAGACCGAACTGACGCTTAGCCAGGCCCGGTTTGGCCTAGATGAGCCCTCAAAGGCGCGTCTGTCTTGGCGCGTGCCGGTCCAGGTGGCCGTGCTGGGTCAATCGGGTACCCAGACGGTCTTGACCGATGGCAAGCCTATAACCAGGGCCCTGGTCGCTGGCTGCGGGCCGGTCAAGCTCAATGCCGGTCAGGCGGGCTATTTCCGCTCGGCCTATGCGCCCGGTCTGCAGGCCCCCTTGGTTGCACGGTTTGACGCGCTGGAGGCCAGTGATCAGCTTGGGCTATTGAATGATGCCCTAGCCCTAGCCAAGGGAGGCTATGCGCCCATGGCCAATTATCTGGACCTGTCGACCAAGGTCGGGGCCACGAGTGAGCCCGAAGTGATTAGTCAGGCCGTGAGCACGCTGCGCGAGCTTAGCTATCTGTTTGACGGCGAGCCGCGCCAAGACGCTGTCCGCGCCTATGGCCGCTCGGTCCTGCAACCGATTCTCGCTAAGATTGGCTGGCGGCCGAGTGCGGAGGAATCGCCGCGGGTGACCCTGTTGCGCCCATGGCTGATTTCGACTCTGGGCCGGTTTGACGACCCTGCGGTGATGGCAGAGGCCAAGCGCCGGTTCCTGGCCGCGCCCAATGATCCAGAGGCCATGCCAGGCGATATCCGCTCGGCCATTCAGGCCATAGCCTTGAGCCATGCCGATCAGGCGCTGTTTGATCTTGCCGTTGATCGGGTCAGAACGCTGAAGACCCAGATCGAGAAAAATGATTTGTTGGGCGATCTTGCCCGCGTGCGCGACCCGGCCTTGGCGCGGCAGGTGCTCAATCTGGCCATCAGCGACGCCGTGCCAGTGACCATTGCCCCGCGCATGGTTGGGCAGGTTTCCGGCTGGCACGAGGCCATGGCCTGGCAGTTTGCGATCAATCATCTAGACCAGATCAGCAAGGGGCTGGACTCCATGGCCTCGGCGGGTTTCATGCCGGGCCTGTTGGCCGATACCCATAATCCGGTCATGGTCGATACCCTGGCGGCCTATATCGAAAAGACCGTGCCGGTTGAGGATCGGGCCCGGGCCAATACCGCCCTGGCCAGTGCCCGCCAAGGCGTGCGCTTCAAGGCCGAGCAATCGACCAAAATCGATGCATGGTTGCGCAAAAGGGGCTTTTAGGCCCCGGCAGGGGGCCTTGGTGATGATTTTGTAAAAAGTCCACAGCTGCATTGTGTGATTAGGGCTTGCCAAGCGCTCGAAGCTGCCCATATGCGGCTTCGAAGCATGATGCTTTTTGTGTTAACCGACCAACCGTTTTGAGGCCTACCGATCGGCAAGCCTCGTTCAAAGACCTAAGCGAACCGGGGGTCCAAATCCCGATCGGGTGCTTTTTATAAAGGCCCGGCAGAACGGACCGCCCGCAATGGAGCGACCAAAGACCATGAGCAAGATTATCGGTATCGACCTTGGCACCACCAATTCGTGCGTGGCCATTATGGACGGCAAGACCCCACGGGTAATTGAAAATGCTGAGGGCGTGCGCACCACCCCTTCGGTTGTCGCCTTTCTCGATGATGGCGACCGTCTGGTTGGCCAGCCAGCCAAGCGTCAGGCCGTCACCAATCCGTCCAATACCCTGTTCGCGATCAAGCGCCTGATTGGCCGCAATTTTGATGATCCGATCGTGGCCAAGGACAAGGGCATGGTCCCCTATGAAATCGTCAAGGGCCAGGGCGGCTCGGCCTGGGTTCGGGCACACGAAACCGATTATTCGCCGCAGCAGATCTCGGCCTTTATCCTGATCAAGATGAAGGAAGCGGCCGAGGCGCATCTGGGCGAAAAGGTCGATAAGGCGGTCATCACGGTTCCGGCCTATTTCAATGATGCCCAGCGCCAGGCGACCAAGGATGCGGGCAAGATTGCTGGCCTGGAAGTCCTGCGCATCATCAATGAGCCGACGGCCGCGGCCCTGGCTTACGGCCTGGACATGAATGTCGGCAAAAAGATCGCGGTCTATGATCTCGGCGGCGGGACCTTCGATATCTCCGTGCTCGAAATCGGTGACGGCATTTTCGAGGTTAAGGCCACCAATGGCGATACCTTCCTTGGCGGTGAAGACTTTGACCTGCGGATCCTGGATTATCTTGCCGACGAGTTCAAAAAGGAATCTGGCGTTGATCTGCGCAAGGATAAGCTGGCCCTACAACGCCTGAAAGAAGAGGCGGAAAAGGCCAAGAAGGAGCTGTCCTTCACCGCCCAATACGAGGTGAACCTGCCCTTCATTTCTATGAATGCTTCGGGTCCCCTGCACCTCAATGTCAAGATCACCCGCGCTAAGATGGAGTCGCTTGTCGAGGACCTGGTTGCCCGCACGATCGCGCCTTGCGAACAGGCCCTGAAAGACGCTGGCATCAAGAAGTCCGAGATTGACGAGGTCGTCCTGGTTGGTGGCATGACCCGCATGCCCAAAGTGGTTGAGGCGGTTAAGGCCTTTTTCGGCCGCGAGCCGCATACGGGCGTGAACCCTGATGAGGTCGTGGCCCTGGGCGCTGCGGTCCAGGCCGGGGTTTTGCAGGGCGATGTTAAGGACGTGCTCCTGCTCGATGTCACGCCTCTAACCCTGGGCATTGAGACCCTGGGCGGTGTGTTTACGCCCTTGATTGAGCGCAATACGACCATTCCGACCAAGCGCAGCCAGGTCTTCTCGACCGCCGATGACAATCAAAGCGCTGTAACCATTCGGGTCTTCCAGGGCGAGCGGCCTATGGCGCAGGACAATAAGATGCTGGGCCAGTTTGACTTGGTCGGTATTCCGCCAGCCCCGCGCGGCGTGCCTCAGGTTGAGGTGACCTTCGATATTGACGCCAATGGCATTGTGAATGTTCAGGCCAAGGACAAAGCGACCAATAAGGAGCAATCCATCCGCATCCAGGCCAATGGCGGTCTTTCCGATGCCGATATCGAAAAGATGGTCAAGGACGCTGAGGCCAATTCGGCCAATGACAAGAAGCGTAAGGAAACGGTCGAAGCGCGAAACCAGGGTGATGCCCTGATCCATTCGACCGAAAAAGCGCTAGCCGATCATGGCGACAAGGTCGGGGCCGAAGATAAGGCCGCGATCGAGACGGCGATTGCCGACCTTAAGGCCGCTTTGGAAGGCGAAGACGCCGACGATATCAAGGCCAAGACCCAGGTTCTGATGCAGGCCTCGATGAAGATGGGTGAGGCCATGTATGGCCAGGCCGCCGGCGGTGACGATAAAGACGCCCATGCGCCTGCAGATGACGGGGTCGTGGATGCTGAATTCGAAGAAGTCGACGGCGACGCTAAGAAATAGGCCTCTGGCCTTTGACCAGACAGCTCCGTGAGCATCCTGGCTTGCGGGGCTTTCGCCTTCAATGCCAGGGCAGCCAGGCATGACCGCAGCAGACGATTGACCCGCGGCTGGGTTGCGGGTTTATGAACGAAACAGGGTCAGGTACGGATATGGCGCGCGATTATTACGAAATTCTTGGCGTTGCCCGTCAGGCTGATGATGCGGCGCTAAAGGCGGCTTTTCGTAAGGCCGCTATGCAGCATCACCCAGATCGCAATCCGGGCTGCACCGAATCTGAGGGCCGCTTTAAGGAGGTCAACGAGGCTTACTCGGTCTTGTCCGATCCACAAAAGCGCGCGGCCTATGACCGGTTTGGCCATGACGGCGTCAATGGCATGGGCGCAGGTGGCCGTGGCGGCGGCGGCTTCAACGACGTCAATGACATCTTTAATGACGTGTTCGGCGATGTGTTTGGCGACATGTTTGGCGGCGGCGCACGCGGTCGCAGCCAGGGCCCGGCCCGCGGCCAAGACCTGCGCTATGATTTAGAGATCTCGCTCGAGCAGGCCTATGCCAGCGCCGAGGTCGAGATCACCGTGCCTTCGGCCATAAGCTGCGAAGTCTGTGATGGCTCAGGGGCTAAACGCGGCACAAGTCCCACCACCTGCGGCACCTGCGGCGGGGCGGGGCGTGTAAGGGCGACTCAGGGCTTTTTTGCAGTCGAGCGGACCTGTCCACGTTGCAATGGCGCTGGGCGAGTGATTGCCGATCCGTGCCAGACCTGCCAGGGCCATGGCCAGGTGCGCAAGCAGCGGACGCTTCAGGTCCGAATTCCAGCCGGGGTCGATGAGGGCTCGCGCATTCGTCTAGCCGGTGAAGGTGATGCCGGCGCACGGGGCGGGCCTAGGGGTGATCTTTATATCTTCCTGTCGGTGCAGCCCCATGAGCTGTTTGAGCGCGATGGGCTAGACATTCTTTGCTCCGTGCCCGTGCCCATGACCACGGCAGCCTTGGGTGGTGAGATCGAGGCGCCTTGTCTGAAAGCCGATGATGCGCCCGAAAGTGCCGCCAAGATTTCGGTCAAGGTGCCTGAGGGCGCGCAAACTGGTCGTACGGTCCGGCTTAAGGGCAAGGGCATGCCGTCCTTGCGCTCGCGTGAACGCGGCGACTTGGTGGTGGAACTCTTTGTCGAGACTCCAACCCATCTGAATGGCCGACAAAAAGAGCTGATGCGGGAACTAGCCAAGTCCTGCGGCGAGGGCCAACATCCCCAGACCAGTACTTTCTTCAAGAAAGCCAAGCGGTTTTGGGCTGCGGTGACCAGCGACGCCTAGAGGGCCTCGTAAACACCCCGCTCAAAGGCGGCGAACGCCTCCAGGACCTTCGGGTCGGCGAAGGGCAGGAGCTGGCTCATAAACACGCCCGCGACCTGGCGTTCCGGATCGATCCAGTAATAGGTATTGGCCAGGCCCGCCCAGGCCAGGCTGCCGGCGCTGCGGCCATTGGGGCCGGTCTTGGGATTGACGGCAAGCCCCAGACCCCAGGCGGGCGCATCCAGCCCAAGGGCCGCGCCCACATCTAGATCATGGGTTAGGAAGGGCATCATGGTGCCAAGGCGGCGCAAGGGCGTCTCGCCCATATGGTTCTGTGCTAAAAGGCCTAAGCTAGCAGGCGTGAGGATCTGTGTGCCATTGGCTGTCTTGCCGCCATCCAGGATCATCTGCAAAAACCGCAAATAATCGCTGGCGGTGCTATAGAGCCCGCCGCCGCCGCTCCAAAATTCTGGGCTGGGATTGATCGGTAGGGTGAAGGCCATCAGCCCACCATCTGGCCCGCGCGCCGCCATGCCGGCCAGGCGCGGCTGCATGGCGCTGTGAGGCAGAAAGGCTGTATCCACCATGCCAAGCGGCGTTGTGATATGGTCGTGGAAATAGACATCCAGCGCCTTGCCGCTGACCGCCTCGATCACAAGGCCTGCCCAGTCTATACCAATCCCGTATTCCCAGGCTGTGCCGGGATCAAAGGCCAGCGGCAATTTCAGCGCTGCCTTAAGGCCGGTGCCTATGCCGGGCGTGCTGGACGCGGCAACATATTGCGCAAGGTCTGGGTTCCACATGTCATAGCCAAAGCCAGACGTATGGGTCAGCAATTGGCGCAAGGTGATGGGCCCCTTGGCTGGGCGCAGGATCGCGACGCCCTTATCATCAAAGCCTTCCAAAACCTTTGGCGCGGCTAGGTCGGGGATTAGGGTGCCAAGATCCTGGTCCATGCCGATCTTGCCTTGCTCGACCAATTGCTGGGCTGCGACCGTGGTCACAATCTTGGTCATGGAGGCAATATAGAAGACTTGGTCACTGGCCATTGGTTCGACCAGGGCAGGGCCGCGCTGGCCGTAGGCGCCGCTAAACACGGGCTTGCCTCGATGACTGGCCATCGCAACGAAGCCGGGCAGACCGGGGGTCTTGGCGAGGTCGGACAGGGTCTGATGGATCTTGGACATGGGCTTGAACCTCATTGGCGCGGATAGGTTAGGCCAGAACTCGCGCCAGCCTTTCAGATCGCCGTATGATCGGCAAGTCTGGCCAAGCAGTTTATGGATGCAGTTAAGGTCTTGTTAACCTAATCTGCCTGGCATGAATGCCCCTGATCCAGCGATTCTTACCCTCCAACCGGCGGCCGATACCACGCCGGTCATGGCCCAGTTTTTTGAGGCCAAGTCGCGCCAGCCTGACGCCCTGGTGTTTTTCCGCATGGGCGATTTTTACGAACTGTTCTTTGATGACGCGGTCAAGGCCGCTGAAGCGCTCGGCATTGCCCTGACCAAGCGCGGCAGTCATGGCGGCGAGCCCATCCCCATGTGCGGCGTGCCGGTCCATGCCTCTGAGGCCTATCTGGCCAAGCTGATCCGATCAGGTTTTAAGGTTGCGGTCTGCGAGCAGATGGAGGACCCGGCCGAGGCACGCAAGCGGGGCTCGAAATCCATTGTTCGGCGTGATGTTGTCAGGGTGGTTACGCCGGGCACCTTGACCGAAGATGGCTTGCTCGATGCACGTGGGGCGAACCGTTTGGCCGCGATTGCGGTGCGCGCCGGGCAGGCGGCGGTGGCGAGTGTGGAGCTATCCACGGGCGACGTCGAGGCCATGATCACTTCGCGTGAAGGTCTGGCCGCAAGCCTTGCGGCGCTACAACCCTCTGAAATCCTTGTGCCGGACCGGTTGTTTGCCGATGAGATGGTGTCCGCCGCGCTCAAGACTCTGACAGGTCTGGTTCAGCCCATGGCCTCGGCGCTTGCCGAGCCCCAGGCCTCAGAAATGCGGCTCAAACGGCTTTACGGCGTCGAGACCCTGGACGGGTTTGGCGCGCTTACAGGCGCAGAGGTATCCGCCCTTGGCCTGATCGCGGCGCATTTGGAGACCACCCAGGCCGGAAAGGTTCCAGCGCTTAGGCCGCCTCGGCGGGCGGGTGCCTCAGACACGATGGTCATCGATCCTGCAACCCGGTTTAGCCTTGAGATTGACCGGACCCAGTCCGGTGGACGCGACGGATCCCTATTGGCCGCGATTGATCGGACGGTTACAGCTGGGGGCGCGCGGCTCTTGTCGGCTAGGCTCGGTCGTCCTTTGCTTGATCCAGCGGCCATTGGCGAGCGGCTAGACTCCGTCGACTGGGTTATCGCCCATAGGTCCTTGCGTGGGCGCCTGAGAGACCGGCTGAAAGGCTCAGCCGATATGGCCAGGGCCTTGTCTCGGCTGGCGCTAGGGCGTGGTGGCCCGCGCGATCTTGGGGCTTTGCGCGATGGGCTCAAGGCTGGCGAGTTGATGGTTGCTGAGGTCATGACTAGCCGGGGGGCGGACGGACCAGTGCCGCCGCCGCAGGAGATCGCTAAGGCGCTTGAGGCCTTAACGCCGTCCTTGTCCCCGCCGCTAGCGCGGTTTCTTGCCACCTTAAGCGAAGGTCTGAGCACTGAACTTCCGGCCCAGGCCCGAGATGGCGGCTTTGTCGCGCCGGGTACGCGGCCAGAGCTGGACCAGACCCGAGCGCTTCGCGATGATAGCCGCCGGGTGGTGGCGGGGCTTGAGCAGGCCCTAGCCGCCGAGACCGGTGTTCCGCTCAAGATCAAGCATAATGCGGTCCTGGGCTATTTTGTTGAGGTCACGGCCAAGCAGGCCGATGCCCTGTTTCAGCCGCCCTGGAACACCCGCTTCATTCATCGTCAGACCCTGGCCAATCAGGTGCGGTTCACCACCACCGAGCTAGCCAAGCTGGATGCCAAGATTGCCCAGGCCGCCGAGCGTGCTTTAGCGATTGAGGTCCAGACCTTTGAGCTTTGGAGAAGTGAGGCCCAGGCCCTTGCACCGCTGATCCTCGCCGCCGCTGAGGCCTGCGCCCAGATCGATGTGGCTGCGGGGCTGGCGCAGTGGGCCGATGATGTCGGCGCGGTGCGGCCAGTGATCGATCAAAGCCATGTGTTTGAAGCGATTGGGGGGCGCCACCCTGTGGTCGAGGCCGCGGTAAAGCGTCAGGGCCAGCCCTATACGCCCAATGACTGTAATCTTGATGGTTCAGGCCTTTCAGCTGTGCGGCTGGCCGTGGTCACGGGCCCAAACATGGCTGGTAAGTCGACCTTCCTTCGGCAAAACGCTCTGCTTGCGGTCCTGGCTCAGTCCGGATCATTTGTACCGGCCGTGTCTTTGCGCATCGGCGTCGTGGACCGGCTTTTTAGCCGGGTCGGGGCTGGCGATGATCTGGCCCGTGGCCGATCCACCTTTATGACCGAAATGGTCGAGACCGCCGCGATCCTGAGCCAGGCCACGCCCCAGTCCCTAGTGATTCTCGATGAGATTGGCCGCGGAACCTCGACCTATGATGGCCTAGCGATCGCCTGGGCCTGTATTGAGGCCCTGCATGATACCAATCGCTGTCGGGCTTTGTTTGCTACCCATTATCACGAGCTGGCCCAACTCGAGACTCGACTAGCAAGTGTCGGCAATCTCTCGCTGCGCGCCAAGGAATGGAACGGCGATCTGGTTTTTTTGCATGAGGCCCAGCCAGGTCCCGCGGACCGGTCTTATGGTGTTCAGGTTGCGAAGCTGGCGGGGGTGCCAGCAGCCGTCGTGGCCCGCGCCCGCGAGGTTTTACAACGGCTGGAGCGAGAGACTGCTGCACCTACACGCCTGGATGACCTGCCCTTGTTTGCCCAACCTAGGCAGGAGGTGGCCCAAAAGCCCCTGTCCGAATTGGAGTTAAGCCTTCACGCGATGGACCTTGATGGCATGTCTCCGCGCGAGGCCATGGAGGCGCTTTACAGTCTAAAGCGGCAGCTAGAAGGCTCTGCATAAGATGCGCCAAAAGAGTTAGCGATAACTACTTAAATAAAATAACGCATTAACATACAATTAACCCTAATATAGTCTAAACAGGGTAGGCAAAATGCCCGCCATATCAAAAAGATATATATAACTACTCAAAATGGGTGTGGTGATGGCCTCGAATTTTTCAATCAATACCAATGCGTCAGCCTTGATGACGCTTCAGAACCTGAACAATACCGCTCGCGACCTAGCCGATTCCCAGAAAAAGGTCAGTACGGGGCGTAAGGTCGATTCGCCAAAAGACAATGGTGCCGTCTGGGCCATTTCCCAGAACGAGACCTCATTGTCCACAACCCTGGGCGCGGTCATGGACTCGCTTGACCGGGGGAAATCGACTGTCGATGTCGCCTTGGCAGCCGGCGCCAATATATCCGATTACTTGACCCAGATGCGGGCCAAGGTCTTGGCGGCAACCGATACGTCCTTGGATACGACCTCTAGGGTTGCCTTGAATGAAGATTTCAAGGTCCTTCGCAACGCAATTGCCAATGCCGTAGCAAGCGCGGAATTCAACGGCTATAATATTATCAAATCTGGCGGGGTTGCTTTTCAGGCCCTAGCCAGTGCCGATGGCCAGAAGATTATCACGGTATCCGCGCTTAACCTATCCTTGGGCGGCGGTAATATTACGATTACGGCAACCAGCACGATCGGCACCTCGGCAGCGGCTAAGGGTGTCTTGACACAGATTGCGACCTCCATCGCTTTTGTGAACCAAGGCCTG
>JBILKO010000162.1:0-3511 GCA_044376615.1 Caulobacteraceae bacterium
CCATGGGCGTCCATACCGGCGACTCTATTACGGTGGCACCCGCTCTGACCTTGACCGACAAGGAGTATCAATGGATGCGCACCGCCTCGATTGCGGTGCTGCGTGAAATTGGCGTCGAGACCGGCGGTTCAAATGTTCAGTTTGCGGTCAATCCTAAGGATGGCCGCATGGTGGTGATCGAGATGAATCCGCGCGTATCGCGGTCCTCTGCCCTAGCCTCCAAGGCAACCGGCTTTCCCATCGCCAAAGTCGCCGCGCGTCTGGCCGTTGGCTACACGCTCGATGAGTTGATGAATGACATTACGGGCGCAACCCCGGCCTCATTCGAGCCAACCATTGACTATGTCGTCACCAAGATCCCCCGCTTTGCCTTCGAAAAGTATCCCGGGGCCGAGCCCTATCTGACAACCTCCATGAAGTCCGTCGGCGAGGTCATGGCCATTGGCCGCACCTTTGCCGAAAGCCTGCAAAAAGCCCTGCGCGGGCTGGAAACAGGCCTGACCGGTCTCAATGAGATCGAGATTGAAGGTGCTGACGATCCCGAAACGGGTATGGCCGCCGTCGTGCGGGCCCTGGGCCAGCCGACGCCCGACCGGTTGCGGGTCATTGCCCAGGCCTTTCGCCATGGGTTGAGCGTCGATGAGGTCAATTCTGCCTGTTCCTATGAGCCCTGGTTCCTGTCCCAGATCCAGACCCTGATTGCGCGCGAAGCCAGTATTCGCCAAAACGGCTTGCCGACCTCGGCCGATGCCATGCGCAAACTCAAGGCTGAGGGCTTTTCCGATGCCCGCCTGGGCGAACTGACCGGCCAGAGCGAAAAGGCGGTTCGCGCCGCGCGCCGCGCCTTGAATGTTCGTCCGGTGTTTAAGCGCATCGATACCTGCGCCGCCGAATTCTTCGCCAAGACGCCCTACATGTATTCGACCTATGAAAGCGGCGCGCTCGGCCAGGTGCCATCCTGCGAGTCCGAGCCATCGAACCGGCGCAAGGCCGTGATCCTGGGCGGCGGGCCGAACCGGATCGGCCAGGGGATTGAATTCGACTATTGCTGCTGTCATGCCGCCTTTGCCCTCGACCAGATCGGCATTGAATCCATCATGGTCAATTGTAATCCAGAGACCGTCTCGACCGATTATGACACGTCCGACCGGCTCTATTTCGAACCCCTGACCGCCGAAGACGTGCTGGAGCTTTTGGATGTCGAGCGTTCCAATGGCACCTTGCTGGGCGTGATCGTCCAATTTGGTGGCCAGACCCCGCTCAAGCTGGCCCAGGCGCTAGAAGACGCCGGCATTCCCATCCTAGGCACCTCGCCCGACGCCATCGACCTGGCCGAAGACCGCGAGCGGTTCCAGCAATTGCTGCATAAGATCGGCATTGCCCAGCCGATCAATGCCATTGCCCGCTCGGTCGAAGAAGCCTTTGCCGGGGCCCATGCCGTCGGCTATCCGATCGTGATCCGCCCTTCCTATGTGCTCGGTGGCCGGGCCATGGAGATCATTCGCGATGATGAGCAACTGACCCGCTATGTTCGCGACGCGGTCATGGTCTCTGGCGACAGCCCTGTCCTGATCGACCAATACTTGTCGCGCGCGACCGAGGTCGATGTTGATGCCATTGCGGATGACCAGACCGTCTTTGTCGCGGGCGTGATGGAACATATCGAAGAGGCCGGGGTCCATTCCGGCGACAGCGCCTGTTCTCTGCCGCCCTATTCGCTGAGCCCCGCCATTATTGATGAGCTGAAGCGCCAGACCGAGGCCATGGCCCGCGCGCTCAATGTTCGTGGCCTGATGAATGTGCAATTTGCTATTGAAGAGCCGCAGTCGGACAATCCGCGCATCTTTGTGCTGGAGGTTAATCCCCGCGCCTCACGCACAGTGCCCTTTGTCGCCAAGACGATTGGCGAGCCAATCGCCGGGATCGCTGCCAAGGTCATGGCGGGCGAAAGCCTGGCTAGTTTTGGTCTGACTGAAAAGCCCTATAATCATATTGCAGTTAAAGAAGCGGTCTTCCCCTTTGCCCGTTTCCCCGGCGTCGATACCCTGCTTGGCCCCGAGATGCGCTCGACCGGCGAGGTCATGGGCCTGGACTGGCGGCGCGACGGCGAGGATTTCGCCCCTGCCTTTGCCCGCGCCTTTGCCAAGAGCCAGCTCGGTGGCGGCATAGTTCTGCCCGAGGCCGGAACCGCCTTTGTCTCGGTCAAGGAAAGCGATAAGCCCTTTATTGTCGAGCCGGTGCGCCTTTTACTGAGCAAGGGCTTTGAAATTATCGCCACCTCTGGAACCGCCGCCTATCTGAGCGAGCAAGGCTTGGCCGTCAGTGTGATCAAAAAGGTTCTGGAAGGCCGCCCCAATATCGTCGATGCGCTGAAAAACGGCGATGTGCAGTTGGTCTTTAATACGACCGAGGGCAAACAATCGATCCAGGACAGCTTCTCGATCCGCCGCTCGGCCTTGATGATGAAGATCCCCTATTATACGACCACGGCCGGATCGCTCGCCGCCGCCCAGGCGATTGCCTTGGCGACGCCGGAAGGCCTGGAAGTCCGCGCCTTGCAGACCTATTGACCGCATGACCGACACCGCCGTTCAAATCATCGCCCGTGGCCCCCGCCTGGTCGCAGAGGCCGCAGCCCTCGCCGTCGATGGCGAGGTTCTGCTCGAAGGCGCGACCTATTCCGTTCTGGAAGAAGACGAAGACCATGATGTCTGGCGCATTGATGCCTTCCCGACCACGGACGAAGAGGCCGCGCAATTTGTAGCCGTGCTCAGCGGCTTTGACGGCCTAAAGGTCACCAGCGAAAAGCTGGCCGATGCTGACTGGTTGGCCATGGCCTTGTCAGGCTTGCCGCCGGTCCGGGCGGGGCGCTTCTTTATCCATGGCGTCCATGACCGCGGCCGGGCCCCGGTCAATACGATCAATCTGCGCATCGAGGCGGGGGCAGCCTTTGGCACCGGCCACCATGGCACCACGGTCGGCTGCCTTCTGGCCTATGACACCTTGCTCAAGGCCAAGCGCTTTGAGCGCGTGCTTGATGTTGGCGCAGGCACCGGCGTCCTGGCCATAGCCGCAGCCCGCACCGGTACGCCAGTCGCCGTTGGCACTGATATTGACCGCATCTCGGTGCGCATCTCCAAGGAAAACGCCAAGGTCAATAAGACAAACGCCCGCTTTGTCCATGCTTTTGGCCTCAGCCACCGCGCGGTACGCCAGCATGCGCCCTATGACCTGGTCTTTGCCAATATCCTGGCCCGGCCCCTGGTGTTCCTAGCCCAAGACATTAAGGGCGCGCTAAAGCCCGGCGGCATTGCCATACTCTCTGGCCTCTTGCGCAGCCAAGAGCGCCAGGTCCGCGCCGCCTATGCCTCCAGGGGCTTTAGGGTCATCCGCCGCATCCACCGCGACGCCTGGTGCGCCCTGGTACTGCAGAGGGGTTAAATCAACAACCCCCTCCACCGCTTCGCGGTCCCCCTCCCCCAGAGGGGGAGGATTGACGGTGGCTAATCTT
>JBILKO010000163.1:0-3507 GCA_044376615.1 Caulobacteraceae bacterium
GATGTCGGCGACATGGTTTGGCTGCAATTCGATCCGCAAGCCGGTCATGAACAGGCTGGGCATCGTCCTGCCTTGGTCCTATCGCCAGCCAACTATAACCAGATCCGCGGCATGATGATCTGCTGCCCGATGACCTCAAAGATTAAGGGCTATCCGTTCGAGGTCATTGTCAGCCAGGACCCGCCAAGCGCCGTATTGTCCGACCAGATCAAGAGCCTGGATTGGCGGGTCCGTCAGGCGACCTTGAAGGGCAAGGTTTCACAAGCTGTCCTTGCGGAGACGAGGGCCAAGCTAAAGGCGCTTTTGAGCCTTTAGTCGTCCGACCTAGGCCTCAATCCCCAAACCCTCGAAACACGGCCGCTTCCTGGACGGTTTTGCGTTCGGAGACGACGGCATTGGCGGGGAAGCTGTGATCGGGCCAGCCTAGGGCTATGCTTTTCATAATCACCTGATCTTCGGCAATACCGGCATGTTCGCGCACGACCGGCGACTGCATAATGCCTTGGCTATTGATCACGGCGCCGAGGCCGCGCGACCAGGCGGCATTGACCAGGGCGGTGGTGACCGCGCCGCAGTCAAAGGGCGTGTCATCGCTGGTGCTTAGGACCTTGTCATAGGTAACGATCACACAGACTGGGGCATCGAATTGGCGAAAGCCGCGCAGGACCCAGTCTTGGCGGGCATCCTTATCGTCGCGGGCAATACCCATGGCGGCGAAAAGCTGTTTAGCCACGCCGATCTGGCGTTCACGGTGATGTCCTTCAAAGGCCTCGCCGGTGCGAAATTCGCGCGAATGCGGAATGCCAGCCAGGTTGCGCTCGGTGTTTCCGGCCCGGATGCGGTCCAAGGGCTCGCCCGTCAGGACATAGAAATTCCAGGGTTGGGTGTTCATGGAGGACGGCGCGCGCATGGCCAGGGTCAGGATTTCCTCGATCAAGGCCTTTGGTACCGGGTCAGGCTTATAGCCACGAATGCTGCGGCGGCCCAGGATTACGTCGTCAAATTGCATGTCACGCCCCAAATTGGTTTACAGCGATAATACATATCAATTGTGATGCACAGTCTCGCTGTTTTTGCTCGGCAGCGTGCTAAATTGCATCGGGTCCGAACCTGCCCTAGGGTGAGACCCGGGGGCCCGCTATAGCCAGAGGATAATGACCATGCGCCTTAATGATCGCCGTATTCGCCGCGCCCTTATGGGCCTTGGACTTGGTCTGGCCCTTGGGCTTGGACCGGTTGCAATCACCGCATCCATTGCTGCCGATAAAGCCCTGACAGCGGCGGTTGCCGGACCTTGGCGCTCAGCCGAAAGCCGGGCGCGGGACGCTTATCGCCATCCGGAGGCGGCCCTCAAGTTTTGGGGCCTAAATCCCGGCATGACCATAGTCGAGCTTGAGCCCGGCAATAAGGGCTGGTGGGTCGAGATCCTAGCCCCCTATGCCAAGGCGACCGGCGGTCACTATGTTGCCGCCCTGCCCGACCGCACGGAGCCCGGTATTGCGGAAAATGTCTTGGCCGCCCGCAACAAGGCCCATGCCGCCTTTGCCGAGGAGGTTGCGGACAAGGCGATCTATGGCAATGCCAGCGCGATCGATTTTGGCCCGAAAAAGCTCGACGCCCTGGCCCCGCAGTCCGCCGATATGGTCCTGGTCGCCCGGTCATTCCATAACTGGGCCCGCAGTGGCCGAACCGAGCCCTACTTAAAAGCGATTGCCACCGTCCTAAAGCCTGGCGGCGTCCTAGCCGTGGAACAGCACCGTGCCCCGGCGGGCTCTGATCAAAAGCCCGATACCGGCTATGTCACCGAGGCCCATGTGATTGAGGCAGCGACCAAGGCGGGGCTGGTGCTTGAGGCGCGGTCGGAGATCAATGCCAATCCAAAGGACAATCACAACCACCCGTTCGGTGTCTGGACCCTAAAGCCAATCCGGTTCTCATCTGATGCGAGCCGCACCCTGACCGAGGCTGAGCGCGCCCAATATGACGCCATAGGCGAAAGCGACCGCATGACCTTGCGGTTTCGCAAGTCGAGGTGAGCGGCCTTTGCCGCTTGTGGAGACTCCCAAACTTTACCCCCCGCCCTAACCGCGCTCGCGAAATCAAACCGCCTGTGATAGGACCCCCCGGTGCCGCGACAGGGTGATCGCGGCGGTGGAGGTGTTGATGAGCGCGGTATTGGTGATTGGGGCTGGCGGTGTTGGCTCGGTGGCGGTGCATAAGATGGCCATGTCGCCGGAAATCTTTTCAGCGATTACCCTGGCCAGTCGGCGCAAGGCCAAGTGCGATGCCATTGCTCAGTCAGTGAAGCAGCGTACCGGCGTAACCATTACCACGGCTGAGCTTGATGCCGATGACGTCGCGGCGACCACAGCCTTGATCAAACAGGTTCAGCCCAAGCTGGTGGTCAATCTGGCCCTGCCTTATCAGGACCTGGCCATCATGGAGGCCTGCCTCGCCGCTGGCGTGCATTATATGGACACGGCCAATTACGAGCCGCGCGATGAGGCCAAGTTCGAATATAGCTGGCAATGGGCCTATCAGGACCGGTTTAAGGCCGCAGGCCTGATGGCGCTTCTCGGCAGTGGTTTTGATCCCGGCGTGACGTCTGTCTTTACCGGCTATATGCGCAAACATCTGCTCGACCGGATCGATACGCTGGATATTTTGGACTGTAATGGCGGCGATCACGGCCATGCCTTTGCCACCAATTTTAATCCTGAGATCAACCTGCGCGAAGTGACCGCCCCGTCGCGGCATTGGCAGGATGGAAAATGGGTCGAGGGCCCGGCCCTGGCGCATAAACGGAGCTTTGATTTTGAGGGGGTTGGCCCCAAAAACATGTATCTGATGTATCACGAAGAGCTTGAATCCCTGGCCAAATTCTATCCAGAGATTAAGCGAATCCGGTTCTGGATGACCTTTGGCGATGCCTATCTCAAACACCTCGAGGTCCTGTCCAATGTCGGCATGACGCGGATTGATCCGGTCCTATTTGAGGGCCGAGAAATCATCCCCTTGCAGTTCCTAAAGGCCCTATTGCCTGAGCCAGCCTCTTTGGGTCCCACCACGCGCGGCAAGACCAATATTGGCACGATTGCGACAGGCCTGAAGGATGGGGTGCCAAAGACGGTCTATGTCTATAATATTTGCGACCATGAGGAGGCCTATGCCGAGACCGGCAATCAGGCCATCAGCTATACGACCGGGGTTCCGGCCATGATTGGTGCGGCCATGATCCTGACTGAGCAGTGGCAGGGCGCGGGCGTCTTTAATATGGAACAGCTCGATCCCGATCCGTTTATGGCCATGTTGAACCGCCATGGCCTGCCCTGGCAGGTCAAGACCCTATCCGAACCTTTGGCGTTTTGATCCAGCATCATGGCCATGCAGACCCAGGCCGGTGATCCCGGTGCCTTTGCCCGGTTTGATCTGGGCCGCGTGCCCTCGCCCTGTTTCGTCGTCGATGAGATGGCGATCCGGCGCAATCTGGCGGTCTTGAAAGATGTC
>JBILKO010000086.1:0-10665 GCA_044376615.1 Caulobacteraceae bacterium
TTCGGACAGCCAAGAAAACGCCAAGATCGAGATCGCGCAATTCTTCAGCGGCCTTGAAATCGTCGGCTAGGTATTGAGGTGAGGGGGCGGCCCCGCGCTGCCCCCTCCACCCCTTCGGGGTCCCCCTCCCCCAGAGAGGGAGGATCGGTCTGTTTTAAATCTTCCCCCTTTGGGGGAAGTCCCCGCGAAGCGGGGGTAGGGGGCCTAGCGGTCTTAAATCGTCCGCGCCAATTCCGCCAAACACCGCACATAGAGCCCATGCTCTTGCTCTAACACCCGCGCACTGAGGCTTGCCTCTGTGTCGCCGGGCAAGACCGGCACCTTGGCCTGGCCCAGGATCGGACCTTCATCGACGCCCGCCGTGACCAGATGCACCGTACAGCCGTGTTCGCGCACCCCAGCCTCGAGCGCGCGCGTATGGGTATGTAGGCCAGGAAAAGCGGGGAGGAGGCTGGGATGGATATTGATCATGCGCCCGGCCCAGGCCTCGACCAGGAAGGGCGTCAACACTCGCATATAGCCGGCCAGGGCGACGATCTGGACTCCTGCCTGTCTTAGCCGCGCATCAATGACGCGTTCATGCGCCTCGCGGTCCTTGCCAAAGGGGGCGTGTTCGATCAGGGCGGTGTCTATGCCCTGGGCCGCTGCGATCTCCAGCCCGCCCGCATCTGCCAGATTGGCAAAGACTAGAACGATTTCAGCCGGATAGGTGGGGTCCTTGGCCGCCGCGATCAGGGCCGCCATGTTCGACCCGCGGCCCGAAATCAGGACCCCGACCTTGACCCTGGTCATGCCTTGATCAGCTCGCCGCAGATAAAGGCGTTTTCGCCGGCATTGAGCAGGGTCGCTAAGACCGCTGGCGCATCGCTGGCGGCGACGATCAGCATAAAACCAATGCCGCAATTAAAGGTCCGGCGCAGCTCATGATCAGAGACATTGCCGACCGATTGCAGCCAGGCAAAGACCGGCGGCAGGGGCCAGGCCTGCCAATCCATATGCGGGGCTAGGCCCTCAGCAATAGCGCGTGGCGGGTTCTCGATCAGGCCGCCGCCAGTAATGTGGGCACCGCCCTTGACCAGGCCCGCCTTGATGAGCGGCAGGACGCTCTTCACATAGATCCGAGTCGGGGTCATCAAGGCCTCGCCAAGGCTCTTGTCGGGGGCAAAGGGGGCAGGATCGGTCCAGCCAAGGCCCGAATGCTCAACCACGCGCCTTACCAGAGAATAGCCATTTGAATGGGGGCCATCGGACCCAATGCCGATCAAGATGTCGCCGGGCCTTTGATCGCCCAGCCTGGGTAAGACCGCGCCGCGCTCCACTGCCCCGATCGAAAAGCCCGCCAGGTCATAATCACCACCCGCATACATGCCCGGCATTTCGGCGGTTTCGCCGCCAACCAGGGCCGCGCCTGCTTGTTTGCACCCCTCGGCAATGCCGGACACGACAGCCGTTGCGGCGGTGACATCCAGCTTACCGGTCGCGAAATAGTCCAGAAACATCAAGGGCTCAGCCCCTTGAGCCAGCAAGTCATTAACGCACATGGCGACCAGATCAATGCCGACTGTGTCGTGACGGCCGGTCTCGATCGCGATTTTCAGCTTGGTACCAACCCCGTCCGTGGTCGAGACCAGCAGGGGATCAATAAACCCTGCTGCCTTGAGGTCAAACAGGGCCCCGAACCCGCCAAGGGCGGCATCGGCGCCTGGCCGCTGCGTTGCCTTGGCCAGGGGCTTGATCGCCTCAACAAGCGCGGTCCCGGCGTCAATATCGACGCCTGCCTGGGTATAGGTGAGGCCATTGGTCGGTTCGCTCATGGGTCGCTTTGGTCCTAATGACCGTCCAAGGACGGAAAAAAATCGATAAATGCGTGGTCCGGGCTTGCACCACAGGCACTGGTCCGCGCTATAGCTAGCCGATGAAGCCAATTACCACCACTGCCGAACTGCAAGCCTTTTGCGCTCAAATCGCTACTGCGCCATTTTTGGCCGTCGATACCGAATTTATGCGCGAAACAACCTATTGGCCAAAGCTTTGCCTGATCCAGGCCGCGACGCCTGAGCATAGCGCGGTCATTGATCCGCTGGCCGAAGAGCTCGATCTGAGCTGTTTCCTAGCGATTCTCGCGGATGAGCGAATCGAAAAGGTCTTTCACGCCGCCCGCCAGGACGTGGAGATCTTCTTCAATCTTGGCTGTATGCCAAAGCCCCTCTTCGATACCCAGATTGCGGGCATGGCCGCGGGCCTTGGCGAACAGATCGCCTATGACGCCCTGGTGCGGCACATGCTGAAGATCGATATTGATAAGTCGAGCCGCTTTACCGATTGGAGCCGTCGCCCCCTGAGCGAGGCCCAACTGGATTATGCCTTGGCCGACGTCACCCATCTGGCCAAGTTGTTTCCGAACCTGAAGGCCCGGCTGCAAAGCCAGGGTCGCCTGGCCTGGGTGGCAGAGGAAATGGCGGCCCAGACCGATCCTGCGCTTTATGATGTCGATCCGGAAAAGGCCTGGCGCCGGTTAAAGCCGCGCAAGCCGACGGCGAAGTATATGGCCGTGTTCCGCGCCGTTGCCGCCTGGCGGGAATTGACGGCGCAACAACGCGATATGCCGCGCAGCCGGGTCTTAAAGGACGATGCGATAGACGAGGTGGCGACCCAATTACCGGTTGATGCCGATGGCCTGAACCGGCTTCGGTCCGTGCCCAAGGGCTTTGCCGGCTCGCGCTATGGGCCAGACCTGTTGGCCGCGATCAAGAAGGGCATGACCGCGCCCGATGGCTATGCCCCTGTGATCGACCGCAGTGGTCCGCCGCCGTCACCCGCCGCTGGCGCGGTAGTCGAATTGCTCAAGGTCTTGCTGAAGGCGCGGTCTGAGGATGCGGGCGTGGCGTCGAAGCTGATTGCCACCGTGTCGGACCTGGAAAAAATCGCCAATGACGACAATGCCACGACCCCGGCCTTAACCGGCTGGCGTCGCGACGCCTTTGGCGCCGATGCGCTCAAGCTCAAACACGGTGAGCTGGCCTTGGTGCTGGATGGTACGCGGGTACGGGTCGTCGAGGTTCGCCGGGCCGCCCGGGCCTAGGCTGAGCGTATTTCGAGGCTGCGGTTGAGGAGCTGGGCAAGTGTCCCAGCCCGTTTGCTGGTCTGTTCGCCAAGCAATAGGTCCGCAGATGCCGCCTTGGCCGTTAAGATGACACTCGATACCGTAATCGCCAGGCTTGCAGCGCTCAATAGGACGGGGCTGCGACCCGATAAGTCACAACCAAGCCGCATGGCCGAGCCGAGGGTCCGGGCGCGATTTTGCTGCTCCTCAGTCAGGACCCTGGCCAATACGGCTTCTTCCGGGGCTGTGGCCGTCGGCGCGTGACGGCAAAAGGCGGTTAGGGCCAGAAAGGCGCGCTCTGTGTGAGTCATGCCAGAAATCGGCGCTCTTAAGACCTGGTCAAACACCAGATCAGCGCGGTGATCAGGGTGTAGCCTGGCACCAAGATCAGCCAAGCGGCAAGCAGCGGACCGCAAGACCCGCTCGCGCCCTGGGGCGAAGACGGTCGGCAGGGTTTCAAAGGCGTGGTCAAGCCAGTCTTCTAGGGCTGCGCCCAAATCCTCCGCCACGCCTTGCCGAGCCCCTAGTGCGGCGCAGCCCTCGATCAAGGGGTCAAGGCTGCGGAAGGCCTCGGGCATGGCCTCGAGCAAGAGGCCTTCGCGCAGGCCATAGGCCGACAGAATAATCTGCTCCATGCCGAGCCGGTCGATCAGGCTATCGAGCACCATGGCGGCATAGGGTAGGGTCTCTAACCGTTTGCGCGACATGCCCTCGATCCGGTCCAGCGAGCCGCGCGACTGGCGTGCAACTAGCCGGGCGACATCGCGTGCCTCGGCCGCCGTCATTGTGTATTGATGGACGATCCGCAGCGGATAGTCCGTCATCCGCATTTGCAATAGGGCGAGGTTTCGCCATGCGCCGCCAACGGCGTGAAACTGACGGGTCATAAATGGGCTCGTATCGACCTGGTTCAGCTGTCGCTCAATGCGTTCATGGACGGCGATGGGATCGAAAGCGCCGGGCGCGCCGAGTGAAAAGGGCCCCAGCGGCAGGGTAATTCCAAAACCTACCTTGGCCTGGTCTATGGTCGTGAGCTCAAGACTAGAGCCGCCTAGATCGCCCACAACCCCGGCACTGTCCGGTGCACCGGCCAAGACGCCGAGCGCGGCATAGCGGGCCTCTTCGGGGCCACTTAAGACCCGAACCCTAAAGCCTGTTTCCTGTTTAACCTTTTTTACAAAGGCAGGACCGTCCTTGGCCTCGCGCACGGCGGCAGTAGCGGCCACGAAAACGGTGGTCGGTGAGGCGGCATCCAGAACCGCGCGAAACCTTCGAATGGCCGCTAGGCTGGCAGCTACACCATCCCGCGCCAGAGATCCCGTCGTGAAGAGGTCACGCCCAAGTCCGGCCAAGACCTTTTCATTAAACACAGTCCAGATGGCCCGGCCTTCGAGGCGATAAATCACCAGTCGGACAGAATTGGACCCAATATCAATAACCGCCGCATCGCGGGCGGGCCTAGCGGCGCGGACCCACATGATCTAGGGCCATGGGCTTGTCCTTGGCCTTGTGGCCACGACCAGACAGGCTGGGGTTGGTCATAAAATACTCATGCGCAGAGAAGGCCTTTTTGGCGTTCCAACCATTGACCCGGCTATAGGCCCCTTGGGAGTCCAATGTCCAGCTCTGAGCTTCGTCACGCAGGTTCGCAACCATGATCTGGTCGAGAACTTGTTGGTGTACGGTCGGATTTTCAATCGGGACCAGGGACTCAACCCGCCGGTCAAGATTGCGCGGCATCCAGTCCGCAGACGAAATATAGACCCGGCTTTGGGCACTTGGCATCTGGTTGCAATTGGCAAAGCAGATAATCCGGGAATGCTCTAGATAACGCCCAACAATGCTCTTAACCCGGATGTTTTCAGAGAGGCCTTCGACGCCGGGCCTAAGGCAGCAGATACCGCGAATGACTAGGTCAATACTGACTCCAGCCTGGCTGGCGACATAGAGGGCATCAATAATGACTGGATCCACCAGGGCATTGAGCTTGGCCCAAATGGCGGCGGGCTTGCCGGCCTTAGCGTTGGCTGCTTCTTGCGCGATCAGGTCGAGCAAGGTCGATTTCATGGTGATGGGCGAATAGGCCAGCTTTTCCAGATTTTCAGGCTGGGCGTAGCCGGTGATGAAATTGAAGACACGCCCTGAATCGCTACCCAATCCGACATCGGTCGTGAACAAGGACAGGTCAGTATAAATCTTGGCCGTGATCGGGTGGTAGTTGCCAGTGCCGAAATGGCAATAGGTCTTTAGGCCGTCGCCCTCCCGGCGCACGACGATGGATAGCTTGGCATGGGTTTTGTACTCGACAAAGCCGAACACGACATGGACTCCAGCCCGTTCCAGGTCGCGGGCCCATTTCAGATTAGCCTCTTCATCAAACCGCGCCTTGATCTCGACCAGGGCCGTGACGTTTTTGCCGTTTTCAGCGGCTTCGATCAGGGCGGCGATAATTGGGCTGTCTTTGGAGGTTCGATACAGCGTTTGCTTGATCGCCAAGACCTGGGGATCGGTGGCAGCCTGGCGCAGGAACTGCACCACCACGTCAAAGCTTTCGAATGGGTGATGAACCAGAATGTCTTTCTCGCGGATCGCAGCAAAACAGTCGCCGCCATGATCGCGGATGCGCTCGGGAAAGCGCGCTTCGAAGGGCTTGAATTTCAGGTCCGCGCGATCGGTCTTTATCAGTTCGGACACCTGGGCCAGGCCCAACATGCCGTCGACCTGGACCACGTCTTGCAGCTCGGCGTGTAGGTTTTCAATGATGAAGGCCCGCAGCTCGTCGGGCATGGATTTTTCGATCTTAACCCGAACGACCGATCCCATCCGCCGCTGTTTCAGCCGCGCCTCAAATTCGCGCACCAGGTCTTCAGCTTCTTCCTCGAACTCAACATCGGAGTCGCGTACCAGGCGGAAATTGCCGCGAGCAACCACATCGCAGTCTGGAAACAGATGGTCGGTAAACAGGGCCAAGAAGGTGTCGAGGGTAATAAATCGCCGCTCAATCCGCTTGCCGCGTCCGGCGACTGGCGGCAGTTCCCAAAACCGCGCCACCTGGCTGGGCATGGGCAAGAGCGCATAGAGGTTCTTACCGTCAGACCGCCGCTTCAATTTCAGCGCTGATGCAAAGCCAAGATTGGGCAGGAAGGGAAACGGATGGGCCGGATCGATGGCGAGCGGGGTGAGGATGGCAAAAAGCTGGTTGCTAAATACTGGCTCTAGCCAGGCCATGTCGTCCTTGGTGACCTGGCCCTCGTCCAAAACATGCATGCCCTCAGTAGCCAGCTGCTTTTTAAGGTCCAGCCAGATGCGCTGTTGGCTGGCCATGAGCTGCGATGCGGTTGTGCTGACCTTGACCAGTTGCTGGCGCGGGGTCAGGCCGTCTTGGCTGACAACCCGAACCCCTTCGCGCACTTGACCTTTCAGGCCAGCCACCCGAACCATGAAAAACTCGTCCAGATTGTTGGCTGAGATCGATAAGAACCGCAGGCGCTCCATCAGCGGATGCCTGGGGTTTTCAGACTCATCTATCACGCGCTGGTTAAAGGCCAACCAGGACAGTTCGCGATTGAAAAACCGGTCGGGAGACCCCAGCAGGGCCTCATCCAGCCGCGCACCATGGGTAACGGTTGGCACCGGGGCTGTTGGAACCTCGGTGTTTGCTGCATCGGTCATGAGCGCCATCGGGTTAGGGGGCCTAGAATGGGAGTCTGGTTTTGGACGAGGCATGGGGCGACTGCAAGCGCTCAGGCAAATAGGTCAGGAGTCTGGCCCAAAATTTCAAAAAACTGTCGCGCAAGTGTCTTGGAAATAGATTTTCCCTGGGCATCGGCCATGGCGTCAAGCTGAATAACCAGCGCGCGCGCTGCGGGCACCGATCGCTCAATGCGGCGAAGTAGATAGGGCATCAGATCGTCGGCCGGGCGAATGTTATGCGCTTGGAAAAACCGCCAGAGCACAGCCTCGAGCACCACATCATCGGGCTCTTCGATCTGGACTACGGGCATGGCGTTGAGCCGCGATTGTAGATCGGGCAGGGCAACTGACCAGAGCGCGGGCACTGTCCGCGCCGTGATTAAAAGGCCGCCACCAGCCAGTCCTGCCATATTGATCAGATGAAACAGGGCCTCGTCTGAGACCTGGCCCTCTAGCCCATCGACCAAGACCGGTCGGCCAGACAGGGACGAGAGGTCGAAAGGGCTTTCGCGGCTAAAAGCGTGTGCACCCGTCCGGTCTTGCCAAATCTTAGCCAGATGGCTCTTGCCGCACCCCTCGGGGCCAATCAGGGCCAGGCAGCCGCCATGCCAATGCGGCCAGGCCGCGATCTGGGCAATGGCCTCAGCATTAGATTGCGATTCAACCAGGTCGCTCGCACGAAACCGCGGCGGCTGGTTAAGATCGAGGCGTAATTGCGGACCTAACATGTCTGTCCAAGCGCTAAACGGACAACCTTTATAGGCCCTCACCCCTTAATAGGCGATCTATGAAGCGTCCAAAATTTGGTTTGAGATCGGGATAGTGTCTAAGCAACCGTTGAAAAGCTTTGGACAAGTCGAAAACCTCTAAGCGACGCGTGGCAAACTTGACAAAACACTGGGATAATGCGCCCTTCCGCGCCTCATTGTTCGATGTTCCGGGACCCAGACTCCGGGCCAAAATCGGTTAGAAGAAGACATTATGCACGCTTATCGCTCTCACACCTGCGGCGCCCTTCGCCAGGCTGATTCTGGCAGCTCGGTTCGTCTGTCAGGATGGATCCATCGCAAGCGCGACCATGGCGGGCTGATGTTTATCGATCTGCGCGATCATTATGGCCTGACCCAGCTGGTCCTCAGCCCTGAAACGCCGGGCTTTGCTCAGGTCGAGCGTCTGCGCGCTGAAAGCGTGATCCGCGTCGATGGCCAGGTCCTGGCGCGTTCGGCGGATACGATCAATCCCGGCCTGCCAACGGGCGAGGTTGAGGTCCGCGTCTCAGCAATCGAGATCCTGTCTGAGGCCGCCGAATTGCCCGTGCCGGTGTTTGGCGAGCCGGACTATCCCGAGGAGCTGCGCCTCAAGCACCGCTATCTGGATCTGCGCCGCGAAAGCCTGCACAAGAACATTGTCCTGCGCTCGCAAGTCATCGACTCGGTGCGCAAGCGCATGGTCGGCCAGGGCTTTACCGAGTTCCAGACCCCGATCCTCACGGCCTCCAGTCCCGAAGGCGCGCGCGACTTTTTGGTGCCGTCACGCCTGCATCCCGGCAAGTTCTATGCCCTGCCGCAAGCGCCGCAGCAATTTAAGCAGCTCTTGATGGTGGCTGGCTTTGACCGCTATTTCCAGATCGCGCCGTGTTTCCGGGATGAAGACGCTCGCGCCGACCGCTCGCCAGGCGAGTTCTACCAGCTCGATGTCGAGATGAGCTTTGTCACCCAAGAAGACGTGTTTGCGTCGATTGAGCCCGTTTTGCACGGGGTGTTTGAAGAGTTTGCGAACGGCAAGACCGTCACGCCCTATCCCTTTCCGCGCATCGCCTATCGCGACTCCGTCCGCCTCTATGGCTCGGACAAGCCTGACCTGCGCAATCCGATCCAGATGGCCGATGTGTCCGAGCCATTCCGGGGCTCGGGCTTTAAGGTGTTTGCCGGCATGCTGGAAAACCCCAAGTCTGCCATTTGGGCGATCCCGGCACCCGGCGGTGGCAGCCGCGCTTTCTGCGATCGGCTTAATGATTGGGCCAAGGGCGAGGGCCAGCCGGGCCTAGGCTATATTTTCTGGCGCGAAGGCGAAGAGGGGGCAGCCGGTCCCATCGCCAAGAATATCGGGCCTGAGCGGACCGAGGCTATTCGTCAGCAGCTTGACCTTAAGGTTGGGGATGCCGCCTTCTTTGTCGGGGGTGATCCAGACGCCTTTTACAAGTTCGCAGGAGCAGCCAGGAACAAGGTCGGGTTTGATCTGGGCCTGGTCGATGAGAACCAGTTCAAGTTCTGCTGGATTGTCGACTTCCCCATGTATGAATGGAGCGAGGAAGAAAAGAAGGTCGATTTCTCGCACAATCCCTTCTCCATGCCCCAGGGCGAGCTCGAAGCGCTCCAGACAAAGGACCCGCTCGATATCTTGGCCTATCAATATGACATTGTCTGTAACGGTATTGAGCTTTGCTCGGGCGCAATCCGGAACCATCGCCCGGATGTGATGTTGAAGGCGTTTGAGATTGCCGGGTATGGTGCAGATGTCGTCGAGACCGAATTTGGCGGCATGCTCAATGCCTTCCGCTATGGCGCACCGCCGCACGGGGGCCTTGCCCCCGGCATAGACCGTATTGTCATGCTCTTGGCGGGCGTCCAGAACCTGCGTGAGGTCATTGCCTTCCCGCTGAACCAGCAGGGCCAGGACCTAATGATGAATGCGCCTTCGGCCGTACGCGAGCGTCAGCTCAAAGAATTGCACATCCGCATTGCCCCGCCGATCAAGGTCTAGGCGGACGCGGCGGGGCTGGTGGCGCCGGCACTTCGCGCCTTAGCAAGCCGCGATAGTGACAAGTCTTGGCCACCAATCGGCCGGGCAGGCGGGTTTGGGCATTGGCGCAGGCCTCGTCGATCTGGTCTTGATCCAGGCCCTTGGCTTTCGAAAAATCGACACCGCCAATGGCTGTGCGCGACATCGAGGCATTGGTAAAATCAGCGCCAATAACACTCGTACCGGCCATGTTGGCGCCATCGAGTGAGGCATTTCGGAAACTGGCCTGGTCAAAGCGGCCACGCGCCATATTGCTGGCATCGAGTTCGGCGTCAGTAAAATCGGCCTTATGGGCATCAACGCCCTCAAGATTAGCCGCAGAAAAGTCAACGTGGCGCATAACGGCGCGGGCCAGACTGGCAAGATTGAGATTGGTAGCCGTCATACTCGCCCCGGTCATGTCGACGGCGGTTAGATTGGCGCCCTCGAAATTGGAGCCTGTTGCCTCAATCCCGGCCAGATTGGCCCCGCTAAACTGAGCCCTGGCCAGATTGGCTCCGATAAATTCTGCGCCGCGCAGATCGGCCCGCATAAAATTAGCACCGGCAAAATTGGATCCTTGCAGGGTCGCGCCGCGCAGATCTGTTGCGATAAAGACGGAACCGGCAAAATTGGCACCGATAAATTGTGCGCCGGTCAGTTTCCGGCCCGCCAGATTGCAATTCAGACAGACCCCGCCAAAGGACACCATGCGTGCCACATCCCGGTCCGGTCCGGCGGCCACGGCTTGCACCGGGGCATTGCCAAGGCTCAGGGCCAAGACGCTAAGCAGGACTGCAGGAAGGCGCGTGGGCAGGATCACTTTGGGGACACTCGATACAGATGGTCGGTCCATCTGGCGGCAAACGCCATCGATTGCATCTTAATTCCCTGTAATGACGTGGATTTAACAGGGCCTTGTCGGATCTTGCGTCCTAGACCGCGCCCGCGTCCGGGGCCTGGTCCGTATGGCCGCATTGGTCACAGACCGGCTGGCCGCCGTGCTGGCGAAGGCTTAGATCCCCGCAGGCCGGGCACACCTCAGCAGGACTTGAGTCCATGGTCACGCTGCGATCGGCTTTGCGGCC
>JBILKO010000087.1:0-10651 GCA_044376615.1 Caulobacteraceae bacterium
CGTCGATTTAACTTTATCATGGGATACTCCTGGCCACCACTTGGGCCATCGGGCTTATCGTGGGCGGGCAGCAGTGCGGACCATCGTCTCAAACGGGGCCAACATAGAGGACATGGCATCAGCGACAGCGGGTGGGGCGGTTTTCAGCGTCCCGGCATCGAAAGGTGGCTCGGGCGCATATTCGGCCTGCAATTGGATAGCTTTGGCATAATTGACCCCGCGCAGGCGCGCGATGAGTTGGAGGCCAAAGTCGAGCCCTGCCGATACCCCGGCCCCTGTAATTACTTTTCCATCGATGACGACACGTTCATGGGTTGGTATGGCTCCAAATGCATCAAGTGTATTGATCGCCGCCCAATGGGATGTCGCGCGCTTCCCTTTCAGCAAACCCGCCTGCCCAAGAAGCAAGGATCCCGTGCAGACGCTGGTTATATTTTTGGCCCGCGATCCGCGATCTGCAATGAAGTCGATTACAGCGACACTCTTCATGGCCTCTAATGTGCCAGCAAGCCCGCCGGGGCAAAACAAGATGTCCAAATCCGCGGGGCAATCCTGCATCCGCATGATAGGTGCGATGGCTAGACCTAAGTCGCTGGGCACAGGTGCCAAGTCAGCCCCGGTAGTGACCAAATGCACCTTGGCCCCCATCATGCTGGCAAACATATAATGCGGGCCAACCAGATCGAGCGCGGTAAAGCCCGGATAAAGGAGCATGGCGATCTGTTCTGACCCCATCATCTTGAGGTCAGGGACTGCAGCCAATTTGTTGTGTGCCGCATTATCGCCGATCCGCTTTTCATGGGCTGGCTGGGCGAGTGCGTCGCCCAACACAAGAAACGGGGCAATGGCCCCAGCCAAAGGGCTGAGGCCAATGAGGGAGGCAAACCTGCGTCGGTCCAAGGACGGCTCCATCAGAAGGTCCTCCTTAACGTCACGGCCAGAGAGCGCGGCTTTGCCGGGATCACGACGGCTTGGTTCAAATAGGCGTAAGGCTCGAAGTGATCGCTATCGGTAACATTGGTGATCGAGCCGGACAGTGTCGTCGACCCAAACCGCCACGCAGCTTGTAAGTCCAAGGTCGTGAAGGCGTCAGCGTTGAGATTGTTGGGCAAGGTGATGAACCGCTCTCCCACGTGGGTTAGACCACCACCTAGTTCCAAACCTTTGAAACGCCCGTCTGCAAAGCGATAGCGCGCCGCCAGTCGGCCTGATTGTTCAGGGACCCGAGCCGGTCTCGATCCAATAGCGAGCGTATTGTCGCGCGTGACTTCGGTGTCATTCCAGCCCCAGCTGAACAGCACGGACAAAGCACGTGAGGGCTCATAAATTAGGTCAATTTCAGCGCCCTTTGAACGCTGTTCGCCCGTTTGGATCGAGGCAAACAAGACGGAGGGATTGGAGGTAACCACATTTTGCCGAGTGACTTGATAGGCCGACACCGTACCGCTTAAACCAGGAATGGGCGTGGCAAACTTTACGCCCGCATCATAGGCTTGGCTTTCCTCAGGCTTTGGATCGATAACCCCAAAAGGCGTGACCAAGCCTTGGAAGCCTTCAGACCAACCGGCAAACAGCGATATCCCGTCAATGGCACGCCAGGTTGCCCCAAGGCGCGGGGTCACGCGTTCTTTGGTTTGGTTCAAGTCGACAAATGGAAATCCACCTGATTCATAGAAAGTGTCGGTTTTAAGCTGCGTCCACCGCAAACCTGCTGTCAGATCCAAACGCTCGCCGATCTTGATTTGATCCTGCACAAAAACAGCGACAGAGGAGAGCTCATCCTCTTGCGTGTCACTCAATGCAGGCAGGGCCCATGAAGGATTAGTTTGGACCTTATAGTCCAAGGGGCCAAGGGGACCAAAGCCCAATTGTGCGCGATAGTCGGTTTTGTCAGCATCCACACCGACTAAAATACGATGTTCAATTGTGCCCGTCTTTACATTCCACAACAGGCTTGCTGTCCCAAAGGTTTGTTTCACATCCGTGGGCAGATACGCACTGACGAAGATGGCCGAAGTGGGGGTTGGTTGCGGGAACACAAAGAACGGAGTGGTTGAATATTCATCAAACTGGCTGTCATAGTGGCGCACAGACACCGAGCCTGAAAGCGTCTCGGTGAAGCTGTGATCCAAAGTTAGCGTGTAAAGATTGTTCTCAACTTTGGTCTTGGGGGCCGCACGCGAACCGGTAAAGCCATAAGGATCGACCCCTAGACTTGGATTAAAGGCGATCGAGGCCGGAAGGCCTGAATATTCCAATTGCTCAAGGCTTGAGAGTTGCGCACGCAAGGTCAAGCGCGTGGCTTCTGAAATGGCAAATGTAAGTGTTGGATTGAACGTCCAGGAGGAACTTTCAATCGCGTTGATATAGCTATCGGAGCTATCGATATCCCCTGTTATGCGCAACAAAACGCGATCTTCGACGAGCGGCAAATTGATATCAGCTTCAAGGCCATAAGCATTGTCGCTCGCCGCCCGCACCGCGACTTCGATCCGGCGTTGGGGAAGTGGCGACTTTGAGACGACATTGATCAAGCCTGACAAGGGTGCCCCTGTGCCGCCGCCGAACAAAGTGGCTGACGGCCCCTTGGCGACTTCAATGCGTTCCACATTGATCAAAGAAGTGGGGGAAGTAACAGCCGTCAGACCATAAGCTGGCAGACCATCAAAATAGGTCGCAGCGTCAAAGCCCCGAATGATCGTGTCGCGCGTGACGGTTTCAAAGATTGTCGCAGGGGTGACGTTCGACACATTGGCCAAAGCGTCGGGTAGGCTTTGCAAGTCTTGGTCTTGGATCAGGCTTGCCGTGAGCGCTTGAATGGACTGCGGGATTTCTTCCACAGGCGTTGGCGTACGGGTGCCGGTTGAGACTTGGTCTGCCTTGTAACCTGTGCCGCGCTTACCAGTGACGATGACGGTTTCAACTGCGCGCCAGCTGCCTGCTTGCTCGCTCTGACCTGCTTCGGGTGCGGCTTGAGCGAGTGCGAGGCACGGCAAAAAAGTCAAAACGGCTGTGGAAAGGAGAAGTTTGTTTTTCATGAGGGTAAGGACTTTCTTTATTCTGGGAAGGGAATTAGGCAATGCGACTAAGCATGCGATTTCGTCTGAGCAGAGCAGCTTCCAAGGCGTCGGCAAAAGCTGCTCGCTCTAACGGGCTTAAGGCGCGGGCAAGCGCGAGGGTTTTCCCGCGAGAGGTAACGGTCAGGGCCTCTAACCCCTCGACTAATTGGCTAGGGGCACGTTCAAGACGGGCCCAAGCAACACTCAAAGAGTCGCGGAACGGTTCTTGGCCGGGTGCATAACGTTCGACCCGGATGGAATCATCATCGACAATCACCCGCTCGACCGCCCGTAAATCCCGTGTATTCACCAAAAGTGCGACCGCGAGCAACGACAGGTCAAAGGCCATAAAGAGAGCTGCGACCCATTGACCAAACAAGATCAGGCCACCGTTGATCACAATAGAACCGGCCGCCAAGCACAGAAACAAAATCCGCATACCCTTGGGGCTTAAAGCTCGGTTGGGGCGGACCTCGGCGTCAAACCAAAGGTTTTGAGGGCGTTCCATGGGAGAAAGCCCTAATGTGCGTGACGCTTGGATTGAGGTGTCGGCGCCTCAACCATCGCAACAACATTGACCCGGCCAGCACGCTCGAATGTGAGAGTGATTGGGAAATAATCCCCCTCTTTGAGCGGCTGCTTTGGATCAAAAATCATCAAGTGTAGACCGCCTTGGGCAACACGGACTTGCCCTTTTGCAGGCACAGCAATGCCGCCTTGGACCTCCCGCATTTGCATCATGCCGTCTGGGCCACGACGATGTTCGTGTAATTCGATCCGACCAGCATCAGGGCTTGTCGCTGAGATCAGACGGTCAGCGTTGGTCCCTGCATTAAGGATTGTCATATAACCCGCATTGACGGGCACGATACCTCTAGTCGGTGTAACGGTGGGGTGATCAATCGTCAGGCTACCCTGTTTGAAATCATGGGCAATTGCTGAAGATAGAAAGAGGGGTCCAAAACCTACTGCCAAGCCTAAAAGAGCTAGAGCAGCGCGGCGCTTTAAGGGCGCCAAAACAAAGTGTGACATGGAGTTTTCCTGATCTAAAACGCAAGAGACTTCCCAAAACCCTTTGGGTCATGGGGTTGAAGGCGCGCTAGATCTGGAAGGGGGAAGCGGTCGCAGGCGGAGGTGGCGCCGCTAAACCCCGACCGGGGGCTTGGTCCATCAAGGCAAGCCTCAGCTGGCTTGGCGCTTGGGTAAATGCGACTGTTTCAAGGTCTGGACTTATGTTCGCAAGTAAAGCCGTTCCGTGATGGGCAAAGGTGCAGGGATGATCGCCGGGGCCATTTTCGCTTCCGCCATGACCTTTCTTGTCGCTATCCTTTGAAACAAACTGGCCATCTTGATCCATAAACAGGGTCTGCGAGCCAGAGCCCGTACAAATGACCACGGCAACAAGTTGGGTGGTGGCATTTTGCGCCAGCATGAAACCAGCCGGGATCAGGACTTTGAGCAACATGGCCACAAGCGCGCAACCAAGCAGGACCCGCTTGGAAAGCGAGCTGAAGGCTTGTTTCGCAAATGGCAAATTCCTACCCATTCCTGCTCCCCTGCAAGATCAGCTCGTGGTCGTCAAGGCGGCAATCAGTCGCAAGTGCACAGATTGTGGCATTTAGGTGGCTTAGTTTACCAAAATCGTGGGATGCGCGCCTTTACAATCATATCCAGAAGAGGAGCTATTCGATCCCTGATTAAGTCCTAACTGATCCAAGTGCAGGGGCATTTTTGGGACAAGGTTACTAGCTTAGCGATTGGGCATGTTTCTGCTCCTTAAAACCCGGCTGAAAGCTCACGGCATCTCGAACAAAGTTCATAAGTACCCGCTGTCCGCTTTCAGGCTTGAGAGAATTGCGCGCTATTGACCTAGTTTGGCGCAAAGCAGACCAAGTTAAATTGCGAGTTGGTGCAGGTAACAGTCACTCTCTAGGACGCCTAGGAACAGCTTCAATGCGGCGCTTTGCTTGCCCTGAAGCTGCCAGGTGAGTTTGTTGCACCAAATTTGGCCGCATCGTCAATATTACCAGCGCCATGGTCAAGTCGCCCGCCGCGCCTATGGGCCTGTCCACTGCGGCGCGCACTGGCCTGACCGCCGCCTGCAAGGCCCTAGCACCCGAAGTCGCCGCCGATAATGTCACCATCAATAGCCTATTGCCCGAGCGGTTTGATACCGAACGCCAACAACAGATGGCCCGGCTAATGGTCGCCATGAAAAACATCACCTATGAACAGGCACGCGAGGAGATCGCCAATTCCATAGCGGCCAAGCGCTTTGGCCAGCCCAGCGAATTTGGCGATGCCTGCGCCTATCTCTGCAGCGCCCAGGCCGGGTTCATATCCGGCCAGCAACTGCAAATGGACGGCGGCTCCTATCGCGGTCTGGTCTAGAGCCATGGCCCACACGATCGCCATCGCCCCCCTCGATCAGGCCCTAACCTTTGCCAGACGCTCGGCCAATACAGGCGGAGAAATCATTGCCGTCACTGCCTATGACCAGGACGAGGTTACCGGCATTGACCTAACGGGCATAAAGACGCGCCCGGACGAAGACCCCATCGATCTGTTCAACCGGCTTGGTATGCGGCTCTGCAAAAGTTGATCCTAGCCGCCAAGACTCCCATTACGGTCATGGCCTCAGACCTAGACCGGCCCATTGATCTGACATCAGAACATATTGCGGTCGGCACCAATTATCCCGAGCATGCCAAGGAATCGGCGGTCCAGATCCGGCCGTTCCTGTTTCCGAAATACGTGACGCCAACCAGCCCCCGCGCGGATATTCCGTTAACGGACGGCTTGATCGATTATGAGGTCGAGCTGTGCCTGGTTGTGCTTGAACTGCTTGGGCCAGACCGGCCAGCCAGCGGCGGCCTGATCCTTGGCAATGATGTTACAGACCGCGCCGCGCTTATGCGCCATGTCGATATCAAGGATCCTCAGTCCGGAACTGGCTTTACCACGGGCAAGAGCGCGCTGGGCTTTTTGCCCGTCGGAGACCTGTTTGTCGTGCCGCGCGACCTTAAGGCCTTTGTGGCTGGCCTTCACCTGCAGCTTTTCGTCAATAGCAAGGTTCGCCAATCTGGCCCGGTTACCGACTGGATCTGGGATCTTGATACAATCGTCGCAAAGGCCAGGGCCAAGCGCGATACGGTCTGGGCCTGGCGCGAGGGGACAGCCAGGCTCGCCTTCTCAGAAGCTGGTGAAATACCACCCCGAACCCTGATCATGGCCGGGACCCCAGCCGGAACCATCTTTCAAGGTGTCCCCGGCGCGGATCGATTACGCGGCATATTGCGTTGGCTCGCGCGGCTGGGCACCCGTCCGCTGATCGGTCAGGTGATTGAGGCCTATATTGCCCGCAACCTGGCGCAAAAGACCTATCTGCAAAAGGGCGACCGGGTCACCATCGTCGTCGATAAGATGGGCGTCTTGTCCAACACAATTGTTTAGGGAGAAGCCATATGGAACTGACCGCCAAGATCTTGATCACCCTGGTCGCCGTCGCCACCGGCATTGGCCCCATGCGCGCTGATTTCAACCGCACCCATGCCACCAATCCGCTCTGGCCACCGCATGCCCGCTTTCATGTCGTCTGGCAGGTCCTGGCCCAGACGGGGGTCTCAGGCTTTATCCTCTATTTCCTCCGGTTTGCGCGATTTGACGGCCATGTGCTGTTGGCAGGCCTGATGAATTTCAATTGGGGCCTGACCTTTTACCTTACCTTATTCAACATGAAGCGCTTTGGCGGCGCCCTGTCCGATACCAATGGCATCAAGCCCTTCCGGTTCAATATCGGCGGCAAGATGCACTTGGTCGACACCAACCTGTTTTTGGGCACGGTATTGATGACGCTGAACCTGGTAGCGGTGGGGCTATTGGTCGCCGAGGGCGTCTAGATCCAACCGAGGCGCTGATGCTGGCTGCCCCACCAAGGGCACTTTGAACGCAAATCCGCTAATGGTGCCGGTTACGCTGGCACGTCGCCTTGTACATTGGCTCTACGCTTGTGCTTGAATGGGATGTTTGGCGTGACATCCCGATAACTCAGGTCTTAGTAGATGGATATACGCTAAGCCGGACATCGGATGGGGAACCGCTGCAAATCAGACTATTAACCCCGTGATCAGGCACCGCCCGTCAGGTCTTCAGCAAGCATGAGCGCATTGCCATCTGGATCATAGAAGGTCGCGGTCTGGACCATTCCCTCGACAACATCCGTCGGGCCGTCAAACTTTACCCCTGCGTTCTCGAGCCTGTGCCGCGCATCAACAAGATCGGCAATACCGAAGACTGGAACGCAATTGCCCGGCGCAGGCTTGGTGTGTTCGCCAAGACCAATCGTGACGCCTGGGGTATTCGTCTGCAGCTCTGACCAGCCGGCCTCATCGGCGTGATACAAAGACTCGAACCCAAGCATGTCCTTGTACCACTTCGCGCTTACATGCCGGTCCCTGACCGACAGCGCAATTGTGATGGTGTCGTTTAATTCGATGAGTGACATAGCTTGCCTTTCATATTATTTTATAGTAACTATAAATAATGGACATAAGAACGCTTGTCAACATCACCTCAAGGGCTTGGGCGCTACCAATCCTCGCAGGCCTGAACGATGGGGTTCCAGGTCGTCAAGCACCCTTGTTGATGGCAACAGGTGCGAGCAGAACCGCCTTTGCACAAAGCATTGATCACTTGATCAGCTGCGGTCTCTTGGAGCGGAATCCCGGCCACGGACACCCGTTAAGGCCGGAGTTCCGTCTGACGTCGATAGGAAAAGTCGCGGCTGAGCTGGCGAGCAGAATCCAGCTTTTGTCGGGAGACGAAAATCAGGACCTGCTTCGAAAGTCTTGGACGGTACCGGTGCTTGCCACTTTGGGCAGACCAAGCCAGTTCACAGAGATCAAGCGGCGTTTACTAACTGTCTCGGATCGCGCGCTGTCGCAGTCCCTGCAATCAATGGAAGAGCGATCGTGGGTCCGTCGTACTGTCGATGAGGCTGCGCGTCCACCCAAGCCAATCTATTCCACCATCTACACCGGAGCGAAAATCAGCAAAGTCACCAGCCCAGTTATTGAATTGGGTCACATCTAGCCGACACCGGAAAGCAGGCACTTGATTCTCATGATGGGCGATGTTGCGCCTTGACCGAAGCATCCAAGTGGACAGAAGAAGCAGGCAAACGCAACCTAAGCCCATTTTTCAGCTCTTTCCCTTCAAGCGCTGCTTGGTCAGGCCAACACGAATTTCTTTGAAGCCCGCGTCGCCGAACGAAGGCGGCGGCCAACGCGGAAGTCCAACTCGTTCCGTCCGACGAAATGCACGAACGTCTTCGAACCGTTCACGCTCTTCCATTTCCTGACACCGCGAGGCGCATCGATGAGACCATCGGCGCCAACCCATGCGACGCGCTGCGTATCCCAGCGCCGCCCAAGCGTCAGGTTGAGATGTTAGATATTGCCCGCTGGTGGATTGAAACCGAAAAGCTGTCGCCTGCTCTGCGCGACCTGCACCGAGCCATGTTGCTGACGGGTGCAAGGCGTTCGTCGATACTCAATATTCGCCGCGAGGACGTCGACCTTGAGGCAAACACCCTACGCTTCACCTAGATGAAAGTCGGCGCGGCCCGATTACGATGTGTACTTGTCATCGATGTCGACAGCTCGAAGCCCGATGCCAAGCTCCACCCTTGAGTATTCTACATATTTGAGGTAGTCCTCATTTTCAAGATCGGGCGGAGCCGTCAACTTTAGCTGGAGATTGGAGTAAGCCCCATGAGCCAACACGCTTTTCCGAGTTTCGCACGCATTAGCGATTATTGCGCCTATTGGGCAGAAAAGGCGCCGGACGCCGAGGCCGCCGTTCTCGGCGATTTGCGGCTAAGCTATTCCAAGCTTTCAGACGAAATCGATCGTCTCGCAAAAGCGCTGATCGCGGCAGGAGTGCGTAAGGGCGATCGCGTCGCAACGCTTTCCTCCCCACATCCAGATTATCTGATCTCGTTTCTGGCGACAGCATCAATCGGTGCGATCTGGCTTGGACTAAACCCGAAATATCGCTTGGAGGAATTAGACTATGCCGTGAAGGACGCGGAACCTTGTGTATTGCTAGCGCGGCGAGAGATCGAAGGCCGCGATTATGCCGCCGAACTCGACTCGCTCCTTTTGCAAAACGAATGTATCCGCGCGCTCGTCACCCTGCCAGGCCCGGATCTGAAGGGCGCTACAGCGTACAGAAGCTTCCTGCAAGCGGGCGAGACCATTTCCGACAATGATCTGGCGAACGCACGCGCCTCCTGTGGCGGTCGCGATCCGTGCCTCATTGTTTACACCTCAGGCTCCACCGGCAAGCCCAAGGGCGCGCTGCTGCATCATGAAGGCCTTGTGACCGCAGCACTTGAGCAGAACCGCAACTGGCCGATCACCCCATTGCGGGTTGTAAACTATTTTCCGATCAACCATGTCGGCTGTGTAGCGGATGTCTCTACGCCAACCATCGTCGCTGGCGGTGCCCTTATCTTCATGGAGCATTTCGATCCGCGCAGATGCCTCGAATTGATGCAAAATGAGGGTGTGACCCTTTGGGCCACGGTCCCCAGCGTCTTCCACCTCCAACTCGCCCTGCCTGATTTCCCCGCCTTCGATCTCTCCGCCCTTCAATTGATTGTTTGGGAGGGCGCCGCCATTCCCGACGAAACGTTGGACAGATTGCTCGAAATGGGTCTGCCGCTGGCGACCAATTACGGCATGACAGAATCCACCTGCGCGATAACTGTTGAGACGCCGACTCGTGATCGCGAGATACTCGCCCTCAGCGTCGGTCTTCCCGCCGACGGCGTTGAAATCCGCCTCGTCGACAGTGAGGGTCGGGTCGTCTCAGAAGCCGACGCCGCCGGCGAGCTGCAAACACGTTCAAAGTACAACATGCTCGGCTATTGGCGTAGACCTGAGGCCAGCGCCGACACAATTGATGCCGAAGGCTGGATGCGCACTGGCGATACAGCGCTTCGTCGCGAAGACGGTCGTTATCGCATCGTAGGTCGTCTCAAGGAGATGTTCAAATCTGGTGGCTACAATGTCTATCCCCGCGAGGTGGAGAATGCGATCGAAGCGCATCCACTTGTTGATCAAGTCGCTGTAGTCAGCGTTGAGGACGCTATTTGGCAAGAGGTGGGCGTCGCTTTTGTGACCTTGCGCGGGGATTTGAAGGCAGAAGCGCTCCAAGCTCACTGCCGCGATAGGCTCGCAAATTACAAGATTCCAAAATCTTTTATCGTCCTCGATATGATGCCGCTCCTGCCAATCGGCAAGATCGACAAGACCACACTCGCGCGTCGTGCGCGCGAGGAAGCGACAAGCCCAAAAGAAGGGACCTGAAGGCGCAGGCAGAGGCCTTCGCGATCATATCTCAAATTTGGCGATCCCTCCAAGGCGCGCCTCTAGACCAACTGCCTGATGTTCCATTCGTAGGTAAGCGTCCGGCCTGACACACCTTGACCGCTCAGACGGTTTTTCCGACGGCAACGGGCTTCCAGTTCCACGGCAACAGTTCGTAGAGGCGCTTGTTGGGATGGTCATCGATGCGGGGAAGGATGT
>JBILKO010000164.1:0-3470 GCA_044376615.1 Caulobacteraceae bacterium
CGGAGCAATCTGCACCAATTGCGGCACATAGATCGGATCGGTCTCACTCAAGGGCAGGCGCGACTTTAGAAATTGCAGTCCGGCCAAGGGATCTAATGGGCTCGCCACTTCGCCCGACAGACTGACCCGCTTGCGCAGGCGCTCGAGCTCTGGATCAGGAATCAAGGCGGAGGCGAGTAGGGCGCGGGTATAGGGATGGTGCGGCTGTGAAAACAGCGAGCCGGTTGGGGCCTCTTCCATGACCCGGCCCAAATAGAGCACCATGACCCTATGGCTAATCTCTCGCACGACGGCCAGGTCATGGCTGATAAAGATCATCGCCATGCCCATCTCTTTTTGCAGATCAATAAGAAGGTCGATGATCTGGGCGCGGATCGAGACGTCTAGAGCCGATACGGCCTCATCACAAATGACCAGCTTGGGTCTTAAGATCATCGCCCTGGCAACGCCGACCCTTTGGTTTTGGCCGCCGGACAATTCATGCGGATAGCGGTTAATCAGGTCAGCTGATAGCCCAACACGGGCCATCATGGCCCTGACCTCTGTTTCGCGGCCCTTGGCATCCAAATCGCCGCGATAAACGCCCAAGGGCTCAGCGATCGACGATCCAATCGTCATGCGGGGATCGAGGCTAGCCAAGGGGTCTTGGAACACGATCTGCATGTTCTTGCGAACGGATTTTAAGGCCTTTTGGTCGGCTGTGTTCAATTCGCTGCCCAAGACAGTGACGCTGCCTTCTGTCGCCGGAACGAGGGCAAGAATGGCGCGCGAAAGGCTAGTTTTGCCGCAGCCGCTTTCACCAACTATGCCGAGGGTTTCACCCTGGCGGACATGGAAGCTCACCCCATCCACGGCGCGCAAAACCGTATTGGCTGAGAAGAGGCCATTATTGAGGCTGTACCAGACTTTGAGGTCGTCGCCTTCGACAATAATCGGGGCATCCTTGCTGACCTCTACCGGTTCGGGCCTGCCGCCACGGCCCTCGCGGTCCAGGCGTGGAATCGCGTCTAACAGCTGGCGCGTATAGGCCGTGGCCGGCTTGGAAAACACGCTCTGCGCCGGGCCTTGCTCGACAAAAAGCCCGTCCTTCATCACGCAAACTGTATCAGCAAGCCGGGCAATCACGCCCATATCATGCGTAATCAGGACCATGGCTGTGCCGGTTTCGGCCTTTAGCTCGGCCATCAGATCAAGGATTTCAGATTGCACCGTGACATCCAGTGCCGTGGTCGGCTCATCGGCAATCAGCAAGGCCGGATCGCCTGCCATGGCGCCTGCGATCATGACCCTCTGGCGCATGCCGCCCGATAGCTCGTGCGGATACTGGTTGAGGCGCCTTGCCGCATCGGGAATACGAACCCGGTCTAGCCATTGCCGGGCCCTGGCCATGGCGTCCTTGTGGCTCAGTCCCAGATGGAGGCGAAGCGGCTCCGCAATTTGTTCACCAATGCGGACGTGAGGCGTCAGGGCCGTCAGCGGGTCTTGAAAAATCATCGCCATTTTCGACCCGCGGACCCGATTGAGTTTGGTCGCCTCAAGACCGAGAATGTTCTCACCCCTAAAGCGCACCGCGCCGGTCGCGCGGCCGTTTGACGCCAAAAGGCCCATAACGGTCATAAAGGTCTGGCTCTTGCCTGAGCCGCTTTCGCCCACCACGCCGAGGCACTGTCCAGCATCAAGCGACAGACTGACACCCCTTACCGCCTCGATCAGGCCATCATGGGTCGAAAAGCTGACCTTGAGGTCGGCAATGGCCAAAACCGGCGGCATCAGGGTCGCAATCAAGACAAGGATCCTTAGGGCAATTCAGCAAATCAAATCAGTGATGTATGACTTTAGCGGCCTAATCCAAGAGCGCAATCTGTGTGAACAGCTATCCTTGGTCTTTTCAAGCGCGTTAAAATTGGGGCAAATGGTATTCCCAACCCTAAGAGTGCGCCCATGCCCGTTATATCAATCGTCAATACCGCCATTTTCGATAATGGCTCCATCCGCAAACTGGCCTCGAGCCTGGCACAGCTGGGCTCCAAGCGGCCCTTGCTCGTAACCGATCAGGGCTTGGTCGCGGTTGGGATCGCCGCAACGGTAATCGCCCAGGCGGGGGAGGGCGGCTTTGCGGCTGTATTTGGCAAGACGCCGCCCAATCCCGACGAGGACAGCGTCGCAGCGGCGACAGCCCTGTTTAAGGCCAATAATTGCGACGGCGTGGTCGGTCTTGGTGGCGGTTCCAGCATGGACCTGGCCAAGGCCGTTGCCCTGATGGCCAGCCACGAAGCCCCGCTCGAAAAATACGGTGCCTCGGCCCGCGGCGGCAAATACATCACCAAGACCTGCCCGATCATCGCCATCCCGACGACCTCTGGAACCGGATCGGAAGTCTCGGTCGGGGCGGTGGTGGTGCTCAATAATGGCCGCAAGGAAACCTTCCTGTCGCCGCACCTGATCCCCGGCATAGCGATCTGTGATCCAGAGCTTAGCCTAGGCCTGCCAGCTGGGCTGACGGCGGCTACAGGCATGGATGCCGTGACGCACTGTATTGAAGCGGTCCTATCGCCCGTTGATAACCCGCCGCTTGAGGCGATTGGCTATGATGGGGTTGAGCGGGCCGTCGGCATGGGTTGGCTGGAACGCGCGGTCATCGATGGTTCTGACCTTGAAGCACGCTCACAAATGATGATGGCCTCGCTTGAGGGGGCGCTCGCCTTTGCCAAGGGCCTTGGCGCCGTTCACGCCCTATCGCATTCGTGCGGCCGCTTGCCTGGCCTGAAACTGCACCACGGCGCCCTCAACGCCTTATTCTTGCCCGCGGTGATTCGGTTTTCCGAAGGCGCGGCCCCCGCCAAATATGCGCGGCTGAAAAAAGCGATGAATCTTAGCCCGGACGCAGACCTGTCCGATGCGATAGCCGATTTGAACGCCAAGCTTGGCATCGTCCCCAAGCTGTCGAGCCTTGGGGTGACCAAGGACATGATCCCGGACATTGTGCGCTATGCGATCAGCGATCTGGCCCATATGACCGCGCTAAAGCGGCCGTCAGAGGTGGAATATGGCGCCTTGGTTGAGGCCGTGTTCTAGGCGGCCGATCCAATCGTGCGGTGCAGTTCTAGAACGGCGCACAGAATGTGATAGAACGAACTGGCCGGGGCGGGTTCTTGAATGAAGTCCCCGTCCTCAGTCATTCGGTCATACCAAAGGCCTGGAACCTGGACGTCCAGATAGCGCAAGATGGCCTTTGCCGCCGCGATTGCGCCATCAAGGTGCGCGGGATTGTCGGTTATCTGGGCTAACAGCAGCCCCGCCTTCAGGCGCTCGGTCTGGGGCCAGAGGCGGGCCTGGCCATCAAGGATATTGAGATCATCGGTTAGGCAATTGACGGCCACGCCGCGGGCCTTATCGACACCGTAAGCCTCGCCGACCTTGATCATCAGCTGGGCGGCGGCAATCGCATCTGGGCGGCTTCTGGTCAGACC
>JBILKO010000021.1:0-29047 GCA_044376615.1 Caulobacteraceae bacterium
AACCCGTCATCAATATGCACCCCGACCACCTGGCCAAGCACCAGATCAAACAGGCTGCGCACCCCGTCCTTATCGATCAGAGGCAGGGTCTGCAGATAGACACATTCTAGATGGGCAGGCGCGGCCTTGACCCTGGGCGGCTTGATCAGGACGCTGGGCGCGGTCTCCAGCCCGGTTAAGGCAAATTCATCGACCGAGCCGGCGACGCTGGCCGAGCTCGTATTGACCGCCTCGCTCAGGGGTTGGCTGGCAATATTGCAGACAAATTCGCCGGTCTGTTCGATATTGACCTGAGAGTCTTTTCGACCGCCACTGGAAAAGGCAACGATGGATGGGCCGGTCGCGACCAGGTTAAAAAAGCTATAGGGAGCCAGATTGGCAATCCCGTCCGGGCTCAGGCTGCTGATCCAGCCGATGGGCCTGGGCGCGACCAGGGCCTTGATTGGGTCATGTTTTAGGCCGGGGGCCTTTTGGGTGGTTTCGTAAAACATCAGGCGCGCCTTATGGATTGGCAGTCTGGCAACAGACACACCTGGCCCGTACATTAAGTCAATGGGCCCAATTCAGACGATGCACGGTACGCGATGACCAAGAACCTTTTTGCTAGCCTGTTTCTCATTTGCGCACTTGGTGTCTCAGGCCTAGCCAAGGCGGCCCCGACTGAACCGCAGACCATTAGCGTGTTCGCTGCGGCCTCCTTGCAAAATGCCTTAAGCGATATTGCCAAGGCCTATACGGCCCAAACCGGCGTGGTGGTTCGCCTGACCTTTGGTGGCTCGCCCTCTATTGCTCGTCAGATCGAGCAGGGCGCCCCGGCCGATATCCTGATCAGCGCCGATGGCGACTGGATGGATTATGTCCAGACTCGCAATCTGGTAGACTCGGCCAGCCGCCTCAATCTGATCGCCAACCGACTGGTTCTCGTCGCCCCCGTGGCCGCGCCTGTGACCCTGACCCTGGCCCTGACCCCGCCCGCCAGCGCGCAAAAGGCCATGGCCCGCACCTTAGGAACCGGCCGCCTGGCCATGGCTGACCCCGACACGGTTCCGGCTGGCCGCTATGGCAAGGCCGGCCTGATTACGCTTGGGCTTTGGGACGGTGTTAAGGGCAAGATTGCCCCGTCGGATTCGGTCCGAAATGCCTTGGCCTTTGTTGCGCGCGGTGAAGCGCCCTTGGGCCTGGTCTATGCCTCCGACGCGGTGGCCGAGCCCAAGGTCAAGATTGTTGGCGTCCTGCCCCGGACCAGCCATCCGCTGATCGTCTATCCCGGCGCGGTGGTTCAGGCCTCCAAGGCACCGGACCAGGCCAAGGCGTTTTTGGCCTGGCTTAAGGGCCGCCGCGCTCAAGCCATCTTGCTAAAAGCCGGGTTTTCGCCCCTGCCTTAAGCGGGCACTCGGCCAACTTATCCACGCTCAACGCGGCCCCATTACAGTCGCGAGGTTAATCCGGCGGCGAGGGCGGCATGAGTCTTGAACACACCAGGGCCTATAAGGCGGCCTATCTTACCTATCTGCGCACAGGCCTGCCGATTGAGCTGAGCCTCAAGCAATTGCGGCCAACTGAGCGATATGTCTGGGAAACCCGCGGCGATGCCAAGGTGCGCCTCTCGCATCGCCGCAATGAGGGCAAGATTTTCCGCTGGGACACGCCGCCGCCGACCGGCCATCCCGGCCAGGACTATAATTGCCGCTGCTTGGCGCTGCCGTTTGAAGAGGGCAAGACCGAATACGCCTATTTCCTCGATACAGACAGCCTGGCCTCAAGCGGCCGCCGCTGGACCGATCTGGACTTTGTCGACCACTTCTATCGCGGCGGAGGCCGATACGTCACCCTGTCCGAAATCGGACAATTTGCTGAGGTTGTTCAGGAATATGCTTAATTTTCAGATGGAGATGGTGCCTATCACAGACTGAAGGGCCAGATTGCCGATTGGGCGAGAAAACTCGAAACGCCGACCTACGAGTTTTCGGGTGTTTACCCCTTTACAAATGTTGCCTATTCCCACGGGAATGCTACCGTAGAGGGTGATTTTCTCGGCTCGGTTGTGTCGCGGGGTGACATGCTAAAGATCTACGGGATTTGCCGGTTCCATTTTCATGATGTCTTTACTGACCCAGCCAGTATACGTCAGAATTTGAAGGGTTCGAGCTCAGAACTGGCAAGACTGCGTAGCATTTTGGATTTGCTTGGCGGCCGGGCTTCATCTTTCCCGATTAATGCCAACAGACTTGATGAAGCAACGGTCGTGTTGAGCGCCCTGTCTGATCTCGGTGGTGACGCCTATGAGGTTGTCGGCTTTTGGCAGGCGCAGTTTCATGCCCTTGTCCTCAAGGACAGAACCAAAAGTGCTTATTATGTTCGCAAGAAGCAATGATCCTAAACACCTACTCGGTGAACGAATTAGCGATGGCCTGTCCCACCTTGTGCAGGGCCTGTTTTGGCTCGGCTTGGCAATTGCCGCCTGGGTGGTTTTGTCCCGCTATACGCGGTCCGTAGAAATGCCCAATGGCGCAGTTTTGACCTACCGGCCTGACTTGACCTATGAAATGCGGATAGACCTTTTCAGGCCCAACGGGTTTCGCCCCGTTATTCAAGCCATTGATAAAATCTGTTATAACGATAAGGCTATTTGGGTCTCGACCCTAGACTATAGGGCCTTTGTTTGGCCAAGCCTTGCAGCCGATCCTTTGCCAGCCTCATCAAAGCACTATTTCCAGACCTTGAAGCAGTCTGGCTTGTTATCCAAAAACAACAACTGCAACGGCTACTATCCTACATCATTAGATGCGGGATTGCTGGTGGAAGGTCTCTGCCCCGTGATTCCGGGACCGACTAGACAAGGGCGGCCCTTATCGAAGTTTCCAAGCCGCGCTTGCGACCCTACGCCGCTTCCATTGGCCTGGCCAGACGAGGACCCAAGTGCAAAGCGGTGACAGTGTTTATGTTTGGCGGGGCGCTTATTATGCTCTCGAGTAGCAACGACTCTTATCGCCCACTCGGCGAACGGCTCAGCGACGGCCTTTCTCGCATGGTGCGGGGCCTGTTTTGGCTCTGCTTGGCAATTGCCGCCTGGGTGGTTTTGTCTCGCTATACGCGGTCGATAGAAATGCCAAATGGCGCAGTTTTGGCCTACAGGCCTGACCTGACTTATGAAGTTCGAACGGATCTTTTCAGGCCCAAAGGATTTCGCCCGGTTATCCATGCAGTTGACGAGATATGTTACAACGACAAGGCGATATGGGTCACGACATTTGATGACAAGGGCTATATCTGGCCAAGCCTTGAGGCGGAGCCAGTGGAGACGCGGTCAAAAGAATACAACCGAGTTTTAGAGCAATCCGGACTGTCCAACGGAAGGCATTCTTGCAACGGCTACTACGGTATGTTTTTCGGTGCCGGAATCCTTGTTGATCGTGTGTGCTCGGTAATTCCCGATCCAAACTGGAAAAAGCAGCGCTTCGCAGAGTCCATGGGCGATTTGTGCGATCCTACCACGCATTCGAGTGTGCCCGTGCAGGTTGACGCAAATGCAAAGCCTTGATTTCTCGTCAAATAGGTGGGCGGCACGAAGTGTCTCAATCGAACAGCAACCCTAATCGCCCAATCGGCGAACGGATCAGCCATGGCCTGTCGCGAGTAGTGAGAGCCTTGTTTTGGCTCGGCTTGTCCTTGACTGCGTTGGTCGCGCTGAGCTCGGTCACCCAGTCTGTGAAGCTACCGAACGGGGCCGTATTGGGCAAACGGCCTGACCTGACCTATACCGAAAGGATAGACCTTTTCCGACCAAATGGGTTTCGCTCGGTTATCCGAGCTGTCGATCAGGTGTGTTTTAACGACAAGGCCATTTGGGCCTCAACAATGGACTATCAGGCCTATATCTGGCCAAGCCCTGACGCCGACCCAGTGCCGCGCTCGGATAAGCGCTACCATCAGGTCGTAGCGCAAACGGGCTTGATTGACGCCGATGATCGCTGCACGGGGTACTATAAACGTGACATGGCCGCTTTGACTTTTTTGGCGGGCATTTGCCCAGTGATCCCTGATCCCGAATGGCAAAAGCGGCGCTTTGCAGAAGCGCACGACTATTTCTGCGAACCTGTCCCACCGTGGTTGCCACCTCTGAATGTGGAGAGAAATGCAAAGCCTTGATTTTGCAATATGCGCTTGAGATGCGTAACGTGTCCCGAGTAGGCCTAGCCCCCAAACGCCCACTTAGCGAACGGATCAGCGACGGCCTATCTGGCCTGCTGCGGGTCCTGTTCTGGCTAGGGCTCGCCTATACGGCTTCAGTTGTGTTGTCACGCTATACGCGGTCGGTAGACATGCCAAATGGGGCGATTCTAGCCTATCGGCCGGACCTGACTTACGAAAAGCGGATCTATCTTTTCCGTCCAGATGGGTTTCGCGCTGTTATCAGCAATATCGAACGATTATGTTACAATGATCGCGCCATATGGGTAACTACATTTGACGATAAGGGCTTTATCTGGCCAAGTCTTGAGGCGGAGCCTTTGGAGACCCGCTCAACACGCTTTAACCAAGTCTTGGCAGGAACTGGCCTAGATACTGAAAAATATTACTGCAATGGCTATTATCGAAGATTCTTAGGCGCAGGATTACTGATAAGTGGTGATTGCCCGGTCATCCCAAATCTGCATGGGAAAAGCCTACAGGGATTTGGCGAAAGCTTGTGTGGTCCAGTATCGAATTCGATAGCGCCCCCAAAGGATAGGGCAAGTGCAACGCCTTGATGCCTCATCACATGCGTGGGCGGCATAAGGTGTACCATACAAGCCCAGCCCCTAAACGCCCGATCGGCGAACGGATCAGCGACGGCCTGTCTCGCCTGGTGCGAACCCTGTTTTGGCTCGGCTTGGCCTATGCGGCTTATGTACAGCTGACCAATGTGACGGGGTCTGTTGTCATGCCCAATGGTGCCATATTGCGCCGGTGGCCAGACCTCAAATATGAAACGCGGGTCGATATGTATCGCCCAGGCGAGCATAAGCCGGTGGTCCAGGCGATTGAGTTCATGTGTTACAATGATAGGTCCATTTGGGTCACGACCTATCCAGACGGTGAAGGTGTTATCTGGCCTAGTATAGAACAGCCTGTTATCACACGAGATTTCCCAGATTACATGGAACAACGTCGTCGTTTAGGCCTGTCGACAAATAGGTATTATTGCGATGGATATTATAAATACTTTATAGGCGCAGAGATGTTTTTCGCGATTCCCTGCCCCGTAAAGCCCGATATTGGATGGCCAAAAGCAAATCCAAATACCCGAATTGCTAGAGATTGCAGCCAAGTCCTTGTAATTCCACCACCAAACACGCCTGTCGTTCGCCCCTAATCGGCCCGCCGAAACCTTGCAATAAAGAACCCGTCTAGGCCGCCATCGCGGTGATGGGGCAGGATGCGGAGCCAGCCGTGGTCAAGGACGCTGGCGGCGGGCGCACCGCCCTCGTCGGCGATGATAGGGACGGTGGCAAAGTCGGGACGGCGGCGCAAAAACGCCCGCGCCTGGGCCTCGCCCTCCTCGTGTTCCAGCGAACAGACGCAATAGACCAGGCTGCCGCCAGGCTTTAGGCGGCGTGCAGCGGCATCGAGCAGCTTGGACTGAAGCGCAGCCAGGGTGGCAATATCGGCCGGGCGGGCGGCCCAGAGCACATCGGGCTGGCGACGAAATGTGCCGGTGGCCGAGCAGGGCGCATCGAGCAAGATGGCATCAAACACGCGCTCATCGTCCCAGGCCACGGCCTCGGCCGCGACGATTTCGGCGCTTAGGCCTGTGCGGGCCAGATTGGCGGCGAGGCGTTTCAGCCGGGACTCTGACCGGTCCAGGGCCGTGACCTTGGCCCCGGCCGCTGCCAATTGCAGTGTCTTGCCGCCGGGCGCGGCACAGAGATCCAGCACCGCCTCACCCGGCTGAAACGCCAAGAGCCGGGCGGGAATGGCGGCGGCGGCGTCTTGGACCCACCATTGCCCCTCAGCAAAGCCTGGCCATTCGGCGACATCGCCGCGCCGATGGACCCTGAGACTGCCGGCCTCCAACTGTGTCGCACTCGAAGGGGTGGGCATAAGCGCTTCGGTGTCGGGTTCTGGGGCTGCCTCGCCCGTGTCGGTGGTCAAGGCCGCAATGAGGTCTGGCGCGGTGGCTGGGTCGCGCAGGGTCAGGTCGGTGGCCGGTTCTTGCGCGATCATGGCCGCGATCTGGCGGGCCGGGCCATGGCCATAGGTGGCTGTCCAGCGCGCTAACAGCCAGTCGGGCGCTAGGTCTTCGGGCAGGGACTCTGGCGCTGGATCACGCACCAGCCCGCGCAAGACGCCATTGATCAGGGCCTTGAACGGCCTGCCGTCCTTGCGGGTCTCGGCTAGGGCCAAGGTTGTCGATACCGCCGCAAAGGCCGGCGTACCGAGCCACAGGATCTGCGCCAGGCCTAGGCGCAGCAGGGTCTTGACCGTTTCCGGCGGCGGCTTTCGCAGGCGACTGTTTAAGATCTTATCGAGCGCGCCGAGCTGGCGCAGGACGGTCATGGCCAATAGCCGGGCAAAAGCGCGGTCGCGCGGGGCTAGGGCACCCATGCCTGGCCGGGCCAGGGCCTCATCCAGTCCGGCCCGCTTTTCCAGCGCCGAGGTGATGATATCAAACGCCGCCTCGCGCGCGGGCAGGCCGCCGATCGCGGCGGAAGGGGCATCTTGGCTTGGGGTATTTACAGTCATGCCCCGTTCTTCGCCCGTTTGCGGGGACAAAGGCAAGGATGGCGCGCGCGTTTAGACCAATTTGCGCGGCCCCCTTCCCCCGCCTTGCGGGGACTTCCCCCAGAGGGGGAAGATTATCTAGGATTTTAGCTCCAGGGGCCGGACTGGTCTGATCCTGTCAGCGGGACAGCGGAACCCCGCGTTGAGGTCTTGCGGCCCATTTGACCGGCGAGGCTCATCAAGGCCTCAACCCGGTTGGCCGTGGCCGGGTGGGTTGAGAACAGATTGTCTGCCCCCTGACCGGACAGGGGATTGATGATGAACATATGGGCGGTGGCGGGGTGACGCTCGGCTTCGTGATTGACCTTGCCGCCGCGGGCGAGGGTCTCAATCTTTTGCAAGGCGCGGGCCAGGGCCTGGGGGTCATTCGCAATCTCAGCCCCCACGCGGTCGGCCTCATACTCGCGCGTCCGGCTAATCGCCATCTGGACGAGGGCAGCGGCGAGGGGCGCAAGAATGGCCAGGGCAATGGTCGCAAAAATCCCGCCAGGCCGGTCGCGATCACCGCCGAAAAAGAGGCCAATATTGGCAATGGCGCTGATCGCCCCGGCAAAGGTGGCCGTGATGGTCATGGTCAAAGTATCGCGGTTCTTAATATGGGCCAGCTCGTGCGCCATCACCGCGCGGATCTCGTCGCGGCTCAGCCGAGCCAAGAGGCCGGTGGTCGCGCAAACGGCGGCATGGTCGGGGTCGCGCCCGGTCGCAAAGGCATTGGGCTGGTCATTATCGATCACGCAGATGGCGGGCAGCGGCATGCCAGCGCCTTCTGCCAGCGCAATCACATCAGTGACATAGGCGCGCAGGACGGGGTCTGGATCCTCGACCGAAACTGGCCGCGCATTATAGGTCCGCAGCACGATCTTATCGGCATTCCAATAGGTGAACAGGTTCATGGCGCTGGCAAAGACCAGGGCCAGAAGCGCCCCGCCTGGGCCGCCAATCATGAAGCCGAACACCATGAACAGGGCGGTCATGGCTGCGAGCAACATAAAGGTCTTGAACGGATTCATACCTGCGTCCTTGAATTGAAACCGGGTTTGCCCCAGATCACTGGATAAGAGGTGGCGATGGCCTTGATAAATCTCAAGGCCTTGGTCGCCGCGTTTGGAGACAAAAATGAGCCCGGACCAAGCCTTGCCCGAACAAGACGGCCTGATCGATCCGTTGGGGGCAGCGACGGACAAGCCCATCAGTCCCGCTGCTCGCCGAGCCTTGGAAGAAGCCGCCGAGCGCCGGGCGGCGCAGGCTGAGCCAAACCGACCCCTTGAACACCAAGGCCCTAAGGGCCCCGAACCGACCCGCTTTGGCGATTGGGAGCGCAAGGGCGTGGCGGTGGATTTCTAAGCGACTGCGGCAATCTCGGTTGCAATGGCCAGGGCCGCGGCTCTTGGATCTTTGGCCGCATTAATCGGACGCCCTACGACAATATGGCTTGCGCCTGATCTTAAGGCGTCCGCAGGCGTTGCCACGCGGGCTTGATCATCCAAGGCCGCATCAGCGGGACGGATGCCGGGGGTCACCACCAAAAAGTCTGGACGCCCAGCCTTGATGGCCAGGGTCCGGGCTAGTTCCGCCTCCAGGGCACTGGCGACCACGCCGTCACAGCCAAGATCAAGCGCCTGGCCAATTCGGCGCTCAACCAGGGCTTTTGCGTTCATACCATAGCCCATTTCCGTCAGGTCTTGATCGGTCAGGCTGGTCATGACCGTCACGGCCAAGACCTTGAGGTTCGAGCCTCCGCGCCCCTTGATGGCGGCAGCCATGACCTGGGGCTCGCCATGTACGGTTAACAGGTCTGCGCCACTCCCGGCCAGGGCGGCCGCCGCCTTTTCGACGGTGGCGCCAATATCATGCAGCTTCCAGTCCAGAAAAACCTGTTTGCCCTGGGCCTTAAGCTCAGCAGCCAGACCCATGCCGCCAGTGGCAAAGAGCTGTAGGCCGATCTTATAAAAGCAGGCCGCATCACCGATCTGGTCGGTTAGGGCCTTGGCCTCAGCGACGGTCGGTAGGTCCAGGGCCACAATCAGGCGCGGGTCGGCAAGGCGTGTCATGAGCGCAGTCCTTTCACTAAGGTTAAGTCAGGTGTGGTCAAGCCGCGCGCGCGGCCTTAAACAGGCGATCAGACCGGTCGTCCAATCCCCAAGCGGCACGGTTTCGTTGAGAAGCGAGCCCTTCAATGAGCCAGGCCGAACTATCCGTCAACTTTTTCATCGCCCTATTTGCCCTGATCGATCCGATCGGCAATGTGCCCCTGTTTGCGGCAGCGACCACCGGGGCGACCGAGGCCGGGCGGCGGCGGGTGGCGGTCTATATTGCCTTGTTCGCCTTCGCCTTCTTGACCTTTTTCTATCTAACCGGCCTCGCGCTGCTGGCGTTCTTTGGCATTTCCTTGCCGGCCTTTCGCATTGCCGGCGGCATCTTGCTGTTCCTGCTCGGCCTAGAAATGGTCAGGGATGATTTTTCCGCCAATTTCGCCGAGCCAGAGGTTCCTGGCGAGGCGGCCTTGAGCACCGGGGCCTATGCCCTAAAGCGGTTTGAGCGCCTGATCGTGCCTTTCGCCATGCCGCTATTAATCGGGCCTGGCGCCATCTCGACCGTGGTCATCTATGCCAGCGAGGCCAAGCGCTATGGCCTGGCAGGGGCTGCGACGGGGCTTGGTGTGATTGGTGCGGTCTCAGTCTCGATCATTATTGCCTTTTGGCTGACACCGCTGATCTCCAAGGTCCTAGGCAAGATCGGTATGACCATAGTCGTTCGGGTCCTGGGCCTGATCCTGTGTGCGCTTGCCGTTCAATTTGTGATCGGAGGCATTGCTGATTCTACGCGTGGTCTGATCCGCCATTCGGCTGTCGCGCCTTATGAGGACGTCCGCTAAAAGCCGAGCTCTTTTTGCCGGGTACCAGACCCAGCAATTTCGGGCAGGTGACAGGTAAAGACCGCGCCATGGCCCGGCTCACTCTCCAGCGCGACCCAGCCGCCGTGCAGCTCGATCAAGGCCTTGACCAGGGCCAGCCCAAGACCCGGTCCGCCCCGATCGCGGCCTACAAACCGATCAAAGATATGGGCCTGGACCGGATGGGGAATGCCCCGGCCTGTATCGGCGACCTTGATCTGGACCTCGCCAACTGTCCTGATCGCAGCAAGGGTAATGGTGCCGCCCGCCGGGGTTTGAACCAGGGCATTTTCAACCAGGTGATCAAGCACTTCGGAAAGCCTGCGCATATCGGCGCGGATGGGGCCAATATTGCCCGGGCAGTCGATCACGATCTTAAGGCCATTATCGTCGGCCTGGCTGCGCCAACGTTCGCGCGTGTCTTCCAGCAAGGTATCGACGCGCACATCGCCAAGATCCAGCGCCAATTCGCCAGCATCCATCAGGGCGACATCCAGAACATTGTCGATTGACCGCCCCAGCTGCATCGCCGCTGTCAGGATCGAACCGACATAGCCCTTGGCCCGGTCAGGCAAAACCTCGCCGCCTTGGGTCAGGAGCTCGGAATAGCCGATAATCGTCGTCAGGGGCGTGCGCAGCTCATAGGACACATTGCCAACGAAATCGCGCTTAAGCCTTTCGGCCTCTTCAAGCGCCGATGACCGGTCGGCTAATGCCCGTTCGAGCCGCCTAGCATCGGTCACATCGGCAAAGGCAATCAGGGTCGCCCCGTCGGGTAGAGGCCGCGACTGATGGGCGATAATGCGGCCGTCTGAGGTTCTGGCCTCGCCACTGACCGGAATGCGCGCCTCTGGATCAGGATCGGCAACCCTAGCCTTCATTTCGCGCCAAAACTGCTGGTCGTGCAGCCTGGGGATGCAGAGCTCAACCACGCCGTCAAAATCACCGGCGGCGGCCAGGATGGTGCTGCTTAAGCCCCAAAAAGTTTCAAACGCCTCATTGTGCAGGCGCAGGCGGCCATCGGAGCCGAACACCGCGACGGCATCATTGAGCTTATCCAAGGTTGCCTGCTGGACCTGGATCTGGGCATTGAATTGCGCTTTGAGCCGCATCTCGTCGGTAATATCGGAATAGATCAGTAAGAGGCCGCCGAGCGGGTGCGGCTGGCGAACAATGCGTAAGGTCCGGCCATCGGGCAGGGTCCAGAGCTCGTCGGGACTGATATCGAGGGCCTCATAATGGCGAAGCTCTGCCGCGCGCCACGCACTATAATCCACGGTTTCAGGCAGGCGGCGGCGACGGCGCAGGCGGTCGAGCACTTCGCCATGCAAGGGCCGCTCGGCCAGCCAGGCGGGCTCCAGGCCCCAAAGCTCGGCAAAGGCGGTATTGTGGAAGGCCAGGCGCTTGTCCGGGCTGAATATAGCCACGGCATCGGCCAGGTGATCGAGCGTCTCGTCATGGGCGGCAATATGGCGTTTGAGCGCCTCGCGCAGGGTCTCGGTCTCGGTCACATCGAGGCCCATGGCACCCATGCCGCCGCCAGTCAGAGGCGCCGCCAAGATTTTTAAGGCTCGCCTTTGGCCATCTAGGGTCATCCAGCGCGTGGCCTCCAGGTTTTCGCCGGTATTCGCGGCCCTGGCGATCTGGGCGTCGGTGTCGGAATCGAGCCCAAGGCCGCGCTGCGCCGCATCACTGACATCATGGGCATCAGCGGCTGCTAGCCAGGCGCGATTGGCCCAGGCCAGGCTGGCATCCTTATGGGTCATCCAGACGGGGAAGTCTTGATCATCCAAGAGGGCGGCAAACCGTGCCGCTGTCGGCAGAGCCATCTGTCCGCGCGCGACGGGGGTCAGGCGCAGCCAGGCCACGGCGCCGGTAATTCGGCCCTCAACGGCGATGACGCCCGCGGGGCCTTGGACCTCTAACTGGCAAGCCTGGCCTGAGGTCAGCAGGGCCTCCAACGCCTCGCCGCCATCAGGGCTGGCCGCGCTGAGGGCCTTGAGCAGGGCCTCAGAATCGGGGATCTGGGCGACCGTGTCGAGGCCTAGGCTCTGGGCACAATGCACCAGGCTTTCTTCGCCAAATACCAGCCGGGATTCGCGGTCTCGGATCGATAAGACGGCGCTATCAAAGGCGGTCATGGCCGTGTCGCGGCCGCGCAGAATGAGCTGAATACGGTCGCGCTGGGTCGTCAGTTCATCTAGGCGCGCACGGAGGCGACGCCTTTGGGACAGGCCCCAAAGCGCTGTGCCCACCGCCAGGCCAGAGGCGGCAAGGGCCGCAACCAAGTCCAGATCAAGACCCGCCATTTAGTCCTATTCCTATTCGCGACCCAAGCTAGTGGCGAATCAAGAAGACTATCTTAACCTTGTTGGCGGCGCGGGTCGTGGGCGGGCTTTTATAGTCACGTCACGGCGCATAGGGTTTGGCGGTGCCGCCGTTTGGGAGGAGACAATGGTACGAAAAGCCAATTGCTGCTGTGGTAATAGTTTCGTCGAGGTTTCTGGCGAGCCGACTTTGAACGCGATCTGTCATTGCGATAATTGCAGACAAAGGACCGGATCGGCTTTTGGCTGGTCGACCTATTTTAGCGATGCCCAGGTCCTGCGCATTCAAGGCGATCTGATAGAATACAAGGTCAGGGATGAGCAGGTCCGCTCATTCTGTTCACGCTGTGGAACGACACTGTTTTGGACCTCTGCTTTTCGGCCTAGTCAGCTAGGGGTCGCTGGAGGGGCATTTCTTGATCCGCCACTCCAAGCGCCCGTCCTTTCAAGTGCCCATCAAAAGCACCTTGAATGGATCAACCTATCGCCAAACATATTCACGGTCTCGTAAACCCTGCAATCCAGGCTTAAAACGTCACCATCTGGCACTTAATGCCATTGATAAAATTGGATCTCAGCCGCCTGGGCGCGCCGACGGGCTTGAGGTTGGGCAGGCGCTCAAACAGGGTTTCAAAGGCGACTTTCAGCTGAAGCTCTGCCAGGCGCTGGCCCAGGCAAACATGCTGACCAAAGCCAAAGCCGAGATGCCGCCCCGGCGCGGCGGGCGCGCTGTCCTTGGGCACCGTCCGGCGAATATCAAACTGGTTGGGCGCGTCAAAGACGGCCTCGTCGCGATTGCCAGAGCCGTACCACATCACGACCTTGTCCCCGGCGCGAATGGTCTTGCCGCCGAGCTCGACATCGCGGGTCGTGGTGCGGCGCATATGCATGACCGGGCTGACATAGCGGACAATTTCTTGCGCGGCATGGGGTAGCAGGCTGGGATCTGTGATCAGGGCCGCACGTTGATCAGGGTTCTGGTCCAGCGCGATCAAGCCGCCGGTAATGGAATTGCGGGTGGTCTCATTGCCGGCAACCACAAGCAGGATAAAGGTTGCCAGATAGCGCTGCATCGGCATTTCGGCCCCGTCCTTGGCCGAGCGCACCAGCATGGAGATCAGGTCATCACCCAGGGCCTGTTCGCGCAATTGCCACAGGCCCATGGAATAGATCGCCATCTCCTGGATACAGGCATTGATATAGTCCTGGCTGGAGCGCAGTTCGGGATCATCCTCGCCGACCACGGCATTGGACCATTCAAACAGCTTGTCGCCGTCTTCAGGGCCGACGCCAAATAGCTCGGCCAGGGTCTGGATGGCATAGGGGGCTGAAAAGCTATCGACAAAATCGATCGGCCCGCCCACCTCGGCTTGCTTGGCGATCATGGCATCGATCAGGGCATGGGCGCGGGCGCGAATGCCGGCCTCCATGTCGCGCAGGCGCGGCGGGGTAAAGCCGCCCATGATCATGCGGCGATAATCAACATGGCGCGGCGGGTCCATCGAGATCATGGAGGCCTCGACGCTGGGATCAGCCGCATCATCCTCGTTAAAAATCCGGTGGCCGCCATTGGCCCTGGCCGAGGAAAAGGTTTCTGGATCGGTGGAGACCTGGACAATATGCTCGTGGCGGGTCAGGGCCCAAAAGCCGGGCCCGTCTGCCTCTGGGTTCCAATGGACCGGATCATTAGCCCTTAGCCAGGCAAAGGTCTCATAGGGCACGGCGTCAACATAAAGGTCGGGATTTTTCAGATCGATCTTGTCGCCGTGATCGATCGCGCCTTGTCCTGTGACCAGATCCATCTCGCCTCTCCCATCTTTATGTATTTTCAGGCAGAATACACAAATGAGCCTTGTCCGCTATCCCGTTGCTGCCAATGCGCAGATTGCCTTAGCTGCGCCGCTTGGCCTGGCCGAGCGGGCCAGCGATGCGGCGCGTCTGGCCAGCGGCCCTGTGGAATTTGTCAGCGAGGCGGTCGGCGATGCTTTTGAAACGCGCGAGGCGGCCTATGCGGTTTGGCGCCCGGTCTTGGAGGCGAATGCCGACTGGTGCGCCTTGCGCGAAACCGTCGCGCCGGTGGCGGGCAAGCCTCAGGTCTTGATGCCGGTCCAGCCTAGCCACCGCGACGGCCGCCGATGGCCCACACCGCCGCCGCCGCCCAAGACGATTTGGCGGCTGAATGTCACCTATTGGCGGCTTGTGGTTTTGGCAGAGCCGACAAGCCCTGACCCTCTGGACCAGGCCCGCAAGGCGCGGCGCGATCCTAGGGCTGAACAGCTCGATGTCGCGGCCTTGCGCGCCTTGGCCGAACAACCCTTACGGGCCCAGAGGCTGCAAAAGGGCCTCGATATTGGCCTGTTTGAGATGCGGGCGCCGGAAGATCCTTCGCGCCTGATCGCCGATGAATAGGGCGGCAAACCCAGCGATAGACGCCGCCCTTTTGCGCCGCTAAACCAGGCCCATGGTGATAGGTGTTTTTGATTCCGGCATTGGCGGCCTGTCCGTGCACAGGGCCTTGGTCGATAAGCTGCCGAGCGCAGATTTTATTTATTTGGCTGATCAGGCCAATGCCCCTTATGGCGGCAAGGGCGGCGAGGAGATTGTCGAGCTGACCCGGGCGGGCTGCATGCGCCTGTTTGAGGCGGGGGCGAGCCTAGTCATCTTGGCCTGTAATACAGCCTCGGCCATTGCGCTTCGCCGCCTGCAACAGACCTGGCTTCCGACCTATCGCAAAGAGATTGGCCGGGCGGTCAATGTGCTGGGTATTATTGTCCCAACCATCGAGGCGGCGACGGGCCTGCCCTGGGAGCATGAGGCCGAGCGGCGCGGCGACAAGGTTGAGCGCCTGGATGTCTTGGGCGTCTTTTCAACGCCCGGCACGGCCCGAAGCCGGGTCTATGAGATCGAGATTGATAAGCGTCGCCAGGATGTCGCGGTGTTTTCTGAACCCTGCCCTAATCTAGCTGGCCTGATTGAGGACAATGCGCCGCGTGATCTCTTGGCCAAGGAGATTGCCGGCCACGTTTCGGCCTTGAGCAAGCGCATTGGCCGCGCGCCAGACCGGGCGATCTTGGGCTGTACCCATTATGAGATTACAGCCGATCTGTTTCGTGACGCGCTTCCTGCCGGAACGCCCCTGATCCATCAGGGATCAGCGACGGCGGATGCCATTGTCCGCTATCTGGCCCAGCATCCTGAATATGATCCAGGAAAGGGTGGGACGCACCGATTCCTGACCACGGGCGCGCCGGGTCCGCAAAACACCTTGATCGAGGCCTTTTGGGGCGCGCCGCTTAGTTTTGAGGCCGCCTGACTAAAATCAGGCAAAGGACCAAGGCGGGAATGCCAATCGCCCCGGCCCCGACAAAGAATATGGCATAGGCAGGCATAAGGCCGTGCGTCACCGCCAAGGTTTCTACCGTTGCGCCTGAGAACCCCTTGAGGAACTTGCCGACCCAGGCATAGGTCGAGGTCAGGAGCGCATATTGGGTCGCCGTATAGCCAAGGCTGGTTAGGCTCGACATATAGGCGACTAGGGCGACGCCGGCAAAACTCATGGCGAAGCTGTCAATGGCCATGACCGTGCTAAACAGGCTCACATCCCCACCATACTGGGCCAAGAGCGCAAAACTGGCCACAGCGATGGGCTGCATGACGGCCCCAGCGATCAGGGTGCGGACCTGGCCAAACCGCAAGGCAAACACACCGCCGGCAGCAATACCGATAATCGAGGCGGCAAGTCCAGCGGATCCGCGCACGGCCCCAACCACGTCCTTTGAAATGCCTAGATCGTGATAAAACGGATTGGCCATTGGGCCCATAATGAAGTCAGGCAAGCGATAAAGACTGATCATGGTCAGCATCAAAAAGGCGGTGACGCCATGGGTTTTGAAAAAGGCGCTGAAGGGACCAATGATCGCTTCTTGGATACCGGCCAAGGTCCAGAGCGGGGCGGAGGCCGCATCACGGGCTACGGTCCCGGCGTCACGTTTTGGCTCGCTTGCGGCCAGGCTGGCCAAGAGGCCAATCGTCATGGCGGCGGCGGCAAAGCCATAGGATAAGGGCCAGCCCAGATGCTGGGCGCTGACCAGGATCAGGGCATCGGTAGCCAGCAGGGCGGCGCGATAGCCCAGTTGTAGGGCCGATGATAGGAGCGCGATCTCCTCCCCATCGTCGGCCGCCTCAATGCGCCAGGCATCAATGACAATGTCTTGGGTGGCGGAGGCGAAGGCGGCGATCAGGGCAAACACGCCCAGCATGGTCAGGCCGCCGTCTGGACCGACCAGGGCCATGGCAAGCAGGGCTAGGCCGATCAGGACCTGAGACAAGATCATCCAACCGCGTCGCCGTCCCAGCCTGCCCAGCAAGGGCGCATCGAGCCGGTCGATAAAAGGGGCCCAAAGAAATTTTAGCGAATAGGCCATTCCGACCCAGGACAAAAAGCCAATGGCTTTTAGGCTCGTGCCCTCATCGCGCAGCCAAAATCCCAAGGTGTTTCCAGTCAGCAAGAAGGGCAGGCCCGACGAAAACCCAAGCAAGAGCATGACCAGGACCTTGGGCTGGCCAAGCGCGGAAAAGACATGGCCCATGCCTGGCTTTCTAGTCTGATCGGTCATGCTCGCCCCCGCCTATAGCTCGGCCGAATCCGCCCAGCGCTTAGGCGTCAGATTGGCCTTTCGACTGGGCGGCGTCCAGAGCCTGCGGCGATGCTTGTGTGCCTTCACCGGCACTGCGCCGATAGATGAGGGCCTCGGCAATATGGATGCGGCGGACGCTATCGCTGCCATCCAGGTCAGCAATCGTACGCGCCAGTCTTAAGGTCCTCGTCCAGCCCCGGGCGGTCAGGCCGCCCGCCTCCGCCGCCCGGGTCAGTAGGGCACGGCCAGCCTCATCCAGGGCGGCGATTTTTTCCAAGAGGCCGCCTTGAGCCTCAGCATTGAGGCCGCGGCCGGTATTGTCTGGATCATGTGCTGCCGCCCGGCTGGCTTGAATGTCGCGGGCGCGGGCCACGCGGGCAGCGGCCTCGGCTGAGCCCTCGGCGGGCGGGGGCAGGGCCAGGTCGGCGGCCGTGACCGGCGGCATTTCGATTTGAAGATCAATGCGGTCCATCAGCGGGCCAGAGACTCGGCCCTGATAGTCTTTCTGGCATTTGGGCGCCCGCCCGCAGGCACCGCGGCCCAGCCCGCCATGGCCGCACCGACACGGATTCATCGCCGCCACCAGCTGAACCTTGGCCGGGTAGCGGATATGGGCATTGGCGCGCGCCACCATCACCTCACCCGTCTCGAGCGGCTGACGCAGGCTATCGAGGGCCTGCACGCTAAACTCCGGAAGCTCATCGAGAAACAGGACACCATTATGGGCCAGGGACACCTCGCCTGGCTTGGCGCGAATCCCGCCGCCGGTTAGGGCGGCCATGGAAGCCGAGTGGTGGGGTGCTCGAAATGGGCGGGCACGGGTCAAGCCGCCCTTGGCAATCAGACCGGCCACGGAATGCACCATGGAGGTTTCGAGCAGCTCGGTCGGGGACAAGGGCGGCAAGAGGCCTGGCAGGCGCTGGGCCAGCATGGACTTGCCAGACCCCGGCGGTCCGACAAAACAAAGATTATGCCCGCCAGCAGCAGCGATTTCGAGCGCGCGCTTGGCGCCTTCCTGGCCCTTGACGTCCTTGAGGTCCGGCACGCCGGGGCCATCAAGCATGGGGCCGGGGGCCGGTGCCCCAAGAACCTGATTGCCACGAAAATGATTGATCAGGGCGATGAGCGATCTGGGGGCAAGTATGGATACATCCCCCGCCCAGGCTGCTTCTGGACCAGATGCCTCCGGACAAATCAGCCCCAGCCCCATAGCATTGGCGGCGACGGCGGCGGGCAGGGCCCCTGTGATCGGCGCAATCTGACCATCCAGGCCAAGCTCCCCCACCACGGCCCAGCCGCCAAGGCTGTCTGGCGGCACCACCCCCATGGCAGCCATGACCGCCAGGGCAATGGGCAGGTCATAATGGCTGCCCTCTTTGGGAAGATCCGCCGGGGCCAGATTGACGACAATGCGCCTGGCCGGCAGGGCCAGGCCAAGGCCAGCAAAGGCGGCGCGGACGCGTTCGCGGCTTTCGCCGACGGCCTTATCGCCAAGGCCAACAATGATGAAAAAGGGCTGGCCGCTGGTCATCTGGACCTCGACATCGACCCGCCGGGCCTCAACCCCCTCAAACGCGACCGTTACAACGCGCGCAACCATGGCAAAACACCCCCACTTATCCACAGGGTGCGCAGATTTTTCGGATCAAGGCAAGAACATATTATGAACAAGAAATGAACATAGCTATCGCTATAATTGAGTTTTGTTCATTTCCGAGAGAATAAGGTTAATTTTTGATTAAGGCAATCCGATCCCAGAGCAATTTAGCGGCATCGGCGCCGCCAAAGCGTTTTAGCTGCTGGGCCCCCGTCGGCGAGGTGACATTGATCTCGGTCAGATAGTCGCCAATCACATCAATCCCGACAAATAACAGGCCACGATGCTTTAACTCTGGGCCAATAATCGCGCAGATTTCGAGGTCGCGCTTGGTCAGTTCAACGGCCTCAGCTCGGCCACCGACCCGAAGATTGGAGCGCACCTGGCCGTCGGCGGGGACCCGATTGATCGCCCCGACCGGCTCACCATCGACCAGGAGCACGCGCTTATCGCCCTTTTCGACGGCGGGCAAAAACGCCTGTGCCACGACCGGCTCGCGGCTTATGGCCCGGTGCAGTTCGAGCAGGGCTTCCAAGTTTTGATCATCGGTGCGCAGCCGCGCCACGCCCGAGCCGCCGCCGCCATAGAGGGGCTTTAGGACAATGTCCTTATACTGGTCGCGAAAGGCGAAAATCGCTTCTTCATCGCTGGTGATCAGGGTTGGTGGCTGCAGGCCTTCAAACCCGGTGACAAACAGCTTTTCCGGAGCATTGCGCACCTCGGCCGGATTATTGACCACCAAGGTCTTGGGGTGGATCCGCTCAAGGAAATGGGTTGCGGTAATATAGGCCATGTCAAAAGGCGGGTCCTGGCGCATCAGGACCACATCCATCTCAGACAGGTCGACCGTTTCCATGGGCCCCATCTGACAGGGATTGCCGACCTCATCGCGCAGAACCGCCGACCGGCCCCGCGCAAAGATCCGGCCATCTTGCTGGGACAGATGCTCGGGCTGATAGACCCAAAGACTGTGCCCCCGCGCCTGAGCCTCCAGCATCATCATAAAGCTGGTATCGGTGGCGATATTGATCCCCTCAATGGGGTCCATCTGAACGGCAACTTTCAGGCTCATAGACATTGGCTCCAGCTTAGTATTGGCCCTTGGCGGGGGCATTGCCGCTCCAGGCCGAGCGGATATGACACGGCCAGCGCCCGGGCGCGAGGGCCAAGAGATCCAGACGCACTTCAAGATCTTTCAAGCCGGGTCGCCGGGCAGCCAGCATGGTGGCGGCGCGGTGCAGGCGCTCGCGCTGATCGGGGCTGACTGCATCGAGGGCATCATCGAGCCTTAGCCGCGACTTTACCTCAATGACCGCTAAGACCTTGCCGCGGCGGGCCAGAAGGTCGATCTCGCCCTGCGGTGTCTTGAGCCGAAAGCCAAGAATGCGATAGCCCTTTAGGATCAGCCAAAGCGCGGCAATGTATTCGGCCCTTCGCCCGCTCTGACGCGCCAAGGTGCCGCGCTGGGATCGGGCCTGAATCAAGACACACCCTTGAGCGCCAGCGCGCGGCGATAGAGCGAGCGGCGATCCAGCCCTAAGGCCTTGGCAACCTGGGCTGCGGCCTCGGACGGTCCCATGCGGGTTAGGGCCTCGCTCAAGGCCAGATCGGCATCGGCCTCGGTCGCTAACTCTTCCGCGGGCGGGCCGACCAGAACCACAAGCTCGCCCTTGGGACTGTCGAGCCTTGGATCAGCGGCTAGGGCGTCGAGCGGCCCACGAATTGTGGTCTCAAACAGCTTGGTCAGTTCGCGCGATACCGCTGCAGGTCTAGGGCCAAACACAGTCGCCATATCGGCGAGGCTAGCCGCCAGGCGCGGGCCGCTTTCGTAAAAGATCAAGGTGGCGCGGGCGGCGGTCAGGTCTTCAAAAAAACTTCTGCGGGCCTGGGCCTTGGTCGGGGGAAAGCCGACAAACATGAACCGGTCGGTCGGCAGGCCCGCAACCGTGAGGGCCGCCAGCAGGGCCGAGGCACCAGGGATTGGCCAGACCTTGGCCCCGGCCTCTAGGACCTCATTGACCAGCCGATAGCCAGGATCGGACACCAGCGGCGTTCCGGCATCGGAAACCAGGGCCACGCGCCCGCCTTGTGCCAAGGCGGCCAAGATCTTGGGCCTGGCCCGCTCAGCGGCGTGCTCGTCATAGCGTTCCAGCGGTTTTTTCAGGCCATAGGCACCCAGGAGCTTGCCGGTAATCCGCGTATCTTCAGCCAGGACCAGGTCGGCCTGAGCTAGGACATCCAAGGCCCGCAAGGTGATATCGCGCAAATTGCCGATCGGGGTGGCGACAATATAGAGCCCCGGCGCAAGGTCTTGATCCTTTGGTGGTGGATAGGTCGGGACCAAGGCGGGCACTCTTTGTGGCGGGTCAGACACCTGAATTAGCCCTTATGCTCACCAACCGCCAGAGCCGAGGTCACGGCATCCAGGACAGCACGGCCCTCCGATGTGGCCACCATGCGCTCGCTCGTGACGGATAAGAGCCCAAGCTCGGCAAGCTGTTGGACGCGGGGATGCTGGGCGCTAAGGCCCAGGGTCGCCAGATCGGCAAAGGCTACCCCTTCATCAATGCGCAGACCGGCGAGGAGCCGTTCTTCGGCGACCTCGGCGGGGGTCAAGACCTGGCGGCTGGCCCAGCCAAGCCCAGTAGCCACAACCTTATCCATATAGTCGCCAATCTTGCTGGCCGCGAAACTGGCGATCCGGTCATCGCCAAAGCTCAGCCGTCCATGCGCGCCGGGCCCGACCCCGACATAGTCCTGGCCGCGCCAATAGATCAGATTGTGCTGGGAGCGGGCAGCTTGGCCCCTGGCATGGTTGGAAACCTCATAGGCATCATACCCCTTGGCCGTGAGGACGCTTTGGCTGGTTTCATAAAGCGTGGCTCCCAAATCGGGGTCCGCTGGCGCAAACACACCCCGCCGCACCGCCCGGTCAAAGGCCGTGCCTGCCTCAATGGTCAATTGATAGGGCGAGATATGGTCGGCGCCCAGATCGGCTGCGGCTTCAAGCTCATCCGCCCAGGCCTTTGGGCTCTGGCCAGGCAGGGCATAGATCAGGTCAATCGAGAGGCGCGGGAAGATTTCTCTAGCCGTCCGCGCGGCCCGCAAGGCTTCAGCTGACCCATGATTGCGGCCCAAAAAGCCCAAGGCTTCATCATTCAGGGCCTGAACGCCTAAGGACAGGCGTTCGACCCCGGCCGTGGCAAAGGCTTTAAATCGTTCGGATTCGGCGTCGGTCGGATTGGCTTCGAGTGAGATCTCGATTGGACCAGTCGTTGGCCAATGGGTCTTGGCGGCGGCAATGATCCGCGCGACGGCTTCGGGCAGCATAAGTGATGGCGTGCCGCCGCCAAAAAAGATCGAGACCAGGCGCCTTGGCCCCAAGAGCGCGGCCTGATTGGCCAGATCGGTCAATATGGCCTCGACCAGATCGGCCTGTTCCTCGCTGTGGCCGCGGTCGCGCATAACATTAAAATCGCAATAGGGGCAGATACGAGCGCAGTAGGGCCAATGCACATAGACCCCAATCGGGGCGGGCAGGGTCAAAACAGGGCCGCTTTCAATTGTTCAAAGGCTAAGGCCCGGTGGCTGATGGCGTGTTTGAAATCAGGATCCATCTCGCCAAAGGTCAGGTCATGGCCATGAGAGGTAAAGATCGGGTCATAGCCAAATCCGCGCTCACCCTTTGGCGGAAAGCTTAAGGTCCCGTCCACCCGCCCTTCGACCACGACAGCGGGGCCGCCCGGCCAGGCCACGGCCAGGGCGCAGGTGAACCAGGCATGGCGATTATCGTCGCCGGTCTCGATCAGACGCTGTTCGACCTTGATCATGGCCTGGCCAAAATCCTTATCGGGTCCGGCCCAGCGGGCGGAATAAATCCCCGGTGCCCCGTCCAGGGCTGTGACCGACAGGCCAGAATCATCAGCAAGCGCAATCAGGCCGCTAGCCTCGGCGGCATGGCGCGCCTTGAGCAAGGCATTGCCAACAAAGCTCATCTCGGTCTCATCGGGTTCGGCTAGGCCAAGGGCGCCAGCGGAAACCACCTCAAACCGGCCCTCGAGCAAGGCAAACAGCTCGCGCACCTTGCCAGGATTATGTGTGGCCGCGACAAGCTTGGTTCCGGGCGCTAAGGTCAGGGCCATGGGATCCTCGATTCAGGAATGGTTTGTGATGCAGCTCTACTTCTCCCCCACATCGCCCTTTGTGCGCAAGGTGCGTGTTTGTGCTATTGAGCATGCCCTGGGCGATCGGCTGACCCTGGTGACGGTTGCGGACCTGCCGCCGGGCACGATCCGCACAGTTAACCCCTTAGGCAAGGTCCCAGCCCTGGTCCTGGACGACGGCAGCGTGCTTTATGACTCGCCGGTGATTTGCGAATATATCGACGCGCTGGGCGGTGGTGGTCAGTTTCCAAAAGATGGGCCCGCGCGCTGGACGGCCCTGCGCCGTCAGGCCCTGGGCGACGGGCTTTGCGATGCGGCCCTGCGCCAGGTGATGGAAAACCGCAGGCCCGAAGGCGATCGGCATCTGGACGAGAATGAACACCAGGCCAAGGCCGTCACCGCTGCGCTTGATGTCATGGAGGCTGAGGCTGGCGAGTTGGCTAGGCAGACCCTAACCATTGGCGAAATCGCGATTGCCTGCGCGCTTGGTTATCTGGACCTACGATTTGCGCACCAGGACTGGCGGGCGGGGCGACCCAGCCTGGCGGCTTGGTATCAGATCGTCGCTCAAAGGCCGTCTATGGAGACTACGCGGCCGCCAGCCTGAGCGAAGATGGACAAGATTTAATATCGCTAAACGATATGGCGCTTGTCGCATTCAATATATGTGCCTAGCCTTAATGCGACGCAATCTGCTTAAGCATGGGGCAAATCTATGCGCACCTTGGGACCAGGCTCAGTCTCTAGCCTGCTGAAAACGATCTTGGACGTGGTCTATTATGGACTGATTGTGCTGGCAGTGGTCCTAGGCCTTGCCGCCTTGGCCGCCCTGCTTTTCCAGCTCGGGCCCGACATGGTCAAGAGCATTCGGATTGATGGCGCGGATAGCCGGGTTCTAACCCGTCCCGACATTCTCGCGGCAATTTTTGCGGCGATTGGAATCTATGTCGCAGGCATTCTGATCATCCTAAATCGGCTCCGCAAAGTGTTTACCACCTTGACCGCCGGTGACCCGTTCCACCCGGATAATGTGATCCGCCTGCGCCTGGTTGGCGGCCTGTTGGCAGGCCTCGAAATCATGCGCTATCTGGTTTGGGCTGGCGGGGTTGCCCTGGTGCCCGGCATTGACCCGACCGGTCCATCCATCAGCCTGTCCGGCTGGTTCTCCATCCTGGTCGTATTTGTCCTGGCCGAAGTGTTTCGCGAGGGTGCGCGTTTGCGCCGCGAAGCCGAGCTGACGATTTAGGGGCGCTGGACCATGGCCATTCGCGTTGACCTCGATAAGCGCCTTTATGACCGGCGTATGTCGCTAACTGAGCTGGCCGACCGGGTCGGTGTGACCATAGCCAATCTGTCGATCCTAAAGACCGGCAAGGCCCGGGCCATCCGGTTTTCGACGCTGGAAGCGCTTTGCCGTGAACTCGATTGCCAGCCAGGCGAGCTCTTGGTGTTTGTGCCTGGTCCCCTGAATGAAGAGATGGAATAGCCCCATACCCAATCTTCCCCCGCCTTCGCGGGGAAAGCGGACGGGGGCTGGGGCCTAGACGTCGCCCACAGCCGCTTTCTGGAGCGTAATCAGCTCGCTAATCCCCTTACGAGCTAGGCTAAACAGGGTGTCAAATTCGCCTTGGGAAAAGCCGCGCTTTTCGCCCGTGGCCTGGATCTCGACAATCTGGCCCTGGCCGGTCAGGACGAAATTGGCATCGGCCTCGGCATTGGAATCTTCCTCATATTCAAGGTCCAGGACCGGCACGTCCTGATAAACGCCGCATGAAATGGCCGCGACCACATCCAAGATCGGGTCGGCCTTGATCAGGCCCTCGGTCATCAGATAACGGGTCGCCAGGCGCAGTGCGACCCAGGCCCCGGTAATGGCGGCGGTGCGGGTGCCGCCATCGGCTTGAACCACGTCACAGTCCACCGAGATCTGGCGCTCACCCAGGGCCTTAAGGTCGGTCACGGCGCGCAAGGAGCGGCCAATCAGGCGCTGGATTTCTTGGGTGCGACCGGACTGCTTGCCTTGCGCGGCCTCGCGGCGACCGCGGGTATGGGTGGCGCGGGGCAGCATGCCATATTCAGCCGTCACCCAGCCCTGGCCCTTACCGCGCAAAAAGCCGGGCACGCCTTCTTCCAGACTGGCCGTGACCAAGACCTTGGTATGGCCAAAGGTGACCAGGCATGAGCCCTCCGCATAGCGATTGACGCCGGTCTCCAAGGTCACTTCACGAAGGGCATCGGGGCTGCGGTCGGACGGGCGCATGGCATACTTTCAAGCTTAAGGGGCAATGCATTGCCACCTGGGGGGTTGGCAGGCCTTGCGCCCGCGTCTGGCCCGCTTATCCTATGAAAAGAGGCAGGCCGTCCACGGCCTTGATGCGAAACCCCAAACCATGTCCAATTTTCTCAATATCGGCCCCATCGCCTTGCAGACCCCGTCCATGGCCCAGCTGGACGAAAGGGCGCGCGATATCTTTCGGCGGGTGGTTGAGACCTATCTGGAAACCGGCGAGCCGGTCGGCTCTAGGACCGTCTCGCGCGGCGGTGTGCACCTATCGCCAGCCTCGATCCGCAACACCATGCATGACTTGACCCATTTAGGCCTGCTCGGCGCGCCGCATTCTAGTGCTGGGCGTCTGCCGACCCATGCTGGGCTTCGCCTCTTCATCGACGGTCTCTTAGAGGTCGGCGATCTGGGTGAGGCGGAAAGGCGCGAGATTGAGGCAGGTCTGGTCGGCCATGGGCGCGGTATTGAAGAGGCCCTGGGCGCGGCCACGGCCATGCTATCGGCCCTAGCGGGCGGCGCGGGCGTGGTGGTGACACCGGTGCGAGAGGCCGGCGTCAAGCATGTTGAATTTGTCTCGCTCGGTCTAGATCAAGCTCTAGCCGTCATGGTGTTCGAAGATGGTACGGTTGAAAACCGGCTCATGACCCGCCGTGCCGGCGTCACGCCGTCGGCCCTTCAAGAGGCTTCCAACTTTCTCAATTCACGTCTGCTTGGCCGCACCTTGGCGGAAACCCGGTCCGAAATGCGCAGCGAGCTAGACCGGGCAAGGCGAGAGCTGAATGATGCCGCCGCGCGCCTGGTTGAGGACGGACTGGCGGCCTGGAGCGGCGGCGATGATGCCAACCGCGCCTTGATCGTCCGGGGCCAGGCCAAGCTGCTTGGCGAGGGCCCAGCGCTGGAAGATCTCGAACGTGTGCGGATGTTATTTGACGATCTGGAACAGAAGGAGCAATTGATCGGCCTTCTGGACGATGTGAAGTCGGCCCAGGGCGTGAGCATATTTATTGGGGCTGAGAACCGTCTATTTTCACTTTCGGGTTCCGCTGTGATTGCGGCTCCCTATATGTCGGGAAAACAAAAAGTGGTGGGGGCGATCGGCTTGATCGGTCCAACCCGTTTGAACTATGCCCGTGTCATTCCGCTGGTGGATTATACCGCTAAAATGATCGGGCGTTTATTGGATACCTAAGGAGTTTGTTGATGACTGATGATGCCGCCGCCATTTCCGATCTAGATCTTGAGCCTGGGGCCGAGACTGAGCAGGAGCAGGGCCCGTCTGAGGTCGAGGTCTTGCAGGCCGAGATCGCGGGCCTGAAGGAGCAGATCCTGCGCTATGCGGCTGATGCTGAGAATCTGCGCCGCCGCACGGAGCGCGAGATTAATGATGCGCGCGCCTATGCGATCCAGAAATTTGCCAAGGACCTATTTGGCGTATCGGATAATCTGGGCCGGGCCTTGCAGGCCATGCCGCGTGAAGGCCTGGACGGGGCCGTGAAGAATCTCGTGCTCGGCATTGAGATGACCGAAAAGGACCTGGCTGGGGCGTTTGAACGCAACGGAATAAAGCGGCTCGATCCGGCCAAGGGCGATAAGTTCGACCCTCACCAGCATCAAGCCATGATGGAACAGGATGCAACCGATGTCGGTCCGGGCTGCGTCCTACAGGTTCTGGCACCGGGCTATGAGCTGTTTGGCCGCGTCGTGCGCCCAGCGATGGTGGCGGTGGCGTCCAAGGCCTCGGGCGAAGCCAAGGCGGCAAACCCTTATGCTCATGACGAGTCCGATGCCGGTGGATCTTTGGATACCAAGGCCTAGCCTCCGTCTTCCCAAGCGCTTGGGTTTTTGATAGGGTGATCCGTGCCGACGGTTTTGCGCATAGGGGGTCTGAGGGTCGTGATCTATCCAAACGACCATAGGCCGCCGCACGTGCATGTCTTGGGCGCGGGCGCTGAGGCTGTGTTCAACCTGATCGGGACCGAGGACGGGGTGATATTGCGAACAAGCCAAGGCTTCAGCACGGCACAGCTGAATCGAATCGCTGAAGCCCTCAAGACGGCACGGGCTCAGCTTTTGGCGCAATGGGAGCGAATACATGACCATTACCGACCCTGACCGAATAGCTGCCGAGGCCCGTAGGCTTAGCGACCATGACGGCCTGCCCAGGGCCGTGCGTGCCCGCTATGACCGCAGCCGCGCGCAGATTGTTATTCGTCTGGATAGCGGCCTCCAGCTTATGTTTCCGCCAAGGTTGGCTCAGGGCCTAGAACAAGCCACGCCCGATCAGCTATCGCGCATCGAGATCAGCCCGTCCGGCGACGGCTTGCATTGGCCAGATATTGACGCAGACCTGTTTGTACCCGGCCTTTTACAAGGCGTGTTTGGATCCAAATCTTGGATGGCGCGCAGTATGGGGGCTCGCGGCGGGCAGTCCCGCTCCGATGCCAAGGCCAAAGCTGCCCGGGATAATGGCCTTAAGGGTGGCCGTCCGAAAACGCCAGTTACGGCCTAGACCAATCGTGCCAAGGTCCTTCAGGCCTCGGGCTTAAACGTCTTGGGCTTTAGGCCATTATTGGCAAAATGGGTCAGCAGGCGTTGCCACCCATCCGCGGCGGCGGCGGCATCATAGGTTTCGCGATAGTCGGCATGAAAGCCGTGCTGGGCGTCTGGATAGACAATGATATCGCTGCCGCGCTTATGGGCCGCTTTTAGCGCCGTCTTCATGGCCTCGACATCAGTCAGGGGAATGCCCCTATCCTTGCCGGCATAAAGGCCTAGCACCGGTGCCTTAAGGTCTGCCACCACATCTAGCGGCCAAGGACGGTCCTCATTGCCCAGGAACTGGCCTGCGGGCGGATGGCTAAGGCGGCCATACCAGGCCACACCGGCGCGAAACGCCTTAAACTTGGCAAGCGCCATCCAGACCACGGCCCCGCCCCAACAAAAGCCTGTAATCCCGACGCGGCGATCAGCGAAGGGTTGGTCCTTGAGCCAGGCAAGGCATGCCGCCAGATCGCCCTGAACCTGGTCATTGGTCGCGGTCTCGACGATTTTCTGGATCGCTTTAAAATCCTTGAGCGGCGCAGGATCACCGGCACGGTGAAAAAAGGCAGGCGCTACAGCGACATAGCCGAGCTTGGCCAGCCTGCGGCAGGTATCGCGGATGTATTCGTGAATGCCGAAAACTTCTGACACGACGATTATGACGGGAAACCGGCCCTTGGCGTTGGGCCTGGCGACATAGGCGGGCAAGGGGAGATCTGTGGCCGGAATCAGCTCATCGCTGGTGATCAGGCCAGCCGTGTCCGTGGCGATCGGCTCGGCCTGAGCGGAAAGCGCTGAGACGGCAAAGCCGGCAAAAAACAGGCTCGCTACGCCACGGCGCGACAGGTGAAAGTCTTGCGGCTCCGAGCCTTCTGGGCGGGTCAAAATGGTCATTGGGCGGTTTCCCTAATCTATTGGCCGGTTAAGGCAGCCATATGTTTTGCCAACCATGTCATGCCGGGCGGGCCCTGCGAAGGGTCAGATTTATCCGGCCGCCGCCAGAAATCAGTTGTGAACTGCCACTGATGACCCGGTCTATACCATGAAAGGCCAGCCTATCGGCGCCAGCAAGGATACAGGCATCGCCAGAGCTGAGGCGCACAGAGCGGGTCTTGCCGCCGCGCTTGGTGCCGCCAATGCGAAACACGGCCGTATCGCCTAGCGAAACCGACAAGACGCCAAAGCCAAAATCAGCCTCATCGCGGTCTTGATGCAGGCCCATGCGCGCGCCTGGCCCATAAAGATTGATCAGACAGGCATCGGGCGGAACATGCGCATCGACATGCTCAGCCCACAGATCAAGCAGGGCCTCGGGTATGGGCGGCCAGGCCTGGCCCGTGACCGGATGATGGGCCTGATAGCGATAGCCAGCGCGATCCGAGACCCAGCCAAGGCTGCCGCAATTGGTCATGCGCACCGAAAACGGCTGACCGCCCGGCGTTACGGGGGTGAAAAGGGGCGCTGCCGTGACAATCTTTTCGAGCTCTGCGACCAGATCGCTCTGGGCCTTGCCATCGAGGCGGCCAGGAAGAAGTTGAAAACCGTTCATGAGCTCCAAGATGGCGCAAGACCTTCTAGGTTCCAAGGTCGCGTAAAACCTAGTTATTGATCGGCGGCCTGATCTTGGCTAGGCCTAGGGCTCAATAATCGCCAAGCGGGTAGAGGATGTTATGCGTCAAATGAATGTGATCTCGAAGCGTTCTGTCTGGATGACGGCCGCAAGCCTGGCATGGTTTTGCGCACTTGGCGGCAATCCTGCAATTTCCGCACCTTCAAAGCCAGTCGTGGCAAGTGCGCGTCAGGTTCTGCCCGATACGGTGGTGCCTAGCCGCTATGACAT
>JBILKO010000088.1:0-10425 GCA_044376615.1 Caulobacteraceae bacterium
GTCCCCAGACCTATACGGTCGATGATCTGGAAATGCAGATCGGCACTAATCATTTTGGCCATTACCTATTCACTCTGCAATTGGCTGATGGGCTGGTAAAGGGCGCTAAGGCCTCGGGCAGCGAAAGCCGTCTAGTGTCCCTATCCTCAATCGCCCATCGCATGTCGCCGGTCGATTTCGACGACCCGCATTATCGCACCCGGCCCTATCTAAAATGGCAGGCCTATGGCCAGGCCAAGACCGCCAATAGCCTGTTCGCCGTTGGTTTTCACAAGCGGTTTAAGGATCGCGGCGTCATTGCCAATGCCGTCATGCCGGGCGGCATTATGACCCCGCTGCAGCGCCACCTGCCGCGCGAAGAAATGATCGCCATGGGCTGGATGGACGAGGCAGGCAAGGTCGCCGACGGCTTTAAAACCACCGAGCAAGGGGCCTCGACCTCAATCTGGGCCGCGGTTGGGCCAGAATTGAAGGGCATTGGCGGGCTCTATCTGGAAAACTGCGCTCAGGCGGTTCCAGGCCAAAAAGATGTCCGATTCGTCGGGGTCGAGCCCTGGGCCTTGGATGGCGATGCCGCCGACAAGCTGTGGGACCTGTCGGTCAAGACTTGCGGCATTGGCTAGGCTCGGTCAATCTTGTCGGTGGTCGAGCAGCCATTCAAGTGAGGACGTATATGTGCTCTCGAGAAACGAATGACCATTTGCGTCGGCAAAACTGTGGTTGAGTTTTGGCAATTCCCTAAAGGCTAGATTTCGTTTTCCTTGTTTCTGAAAGGCGTCTGCGACCAAACGAGCGCCTTCGATCGGTGCGAATTCATCAGCCTCACCGTGTACGATTAAGATGGGAATTGATAAGTCCAACAGGGTGTTCTGAAGGCGGATATCAATTATAGAGGCCCACCAGGCCAGAGTATTGCCATCACCGTCATAGATTTCGGCATGGCTGGGCGACATGCGAGCCCGTTGAAAGGTTTCCACCGCATCGGCCTGTTCCGCCGCGGCGGCAGCCTCCGACCCAGTTTCCTTTTTGACGCCCGCTGCTGCAATCTTAGGCCACCACTCGCCCATAGTGAGTCCGCCGCCGAAGGACAAAATGGCTACGCGACGTGTTTCGGGTATATTGGCTGCGGTAAGACCTGCCATCAGGCCACCTTCTGACCCGCCAATCACGTATAGTTTATGGTTCCACCAAGGCTCGGAACGAAGCTTCTGAACAACACGAAGTATGTCCCACATCCTCTGGTCAATCGTGTTTCGTGCAAGATATTCGGGCGAGCAGCGATCACTGGTCGAAGATTGGCCAGGCTTTTCGATATAGAGAAAGGCGTAGCGGTTACGCCAAGGCTCTACCAGGCTTGAAAGGCTGTCCCGCTCCGAAACGCAATTTGAGCCTTGTAACACCAAAACGGTTGCAGATTTTCTGCTAGCGGGCACGGAGAGGCTTGCGTCAATCACGCTGCCGTCAAGGCGGAGTACAGGGTAGGCTATTAAGGACGGCAGAGCATGTATTGTCTTTCCCTGCGATGAAACTTGTTCGGCAGCACACGGCCCGCACAGCAGTACTCCGAATAAAACACCAATTATGCCGACTACCCGCATTTGCCTGAAGTGTTCCAACTCAGCCCCCTGTCGGTCTGACGCGAAAGGTCCGTTTTCAATGTGGGTACAGTAGACTAAAGCTCGAAACGCCGATGGTTGGCAAGGTCTGGCCGAGGCAGCGGCAATCGCCTAGAACTGGGGCATGTCAGATCCCGCTCCGCTTGAACCGCCCAAAGAGACTCTGTCGTTCGATTTTGTCCCCAGCAGCGCCGCCGGTCTGGCCAGGCTGGCGGATTTCATACCTCGCGCCGGTAAGGCCTATGCCTTTGAGCGCAATTATGACTGGGGGCCTGATAGGCGCCAGAACATATCGGGCCTATCGCCCTATATCCGCCATCGCCTGATCACCGAGGCCGAGGTCTGCCGCGCTGTGCTGGGTCAGCATCTCGAAAGCGAGGCGCGGGCGTTTTTGCATGAGGTGGCTTGGCGCACCTATTGGAAGGGCTGGATAGAACAAAGGCCCCAGGTCTGGCGCGACTACAGGCTGGCCGTGACCCGGCGGGTGCGGGCCATGGAAAACTCACCCAGCCTTTTGGCGGCGTTTGACGAGGCGGTGGATGGTCAGACTGGCATAGACTGTTTTGATGCCTGGACCCATGAGCTGCGCCAGACCGGCTATTTGCACAATCATGCCCGGATGTGGTTTGCCTCGATCTGGATCTTCTCGCTGCGTCTGCCGTGGGAGCTGGGAGCCGACTTTTTCCTGCGCCACCTGGTCGATGGCGATGCGGCGTCCAATACTCTGTCCTGGCGCTGGGTTGCGGGGCTGCATACCCAAGGCAAACACTATCTGGCGACCGTGGAGAATATCCTCGCCTTTACCGGCGGGCGGTTTAATCCGAGGCGCAAATATATCGACTATAATGCCCGGCCTCTGAACTGGGACGATATTGGCGAGGTCCAGCCCCTGGTTCCGCCTGTCGCCTTTGATCCAGGTCTGAAAACCGGCGTCTTGCTGACCGATGAAGACTTAAATCCTGAGAGCTGGGCCTGGAGCCCCCGCGATATTGCCGCAGCTGCAGGCCTTTCGGCCATCGACCTGCGCTCGCCCATCGATACGGGCGAAATTGCGCGCAGCTTTACCCAGGGCGCCATGGCCGACGGTCTTAGCCGTGCCGAAGCGCTGTTTGGTACGCCTGCGCAAAGGCTGGACGATAGCGACTGGGTGCGCAGTCTCGAGGCCTGGGCCAGGGACAATGGCCTAAAGCAGATCGTCACCGCCCAAGCGCCGCAAGGCCCGGTCGCCGAGCGTCTGGCCGCCGCGCGGCGCAAGCTTGAGCCCTTGGGCGTCCAGATCGCAGAATTACCAAGGGCCTGGGACACCACCGCTTGGCCCCACGCCACCAAGGGCTTTTTCCAGTTTCGAGAGGTTGTGCCGGAGCTAGTCAGGTTGGCGTAAAGCGTAGCTTGACAGTTTACACTTTGGAGATCATCCTGGGTTATGAAGATCAGGAACGTCATCCATAAAGGCTTGCGCCGCCTAATCGAGGACGATGATGCCAGTGCGGTTCAACCTGCTGTCGTTGGAAAACTGCGGCGAATGATTTCGTTCCTTCAAGACATGCAATACGAGCGCGAGCTGCAGTCTGTGCCGAGTTGGAAAGCGCATCGTCTGTCGGGCGACCGTAAGGGGACTTGGAGCTTGTTTGTCACCAAGAATTGGCGACTGACCTTTCTGATCGACGGCGACGAGATTGAAATCATTGATCTAAATTTTGAAGACTATCACTAGGAGTTGGCCATGAGCACCCATTCGGGCATTCGTATGAAAATGCCGGTCCATCCCGGTAGTTTTATCAAATGCGAGATTATTGAGGCGGAAGGCCTGTCCATCACTCAGGCCGCCAGCATATTAGGCGTCACGCGTCCGGCCCTATCGGCGGTCTTGAACGAACGCGCGGCCTTGTCACCTGAAATGGCCTTGCGGGTTGAAAAGGCCTTTGGCGTATCGATGGATACCTTGATGCGGATGCAAAATAGCTTTGTCATCGCTAAGGCGCGTGCGCAGGAGGATAAGATTTCTGTAGCCCGATATGTGTCGCAAGCCGCAGCCGCAACCGGCTAAAAAGATCGGCCTTAATGGCCCTGCAAGTGACAAGCTTACCACCACCCCTTCAAGCCATTTGACGCGGCGCGTGCATGGCGTAGTCTCCAAGAAAACAATGATAACCTATCTGGAGGAGACGCAGCATGACCCCAGCCGATGGTGCTGGGCGGGGAGGCAATGCCTTGCCGCCGTTCAAGCCCCTGCCCATGAAGGGGCCAGTTGTTGAGGTCGAGCGCCGGGCCGATGGCGCGGTCCTGATCCGGTCGGCCTATGAACCTGGAAACCGCCCCTTTACGATTGCACATCTCCTCGCCGAAAAGGCCAAGGCCCATCCAGACCGGCCCTATATCTTGCAGCGCGCGCCTGGCCACGGGCCCTGGGGCGGGGTTACCTATGGCCAGGCCAAACGCGATGTGGATGGCATTGGTCAATGGCTGCTCGATCAGGGGCTAGGCGCAGAGGATTGCGTTCTGATCCTATCGGCCAATTCGGTCGATCATGCCCTGGTGACGCTTGGCGGCTATACGGCCGGTGTGCCTGTGGCGCCAATCAGCCCTGCCTATAGCCTGATCTCCACCGATCACGGTAAGCTCAAACACGCTCATGCCACGCTGTCGCCCAAGGTGGTGTTTGCCCAGTCGGGCGAGATGTTTGCCGCCGCTATTTCGACCTTGCGGGCGATTGATCCGGGCCTGATCCTGGTCACCGGCGACGGCACGGGTGAGGGCGCCATCCCCTTGGCCAAGGTCAAGGCGACCGCGCCGGGGGCCAGCCTAGCGACCGCTTTTGCCGCCCTGACGCCCGATCGCGTGGCCAAGTATTTATTCACCTCTGGCTCAACCGGCATGCCTAAGGGCGTGCCCCAGACCCATGCCATGATGGCGGCCGTGATCGCGGGTCAAGAAGGTCTGCGCAGCGAGCCCCAGGCCCCAGACGAGATTCCGCAAGGCCTGGAATGGATGCCCTGGAGCCATATCTCCGCCGGTAATATCGGCTTTAACGCCAACCTATGGGCCGGCGGGACCCTGCATCTGGACGAGGGCAAGCCGATCCCGGGCCTGTTTGAGACGACGATCAAGAACCTGTACGACGTCTCGCCCTTTGTGTTTGGCTCAGCCCCGATCGCCTTTTCCATGTTGGCCGATGCCATGGAGCGCGATCCAGCCTTACGCAAATCCTTCTTCAAGAACCTGCGCTATATGGGCTATGGCGGCGCGACCCTATCTAATGATGTCTATGACCGGATGCAGGCCCTGGCCATTGCCGAGACCGGCCACCGCATTGCCCTGACCACCATGTATGGGGCGACCGAGACCCAAGGCATTACGGTTGTGCATTGGCAGACCGAGCGCGTGGGCCTGGTCGGCCTACCCCTGCCGGGGATTACCCTGAAACTGGTGCCGAATGGCAGCAAGATGGAGGTGCGGGTCAAGGGCCCGACCGTGACCTGCGGCTATCACAATGATCCGGTCAAGAGCGCTGAGGCCTTTGACGAAGAAGGCTTTTACAAGCTGGGCGATGCCGCCAAATTCGTTGATGATGCCGATCCGGCCAAGGGTCTATTGTTCGACGGTCGGGTGACCGAGGATTTCAAGCTCGATAGCGGCACCTGGGTCTCAGTCGGAACCCTGCGCCCCGACCTGGTTGCGGCCTGCAGCCCCTATATCCAGGACGCGGTGATTGCGGGGCAGGACAAGCCGTTTATTGGCACCATGGTCTGGCCGTCTGTGGCGGCGCTGCAAACCCTGGCGGCTGATCCAGCGCCTGGATCACCGCTCGAAAAGCTCGCCGCGATCCTAAAGGACAAGATTTTGGCCTTTAATGCCGGGGCCGGGGGGTCATCGCGCCGTATTGGTTGCCTGATCATCCTAACCGAGCCGCCCTCTATCGATAGCGGCGAGATCACCGATAAGGGCTATGTCAATCAACGCGCGACCCTAGAGCGGCGCGCGGACCTGGTGGCCAGCCTTTTTACCGCCGAGCCTATGCCCGGTGTGATCAGCTTTTGATTTTGTCCAATGACCCTAGCCTAAAAGGATAGTTCCATGCTCGACCCCTATTTTAAAGCCATGCTGGAGGCGACGGCGGCCGCTGGCGCGCCGGGCCTCGAAACCCTGCCACCAGAGGCAGCGCGCGAGGTCTATCGCAGCCTTGATTTTGGTGACGAACCGGCTGTGGCCCCGAGCGACATCCGCGATTTCACGGTCCCAGGCCTCGCCGGTCCGATTCCGGTGCGGCTCTATACGCCCAGGGGTGCGCCGGACGTGACGCCAGGGATTGTGTTCTTTCATGGCGGCGGCTGGGTGATTGGCGATCTCGATACCCATGACCGGGTCTGTCGCCGTCTTGTGGCGACGACGGGCTATAGGATCTTGGCGGTCGATTATCGGCTCGCGCCTGAACATCCCTTCCCAGCCTCGCATGACGACTGTCTGTCAGCGACCGAATGGGCCTTTGACCATGCCAGCGAGATTGGGTTTGACCCGGCCAAGATCGCTACCTGCGGCGATTCAGCAGGCGGCAATCTGTCGGCCTCGATCGCCATCAGCCTGAGGGACAAGGGCCACCACAAACTGGCCATGCAGGCCCTGCTCTATCCGGTCACGACCTTTACCAAGACTTTTGAGTCCATGGACCGGCTGGCGGACGGCTTTTTCCTAACCAAGGCGGGGATGATCTATTTCCGCGATGCCCTTTTTGGCAACGGAAAGCCATTCAATGACCCCCGCGTTTCGGTTCTAGACGTGAAGACCCTGACGGGTCTTCCACCCGCCCTTGTCTCAACGGCAGGCTTTGATCCACTCAGCGATGAGGGCACAGCCTATGCCAAGGCCCTGGCCGAGGCGGGGGTCGAGGTTGAGCATCATCATTATGAAAGTTTTATTCACGGCTTTTATAATCTGGTCGCGGTCTCGCCGGCCGTCTTGCTGGCTTATGACGACCTAACCAATGCCTTGAAGGCGCAGTTGGGCTAGGTTGATTTAGCCAATCCCGGTGTCCAACAAACAGGCAGCCAGTCACGTCCCCGGTCACCCTCCACCGCCTTCCCCGCGAAGGCGGGGATCCAGTGTGTGGGTTACAGGGCGTGCGAAAGGGTCTGGGTCCCCGCCTTCGCGGGGAAGGCGGAAGGGGGCAGGGGTCGCACTCCCCATATTGAGCCTACCGAAGCACCAGAATGTCTCCCCACCGAATGTGGATTGGACCTAGGCGGTTCAAGCCCGACATACAAAAAACGGCCCGGATCGCTCCGGGCCGCCTCTCTTATTAGCTGGGTCTGAAAGACCTAGTATTTGACGCGCAGGGTCACGCCATAGGTGCGCGGGGCACCCATGAAGGCGTTCAGAGCGTCAACAGGCGCAGCGCCGGTGACGTTCTGCAGCGGGGCGTCGAACACGACCTGATAATAGGTTTCGTCGGTCAAGTTTAGACCGAACAGTTCGGCGGTCCAACGACCATCGTCCGAGCCAATCCCGACGCGGCCATTCAGGACGGTCAGGCCAGGTTGCACCTTCTTCGGATTGAGGTCCGAACCGGTATTGTAGGAAGAGGTATACTTGGCGCTCAGGCTGGTGCGCAGTTCCAGGCCCGATCCGATGGCGCGTTCATAGCTGGTGGCCAGCGAGCCGGAATAGAGCGGCGCGAAGGACAGGCGGGTGCCGGGCAGGCGCGGCGAAGCGCCGGCAGGCACGACGAACTTGCCATACTGGGTTTCGGCATAGGTCATGCCGCCCTGGACATTCAGGCCCTTGATCGGGGTGAACCAGACGAAATCTGTATCCAGACCGCGAGAGACCACTTCCGGCACCGAGGTGACGATGAAGCTGATGCCGGTGAAGGCGTTCAGCTGGAAGTCTGTGAACTTCTGGTGGAACAGGGATGCGTTGAGCAGCAAGGACCGGTCGAGCAGTGTGGTCTTGGTGCCCAGTTCGAAGCTGTCGACGAATTCGCCGGCAAAGTCGGTCTTGGTGTTGATCACATAGTAGGACGGGACCGTCGCCGAAACCAGGGTCCGCGCACGGTCGAGGTTGAAGCCACCGGCTTTATAGCCGCGAGCATAGGAGGCGTAGGTCATCACTTCAGGGGTGAAGCGATAGACGCCCTTGATCGTGCCCGACCATTCACGCTCGGTGCGCGACTGGCTGGCATTGACGTTGTTGAAGGCCGGATCGGTCCAGGGCAGGCAGAGCGATAGGGCAAAACAGCCCAAGCCTGCGCCGGTGTTGCGGTACCTGCTGTCCAGCGTCTTCTTTTCGTTGGTGTAGCGTAGGCCGCCGGTCAGTTCGAACTTGTCCGTCACCTGATAGGAGTTGTTGGTGAAGAAGGCGATGCCCTTCGACTCTTGTTCGTGCGAGTCCGACTGGCCCGTGCCGGGGATGTAATAGACGGACGGCAGGGCGTTCTGGCTCAGGCCACCGGAGGCGATGAGGCTGAAATACTTGCGGTAGTCATTACCGAAGAACAGGCGTTGACCTGTAGACAGCTTTTCGTTGGTTGCAAAGACACCAACCAGCCAGTTGAGCTTGTCGGCTTGACCGGCCAGACGGAACTCTTGGCTGAATTGTTCGAACTGGGTGTAGTTCGAGCCATCGGCGGGACGGTACCAGACGTCCGCGCCCGAGAAGTCGGAATCTTGGCCGTTTTCAGTCTTCCAGTCGCGCCATGCGGAGATCGAGGTCAGCTTTGCGCCGCCGAGCCATGGGGTTGTCCAGTTGGCTTCTAGTGACACACCCTTGTCGTCGATCTTTTGCGAGGTGCTGCGGTTGGAATAGGCGATCCGCGAACCGGGGTTCAGTGGGGATAGGGTGCCAGCACCGCCCGCCAGGTTATCGATAAAGCCCTGACGCACAGGGTTGCGGACGACCTGCACAGCGGCGCAACAGTTTTCGTCGCGCTTGGTGAAGTCGCCGATCAGGCGGAAGTCCAGGTCCGACGACGGGGTGGCCAGCAGTTGGCCACGGACGCTGTAGAAGTCCTGGTTGGCGTCTTCCTTTTCGGTGCGCGGACCGTTGACGGTGCGTACATCATAGAAGCCGTCACGCTGGCGCTTGGCCACATAGAGGCGGCCCGCCAGCTTGTCTGCGATGATCGGGCCGGTCACGGCGGCGGAACCGCCGACGGCACCATAGTTGCCCACGGTCAGTTCGCCATTGGCACCGAAGGTGAACTTTGGCGCGGCGCTGATGATGTTGATGACGCCAGCCGAGGTGTTCTTGCCGAACAGGGTGCCTTGAGGACCCTTCAGGACTTCAACTCGCTCCAGTTCGCCTAGGTCGCCAAAACCGACGCCATTGCGCGGACGATAGACGCCATCGACGACCACGCCGACCGAAGATTCTAGACCGGGGTTGTCACCGACGGTGCCGATGCCACGAATACGGGCTGTGGTGATGGTTTCGTTGGAGGTCGAGGTGACCATCAGGCCTGGCGTTAGGATCGTCAGGTCCTTAATGTCCTTAACGCCCGCGTCTTGCAGCAGCTTTTGCGGAAGGGCGGTGACGACGATCGGCACGTCCTGCAGGCTTTGCTCGCGCTTTTGGGCGGTGACGACGATTTCATCGACGCCTTGCGGCGCTTCTTGCGCGAAGGTAGCCGTCGCGAACATCGACAAGGCAATGACGGAGGCGGTGCATTTTAGGGTAGAAGCGATGGACATGTGTTTCCCTGATCTGCGCAGCAACTTTGGGGAGGGCTGCGGGTTAGGCCCAATTCTCAACCAGTGGGTTGGGCATTGCCATTTTAGATAGGAAGGGACGCTGAGGCTGCAACTTAACTCGCAGCAATAATGCAAATTGATTTCAACCTGTGGCCTGAAAACGACACAAATTGCTCGCTATGGATCAATTATGGCCAAATTGCGCCTGATATTTGCCGAAATTTTGAGCAAAACGAAGCCGACAATTGCTGAAATGATTGAACCAGCAATGACCCCAAGGCGAATCTGCGACTGAACCAGGACCTGGTCGGCGGGAAACGCTAGAGCCCCAATAAACAGGCTCATGGTAAATCCGATACCGCAAAGAACACTGACCCCTGCCAGATCCAGCCAGCTGGCAAGATGGGGACGGCGGCTAAGGCCAAGGCGGATGGCAAGGACGATAGCAGCAAATACAAAGACCGACTTACCGATAAACAACCCTGCCGCGATCCCCAGCGGAATCGGCGCGACCAGGTCAGACGGCGAAAGATCATTCAGTCGAAAGCCTGCTGCGGTAAAAGCAAAGGCTGGCAAGATTGCATAGGCGACATAGGGGTGGAGCTTGGTATTGAACAAGGTCAGCAGGCTTTCTTGTCCCAGCTTTCGTGGCCGAACCGGAACAAGCATGGCGCAGGCTATGCCGGCCAGAGAGGTATTGATCCCTGATTTCAAGGTAAAGGCCCAAACCACCACTAGGCCCGCCGCGTAAAACAGCAAGGGCGCGCGCCGCCAGCGCCCGATTAGGGCCAGGCCAATAAGCCCGGCCAAGGCACCGAGCCCTGCAGCAAGATTGATTTGGCTGGTAAACAGCACGGCAATCAGAACCACAGCGCCAAGATCATCGACAATGGCCAAGGTTAGCAAGAAAAGCCGCAAGGATGACGGCAAGCCCTTCCCCACCAACGCCAATATGGCCAAGGCAAAGGCGATATCGGTCGCAACGGGTACTGGCCAGCCCCGCATCGAACCACCAGGCATCAGGTTAATCACCAGATAGACCAGGGCGGGTCCAACCATGCCGCCAAGGGCAGCCACAAGCGGCAGGGCCAGCTTTCGCGGGCTAGACAATTCGCCCTTAAAGATCT
>JBILKO010000022.1:0-28677 GCA_044376615.1 Caulobacteraceae bacterium
CCCGAGGCCAGCAGCTGGGGCACATTGACCGCCGGGCCGCCTTGTAAAATCGTGACCTTGAGCCCGCGCTTGGCATATTCGCCGGTCGCCAGGGCCTGGTAAAACCCGCCCTGCTCGGCCTGGGCCCGCCAATCGGTGGCAAAGCGAATCTCGGTCTGGCCCGCCGGGGCTTGCGGCGCCTTGGCCGGGCTGCAGGCGGCTAGCGCGGCTAAGGCCAGGCCCGCCAGGAGTATGCGCAATACGGTCACGATCGTCCCTCTTTGGTTCGCATCAGAGGTTAGGCCGGACGACCGCATTCGCCAAGTCAGTGAGGGACGTTTGCGAAAATTCTCATCTGATGTATGATGCGCGATGTTTGATGTTGCGGAGCAGTTCAATGCGCACAACGCTTACGCTTGATGATGATGTCCTGGCTGCGGCGAAAGGTCTTGCCCATCAGCAGGGCCGAAGTTTAGGCGAAGTCATATCTGACCTGGCCAGAAGTGGTCTCGTCCCTAAAGGCCCTGCACCAAAAACTAGAAACGGCATACCGCTGCTCGAGAAGACTTCAAAATCTCAGCCCGTAACGCTCGAAGTTGTTAACCAGCTACGCGACGAGCTATCGTGACCTGCTACGCGACGAGCTATCGTGACCTGCTACTTGCTGGATGTGAATGTACTGATCGCCTTGATCGATACAGAACATGTTCACCACGACCTTGCTCACGACTGGTTTGAAACTGTTGGCAAAACCGCCTGGGCAACCTGTCCTTTAACTGAAAATGGCGTCCTGCGGATATTGGGCAGCCCAAAATACCCAAACTCACCTGGATCACCGGCCAAGGTTGCGCAGATGGTCGTCGGGTTGAGAAGTTTGGAAGGTCATGTGTTTTGGCCAGATTCCATCAGTCTGGTAGGCAACCGGCAAGTTCGACCAGAGCGACTGCTTAGCGCTGGCCAGATCACCGATACCTATCTTTTGGCCCTAGCCTTGGCCAATCGTGGAAAGTTGGCGAGTTTGGATCGCAGGCTGGTGACCGATGCCGTTCACCATGGGCAAGATCACCTCCACCTGATCGGTCACTAAGCAAACCCGACCTACCGCCGCCTGATCTTCTTCACCATGCCCGAATAGGTCAGGATTGGTTTGCCGCCGGTCGAGACGATCCCGCGCAGAAAGATCAGCGAACCCCCCGCCTTGACCACTTCGCCGGTCGCCTCAATCAGGTCGCCTATGCTGGCCGGGCCGATGAATTCGCCGTTTAGGGAGACGGTGACGGCATGGGTGCCTTCCAGCTCCTTATGCGCAATCGCAAAAAGGGAGAAATCGGCAAAGGTCAGCATGCAGCCGCCATGCATAAAGCCGCCGCCATTCATGTGTTTGTGTTCGGCGCGAAAGGCGCACAAGACCGAGCCATCGTCGCGGACCTTGAAAAAGAACGGACCGCTCTGGTCTTCGAAGGGATCATTGCCCTTCCAGCTTTGCCAGCCGGCAAATTCACCCTCAGTGACCAGCTCGGGCGGGTTCATGCCCTCGTGATTTGCGCCATCCATGGGTTTGCACCTTTTGCCGTATCGATCTAGGTTGATGGCGATCACATATCTGCGGTCTTATTCCAAGCCCCGTTTTGCAACAGGTGCTCGGTCCAGGCCCAGATCGCTAATGCTAGAGGACGCCCCAATGGCCCTGGACCTGGATACCCGCAACCAATTGATCGACACGATTGGCCGCTTTGTCGCCGAACGCCTGCGCCCGATCGAGGCCGAGGTTTCGGAAAACGATGCGGTGCCAGAAGCTGTCCTGGCCGAGATGCGCGAGCTGGGTCTCTATGGCCTGACCATCCCGACCGAATATGGCGGGCTGGGCCTGAATATGGAGGAAGAGTGCCTGGTCGGTATGGAGCTGGGGCGTGCCAGCCCCGCCTTCCGCTCGGCCTTTGGCACCAATGTTGGCATTGGCAGCCAGGGCCTGGTTATGTTTGGCACCGAGGCGCAAAAGGCCAAATACCTGCCCGGCATTGCCTCGGGCGAGATCATTACTTCCTTTGCCTTGACCGAGCCTGAGGCCGGGTCCGATAGCGCCGCCGTCCAGACCCGCGCTATCCGCAATGGCGATGTTTATGTGATGAACGGAGCTAAGCGCTATATTACCAATGCCAATAAGGCTGGCCTGTTTACCGTCATGGCCCGCAGCAATCCGGACATTAAGGGCGGCGGCGGGGTTTCGGCCTTTCTGGTACCGCGCGACCTGCCCGGGATTACGATTGGCAAGCCGGAAAAAAAGATGGGTCAGCAGGGCGCGCATATTTGCGATGTGACCTTTGATAATGTCCAGGTTCCTGCGGAGAATATTCTCGGCAAGGAGGGCGAGGGCTTTAAGGTCGCCATGCAGGTCCTGGACCGCGGCCGCCTGCATATTGCGTCGGTATGTGTTGGGGTGGCTGAGCGGCTGATTAAGGACAGTGTTGCCTATGCCGCCGAGCGCAAGCAATTTGGCCAGCCGATTGCGAGTTTCCAGCTGGTCCAGGGCATGATTGCCGACTGCAAGACCGAGGCCCTGGCCGCCAAGGCCCTGGTCATGGACGCGGCTCGCCAGCGCGATGCTGGGGTCAATGTCACGCTGGAAGCCGCAGCGGCGAAGTATTTTGCGTCTGAAATGGCAGGCCGGGTCGCCGATAAGGCGGTGCAGATCTTTGGCGGCGCCGGCTATGTCGCAGACTATGGCATTGAGCGACTCTACCGCGACGTCCGCATCTTCCGCATCTATGAGGGCACCAGCCAGATTCAGCAGGTGATCATAGCCCGCGAGACCATGAAGCGCGGCGGCTAGTCCGCCTTGGTCGGCCGTCTTAGCCGGTAAACGCCCTTGAACGTGCTGGGATCGGCCGTCTTGCCGTGACGGCTGATTTCCAGCTTGCCTTGGCGCGCTAGGCCGACAGCTGTGGCCCGAACCTGGCCCAGGGCGCGGCGCCAGCCTTCAGGATCAAGCGCCTTGGCCACGGCGGCTGGGTCTATGCTCTTGCCCGCGGGGACCAGCGCAAGCTGCGCGAAGATGATGTCTTCAATCGGTGACCGCATCAGGTTGGGCGCGGGCTGGGTGGGCTCAATCGGATCGGTCACGGGCAGGGTCCTTAAGGCAGCTGGACGGCCAATCGCACACCAATGACCAGGGCATCATCCAGTGTCCGGTCGCCGTCGGGATGGATGATATATTGCAGGTCGGGCTGAATGGCCAAATGCTCATTGATCTGGACGGCATAGGTCAGTTCAAAAGCGGTCTCGGCAGAGCTGAGGTTTTCATCCGCGCGGCGCGCACCCTTGCTCAGCTGCGCCCGGGCCACAGAGATGCCAATCAGGTCATCGGGCCGACCAGGGATGAGGCCCTGCCGCACCAGGCCTGCGCCCAGATAGCCGGACAAGGCAGAGGCCTTTTCCTCAACATGTCCCAGCCGGATCCAGCCCTTGGTCTGGTCAAGGCCAGGGATAGGACCTTCGATGACGCCGTAAACGCCAGTCTGGCCTGAAACATTTTCGGTCTGGTCGGGGTCGATCGGCGTGAGCTTGGCCGAATTATGCCAGACGCCTATGGCGACGCGCACATCCTTAGCAAAGATCCAGTCCGCCTGGCCGATACTGAGCACGCCGTCATCGCGATTATGGCCAATGGCGGCAAAGGCATGGGCATGGTCTGGATCGCGCGGCACACCATTATAGACGCCCGCCTGCACGGTCAGATCGGGCCGGAGCTTGGACTGAACCATGATCGCGGTGGTTCCCAGCGGCCATACCGGAGCGCCATAAAGGCCACTGCCAGAAATATCCGGCCCGACGCCATGGGCGCTATTGATAAATAGGCTGGCCGTATCATTCGTATCAAAATCGGCATTGAGGTCGAGGATCCCGGCCTTAATCGCCGTGTCCTCACCGATGGCTTGGCGAACCCAGGCTTGATAAAGGTGCAGGGAACCGTCGTTTTCAATATTGCTGGCGGTTTGCAGGTCGCCAATCATGGCGCTCAAGCTATTGCCATTGGTGGCAACCATGCTCAGCTCACCGGTCAGGCCCGACTGGCCAAAAGCTGCGCCATCAAGGGCCAGGGTTGCATCAGCCATGGTCAGGCCGACCGATCCGGTTTCAACACCGCCCTTAAGATTGCTCCAGACCTCAGCGGTCGCGCTGGCCGAAAAGCTCAGAGCCTTTGGCGCATCCTCTGCAAGGGCTGGGGCTGAGCCTAGACAAGCCAGGCCAAAAAAGACATGTGCCAAACCAAATTTCATAACGCCCTCGGATGGTTAGAATCCAAAACTGGCGTGCAATATAGTAAAGACTATAAAAATTTCGGTTAATCTAGTTCCCTGATTTTATTAAGTATTGTTAGGCTTAACCAAAGATTACTTTGGGCTTGGAACCAAGCTCACCTGGGCGGTGTCTAGCCCTATAGTTACCGTCTCGCCCTGTCTTGGCGCGTGATCAGACGGAACACAGGCCAAGATCTGCTGTGGCCCATCAATGGCCAGGGTCAGGTGGGTTTGCGCGCCAGCAAAGCGGCTGGCAAGCACGCGCGCGCTGACCCCGTTGGCAGCGAGCTGCGCCGCCTCGGGCCTAAAGATCAGTTGCCCTGGGCCGGTTGGGAGGCCTGAATTCGCGATCGGGCCAAACACGGTATCTGCGCCACGGTCCGTGATCTCGACCATCAGGCAATTGACTGGCCCAAGCAGCTTGGCCGCCGAGAGGGAGGCGGGGTGGTCGTAACAGTCCCTTGGCGATCCAGCCTGCAGGATCTGGCCATCACGCATCAGGGCCAAGTCATCGGCCATGATCAGGGCTTCTTCGGCATCATGGGTGACGATCAAGGCGGTTGTCCCTGCCGCGCGCAGGGCGGCAAGCGTCGCGTCGCGCACCTCGGCTTTCAGATAACTGTCCAGGCCCGAAAAGGGCTCGTCGAGCAAGACTAGGGCCGGGCGTCTGGCCAGGGCGCGGGCTAGGGCAATCCGTTGTTGTTCGCCGCCAGACAGGGCCTGAGGAAAGGCCTTGGCCCGGTCCTGAAGCTGGACCCGCACCAATTGCTCGACTACCCGGTCTTGGCGGTCCTTGGCGCTAAGCTGGCTGAGGCCAAAGCCAACATTGTCTTCGACCGTCAGGTGCGGAAACAGGGCATAGTCTTGAAAGACAAAGCCAATATCGCGCTGCTCGGGCGGCACATGCACGCCTGGCCGGGACAAGAGGCGCTGAGCGCTAATCTGGCCACTATTGACAGGTTCCAGGCCTGCGATCAGCCGAAGCAGGGTGCTCTTCCCACAGCCGGACGGGCCCAATAGGCAGGTAATCTTGCCTGCTTCGAGAGTCAGGCTGGCCCGATCAACGGCCGCCTTGCCATTATAAAGTCGGCGGACCTGGTCTAGGCGAAGGGCAAGGGTCAATGGCTCTGGTCTCCGGGCCGTGAGCGCATGATTTGACGCGATAAGACCATGATCGGCAAGCAGGCGGCCAAGACAATCATTAGGCTGGGCCAAGCGGCCTGGGCCAGGCGTTCATCGGCGGCATAGCGGTCGGCCAGGACGGCGAGGGTGTCGAAATTGAACGGCCGCAGGATCAAGGTGGCCGGTAATTCTTTCATCACATCGACAAAGACCAGCAAGGCCGCAGTCCAGAGCGCGCCCTTGGCGATCGGCACATGAATGCGGCGCAGGGCCCCAGTCTCGGTTTCACCAAGCGTGCGCGCCGCCCGTTCCATGGCAGGGGTCACGCGGGCGAGCCCGGCCTCGATCGGCCCCAGCGCTGAGGCCATCAGCCGGGCGGCATAGGCCAGGATCAGAAGGCTAAGCGCAAGGCCAATGCCGCTGCCTAGGTCGGGATTAAGGCCAAAATGTCGCCAGATGAGGCTTGCAGGGGCGAGCAGGCCCACCGCCATGACCGCGCCGGGTGTGGCATAGCCAAGGCTGGCGATCCGCTTGGCCCATTGGCCGTTTTGCGCGCCAAAAGCGATCAGTCCGGCTAGGGCCACGGTCGCCACAGCCCCAGCGGCGGCCAGTCCGAACGAGACCTGGGCGGCATGGATGAGGCGGTCCGCCTCAGGCAGTGCCGATAGGGCGCGATAGCCGAGCCATCCGGCCGGGATCAGGAGCCCGAAGCCGATCAGGGACAAGCAATAGGCCGATGCCACAAGGCCAGCCTTGCCTTTAAGCGGCGTCGGTTCCAAGGGACGCCAGCGCGCGCTGGATGCACCATAAGCCTGGCCCTGGCGGCCTTTTCGCTCGATCCAGAGCAATAGGCCGGCGGCGACCAAGAGCATGAGGGACAGGCGCGCTGCTGACCCGGGCGCGCCATAGGCTGACCAGGCCCGCACCACGCCGGTGGTCAGGGTCTGGACTCCCAGAAAATTCACTGCCCCATAATCGGCAAAGACCTCCATCAGCGCCAGGGCTGCGCCCGCGGCAATGGCGGGCCGGGCCAGAGGCAGGGCGATGCGGACAAAGCTGGTCCAGGGGCTGCAGCCCAGCGTACGGCCCGCCTCTAAGGCACATACCGATTGGCTGACAAAGGCCGCCCGGGCCGTCAGATAGACATAAGGATAAAACGCCATAGACAAGACAAAGGCTGCGCCCAATAGGCTGCGCATATCCAAAAACCCAAGATCATGGCCCGTCATGGCCCGAACGCCGCTGCGAATAGGCCCTGCGACGTCAAATAGGTCGGCATAGGCATAGGCCAGAACAAAGGCTGGCGCGGCGAGTGGCAGGGCTAGGGCCCAGCTAAACAGGTTTCGGCCCGGAAACCGGTACATGACTACAAGCCAGGCGGCGGTTGTGCCCAGGACCGTGACGGCAGTGGCCGTCAGTCCGCCGAGCAGAGCCGTATTGGCCGCGTAACGAATTATGCTCTCAAGTGGCAGGGCGGCGCTGGCCGGGCGGGTCAGGGCCAGCCAGACGATGGACAGAAGCGGCAGGATCGCCAAGGCCGCCGCCAGCCAGGCCCCAACCTTCAGGGCCGAAAGCCCCTCATGGTGGCGGGCGCGGATGCGGACGGATAAGGCGAGGTCGGTCACCTAGCGCCAGCCAGCCTTGTCATAGACGCCTTGGGCCTGGGCCTGTCTTTGGCCGTAAATGGTCACCGGCATGGGGTCGGGCTTAAACTTCGAATAGGCGGCGACATCAGGTGGGGAGGGCAGGCCTTCAACAGCCGGATATTCATGATTGGCCCCGGCAAATATGGCCTGGGCCTCATCGCTGGCCAGGAAGTCGAGGAACTTGATCGCGGCGGCCTTATTCGGCGCATGAGCCGCCAGCCCGCCACCGGAAATATTCACGTGTGTGCCAACCCCATCCTGTTCAGGAAAGGACAGGCCAACCCGCGCCGCGGCGGTCTTGTCGGCGGCATCGGGCGAGGCGGCGAGGCGCAAGTAGTAATAGGTGTTGGTCAGGGCAACCTGACAGGCCCCGGCCTCTACGGCGCGGATCTGGTCAATATCACCGCCCTGGGGCGCGCGGGCCATATTGGCGACCACGCCCTTGGCCCAGCTAAGGGCCTTTGCCTCGCCCCAATGCTCGATCAGGGCCGCCATGAGCGAGAGATTGTAGACATTGTCCGAGGAGCGGACGCAGACCTTGCCCTTAAAGCGCGGCCCGGCGATCTGGTCATAATGCGCAACCTCTTCAGGCTTTACCGCAGCCTTATCATAGGCAATCACCCGTGCCCGGCGCGAAAAGCCCCACCACTGGCCCTTCGGATCGCGCAGGGCAAACGGGATGCGGGCCTCTAGGGTCGGGGTCGTGACAGGCTGAAACAGGCCCGCCTCTTCAGCGCGCCACAGCGCCCCGGCATCGGCCATCAAGATGACATCGGCAGGCGAGGCCTCGCCCTCAGCCTTGGTGCGTTCTATCAATTGGTCCGGCTGCATTTCCAACCGATTGACCTTTATACCAGTAGCCTTGGTGAAGGCGGCATAGAGCTGCAGGTCAGCGTCATAATGCCGGGCCGTATAGAGATTGATTTCGCCTGCGCTCGGGGCCGCCTGTTTGGCGGGGCTGCACCCGGCCAGCAGGATCACGGCGGCGGTAGCGGTAACCAGGGATAATGGGCGCAACATAATCTGTAACCTCATCACCGGCGGCAAAGGACGGGGACTGGTCACTGACATAGTTGCGAATGCTTCGCAATAATAAAAACCGCAAGGCGCAGTTATGTCGCGGCCCTAGCGCAGAAATCCGGCCTCGGCAAAATCGACCATGCGGGCGATCAGGCGCTCGATCTCATATTCGCGGGTCAGGCCTTCAGACAAGGTGCTGAGCCGGTCAAATTCGGCAAACCGGTTATTGTGGACTAGGCCCAGCGTAAAATGCAGCCGCCAATAGACCTCTTCGGGGGCTAGGTGCGGACAGGCCAAGAGCAGGGCGTCTGAAAATCGGCGCAGGTGCGAGACATCGGTGCGCAGGACATCGCGCATCTGGTCCGTGCCCTCACTGCGGGCGCGGATCAGGAACTGGACCGAGATCAGCCGTTCGCCCTTGGGGTCCATCCATAGGACCGGCGGCGCGATTAAGGCCTGCAAGATCGCCCGCACGGGCGGCTTACCCGCATGGGCGGCATTGGCCTCATGCAACATGCGTGCGCGCAGCCGGTTCAGCTCAGTGGTACGGCGGTTGAAGATATCAAACAGCAGCGCGTCTTTAGAGCCGAAATGATAATTGATCGAGGCCAGATTGACGCCCGCAGCGGCGGTAATGTCGCGCACGGACACGCCTTGGAAGCCATGCAGGGCAAACAGGCGCTCGGCGGCGACAAAGACCAGATTGCGCGTTGCGGCAGCGTCAGCCTCGTCCATTGGTGCCAGATCGCCGATCCCGTCGCCGCCCGGTGCCTCCGCCAGCTGCCCGTCCGTCATCCCCGAACCAGTTCCTTCATGGCCTTGTCCAGGCCTTCAATGGTCAAGGGGAACATCCGGTCACTGACCAATTGCTTCATCACCCCGATCGAGGGCGTATAGTCCCAGTGCCGCTCAGCCGTTGGATTGAGCCAGACCGTGCTCGGATAGATTTGCGTCACCCGATCGAGCCAGACCGCGCCGGCCTCTTCGTTCCAATGCTCAACCGAGCCGCCCGGATAGGTGATTTCATAGGGGCTCATGGTCGCATCACCGACGAATATGACCTTATAATCGTGGCCATATTTGTGCAGCACGTCCCAGGTATTGATCTTTTCGGTATGGCGCCGGTGATTGTCTTTCCAGACCGACTCATAAAGGCAGTTGTGGAAATAATAGAATTCGAGGTTCTTAAATTCGGTGCGCGCGGCGCTGAACAGCTCTTCACACAGCTTGATATGGCTGTCCATCGAGCCGCCAATATCGAAGAAGACGAGCAGCTTGATCGTATTGCGCCGCTCAGGCCGCATGACCAGGTCCAGATAGCCCTTGTTTGAGGTCTCCTTGATCGTGCCGTCGAGATCCAGCTCATCGGGCGCACCCTGGCGGGCAAATTTGCGCAGGCGGCGTAGGGCGACCTTGATATTGCGGGTACCAAGCTCGACCGTATCATCGAGGTTCTTATATTCGCGCTTGTCCCAGACCTTGACCGCGCGGCCGTGCCGGCCCTTGTCCTGGCCGATGCGAACGCTTTCGGGATTATAGCCATTGGCGCCAAAGGGCGAGGTGCCGCCGGTGCCAATCCATTTATTGCCGCCCTCATGGCGCTCTTTTTGTTCCTTGAGCCGCTCTTGCAGCGTCTCCATCAGTTTTTCAAAACCGCCCATGGCCTCGATCTCGGCCTTTTCCTCGTCGGTGAGGAATTTTTCGGTCAGGGCCTTTAGCCATTCGGTTGGAATCTCGGCGGTACCATCGTCATCGAGCCGCTCCAGGCCCTTGAAAACACAGCCAAAAATGCGGTCAAACTTGTCGAGATTCTTCTCATCCTTGACCAGGCTGGCGCGCGACAGGAAATAGAAATCCTCGACCGTGCGGTCGATGACCTCCTTATCCATCGCCTCCATGAGCATCAGATACTCTTTGAGGGACACAGGCACGCGGGCCTGTCGGAGCTCACTGAAAAATCGCATAAACATGGGCGGACCCTGGGCAGATATGGACGGCGTTCGGACAGTTTCGAACGTGTGTTTGGATTGCAGAATGAGGCCGCAAACCGATTGTGTCCAGTACCCGAATAGGGCTGGGTCCTAGGCTGGGCGGCTAAGGATAAATTCGTGGTCGCGGGTCTTACCAACCGGAAACTTGTACTCGCCGACCTTTTCAAAGCCATAGCGACCATAGAGGCGCTGGGCCCCGTGGTTTTCGCTCCAGACCCCGATCCAGAGCCGCCGGCCCGGGCGGGTCAGGTGGTCTAGGCAGGCCTTGAGCAGCGCACCCCCAATGCCCTGATTATGGGCTTTTTCGAGCAGATAGAGGCGCTTAAGTTCGCCGCAGTCAGGCGTGACCTCGGCATGGGGCAGGTCGCAAGGCCCGGTCAGGGCATAACCGACCACTTCGCCTTCATGCCCGGCCACCCAGACGCCATAGGCTGGGTTAGCGATCCAGCCGCGATAGGCCGCCTCTGTATGGGCCGTAGCCAGATAGTCGTTCAGGTCCTCGACCGGATAGAGATGGCCAAAGGTCTCGGTAAAGCTGATCTCACCAACCCGAGCCAAGTCGGCGGCATCAGCATCTGTGGCAAAACGGATCGTCGCCATGGTTTAGGCTCTGAGATTAGCGGGGGCCTTGTCCAGGCCCATGGCCAGGAGGGCAGAGGCCACAATCGCGTCGGCATCAAGACTGGCCTGGGCATACATAATCTCAGGCTTGTCCTGGTCCTGGAAGATGTCGGGCAGGGTCAGGGTGCGGACCTTTAGGCCCCGATCGAGCGCGCCACGGGCCGCGAGCATTTGCAAGACAAAGCCGCCAAAGCCGCCGATCGCGCCTTCTTCGACCGTAATCAGGCATTCATGGTCGCGGGCTAGGCGCAGGATCAGGTCCTCATCCAGCGGCTTGGCAAAGCGGGCGTCTGCCACGGTGGTGGATAGGCCGTGCGCAGCAAGGACATCCGCCGCCCGCATGGCTTCTTGCAGCCGGGTGCCAAGCGAAAGTATCGCTACCGAACTGCCTTCGCGCAAAATCCGGCCACGGCCGATCTCCAAGGGCTCGGCAAGATCAGGCACGCCAATGCCGGTGCCGTCGCCGCGCGGATAGCGAAAGGCGCTGGGACCATCATCAATGGCAGCGCTTGTGGCGACCATCTTGGCCAGCTCTTCTTCATCGGCAGCGGCCATGACAACAAAGCCAGGCAGGGCGCCTAGGAAGCCAAGATCAAACGAGCCGGCATGGGTTGGACCATCGGCCCCGACCAGTCCGGCCCGGTCGATGGCAAAGCGCACAGGCAGGCCCTGTATCGCGACATCATGGACAACCTGGTCATAGCCGCGCTGAAGGAAGGTCGAATAGATGGCGGCAAAGGGCTTCATGCCATCGGCGGCCAGGCCCGCAGCAAAGGTGACGGCATGTTGTTCGGCAATGCCGACATCAAAGGTCCGGTCTGGGAAGCGCTTGGCAAATAGGTCAAGCCCCGTGCCAGACGGCATAGCGGCAGTAATGGCGACGATGCGGTCATCGCGCTCAGCCTGTTTGATCAGCTCGGTCGCGAAAACCTTGGTATAGCTGGGATTGACCGCCGGGGCCTTGGCCTGCTGGCCGGTAACGACATCAAAGCGCACCACGCCGTGATACTTGTCATCAGCATTTTCGGCCGGGGCATAGCCCTTGCCCTTTTGCGTGACCACATGGACCAGGACGGGCCGATCCTTGAATTCTTTGGCGTTTTTAAGTACCTGGACCAGGTTATCCATGTCGTGGCCATCAATTGGGCCAATATAGTAAAAGCCCAGCTCTTCAAAAAACGTGCCGCCCGTGACCATGCCTCTCGCAAATTCTTCGGCCTTGCGGGCGGCTTCTTGTAAAGGCTTGGGCAGGGCCCCGGCCATGGTCTTGCCCAGCTTGCGCAAGGACTGATAGCCGCCGCCGGAGACGAGCCTGGCCATATAGGCGCTCATGCCACCGACGGGCGGGGCGATCGACATGTCATTGTCGTTGAGGATGACAATCAGCTGTTTGGTCGTCTCAGAGGCATTATTCATGGCCTCATAAGCCATGCCCGCGCTCATAGAGCCGTCGCCAATGACGGCAATGACCTTATTGTCATCCCCGCGCTGATCACGAGCCGCGCAAAAGCCAAGCGCGGCCGAGATGGAGGTCGCCGCGTGGGCCGCGCCAAACGGGTCGTATTCGCTCTCAGCGCGCTTGGTAAAGCCAGACAGGCCGCCGCCTTGGCGAAGCGTATGCATACGCTCGCGCCTACCGGTCAGGATCTTGTGCGGATAGGCCTGATGGCCGACATCCCAGATTAGAATATCTTTTGGGGTTTCAAACACATGGTGCAGGGCAACGGTCAACTCAACCACGCCTAGCCCGGCGCCCAAATGCCCGCCGGTCCCAGATACGGTCTCAATGGTTTGGGCCCGAACCTCGTCGGCCAATTGGCGCAACTGGACCAGATTGAAGGCCCGCGTATCGGCGGGCAGCGTGACCGTATCGAGCAGGGGTGTCTTGGACGTCATCATCACTCCAGGCCGCTGGCCTGATCCTTAAAGCGCAAAAGTCTGTCAGTGGCGGCGGTCTAGCACGAAATCGACGCTGTCTCGAAGATATTCCGCCGACCGACCAAAGGGCTCTAAATGGGCCTTGGCTTGCTCGGCCAAGAGCTCGACCCGCTCCTTGGCAATATCGAGGCCCAAAAGCGTGACATAATTGGCCTTACCCTTGGCCGCATCCTTGCCGCCTGCCGCCTTGCCAAGCAGGTCAGCCTCGCCTTCAACATCCAACAGGTCATCGACAATCTGATAGGCCAGGCCAAGATCCTGAGCAAAGCCCATCAGGGCATGGCGCTCGCCTTCACCGGCCTTGGCCAAGACCAATGGGATCTCAAACGCATAGGCAATCAAGGCCCCGGTTTTCAGCCTTTGCATCCGTGCGACCGTACCCAGGTCGTCTTTTACGCCCAGAATATCGATCATTTGACCGCCGGCCATGCCGCGTGCGCCAGACGCCTTGGCCAGGCGATAGATTAGCTCGGCCCGGACCTGGCCGTCCTCGTGCGTGTCGGGATGGGCCATGATTTCAAAGGCGGCACTTTGCAAGGCATCACCAACCAATATGGCTGTGGCCTCGTCGTAGGCCTTGTGCACGGTGGGCCGTCCCCGGCGCATATCGTCATCATCCATGGCCGGAAGATCGTCATGGACCAGGCTATAGGCGTGGATGCATTCCAGCGCGCAGGCGGCCCTCAGGACGGAGCGCTCATCCAGATCAAACATTTTGGCGGCTTCCAGCGCAAAGAAAGGCCGAAGTCGCTTGCCAGGCCCAAGGGCGGCATAGCGCATGGCCTCAGTCAGGCGTTGCTCCGGGCCATCGGACCTTGGCAAGAGGGCGTCCAGAGCGACCGTGACCAGGTCTGCGGCCTGGGCGATGCGCTGATCCAGTGTGCCAGGTGGCTGGTTGTCTTGCGCGCCGCTCAAAACAGTCGCCCCCCATCTGGGACCTGGCGATCAATGGTTACCAGAACCACATTCCCATCGGCATCGGGAAAGCCTAGGCAAAGCACCTCGGACATGAAGGGGCCGATCTGGCGCGGCGGGAAATTGACCACGGCGGCGACGCGGCGACCGACTAATTCGCCGAGACTATAGTGATGGGTGATCTGGGCCGATGAGCGCTTAATTCCAATCTCATCGCCAAATCGGATGGTCAGGCGATAGGCCGGCTTTCGCGCCTGGGGAAAGGGTTCAGCCGCAATTATGGTGCCGACTCGGATATCGACCCGCTCGAAATCTTCAAAGCGAATGAGGTCGGTTTCGGCCATGGGGTTTAGCTGAAATCAGCGGCTTCAGCGCTGACCTTGCCCCCAGCCCCAACAACAATTTTTTCGACCCGCAGGCGGGCCGCCTCGAGCTTTTTCTCGCAATGGGCCTTGAGCGCGGCACCGCGTTCATAGACATCGATCGACCGCTCGAGCGGCGCCTGACCCGATTCCAGCTCGGCGACGATTTTTTCAAGCTCGCCGAGGGCCTGCTCAAAGCTCAAGCTTGCAATGTCGACAGGGTCAGTCATGGGCGCTCCGGATCAATACATAAGCTTAGGCGACACTTAGTGCCCGGCGCAATCGCCCATCGCCAAATGGGCAGGATAAGCCTAGGGCCGCTGGTAACGTTTCTGGGACCAGTAATCATAGCCCTGGTCGAGAACCGACTTCCACCCCATCCGCTTCAATTCAAGCCCAATCATGGTGTTGAAAAATCCGTGCGCGAGCACAAGGACATCCTGGCCTTGATCGGCCAGGGCAATCAGGGATTTTGCCGCCTCAACGGCCCGAAGGCGGGCCTCGGCCCGGCTTTCCTGGCCGCCATGATGGTTGAAAAACCACCACCAGAACCGCGATAAAAAGCCCCAAACCCTCGGCGACGCCTTGATCAGGTCCGGAAACGGCGGCGGCGGCAGGGGTGCTTCAATAAACAGGTCATAGCTGGCGAATGTGCGGTCTGAACAGACAGCATGCGCGGTCTGGATTGAGCGCGGCCGGGTAGAGGTCATGATCACATCGGCCCGCTTGGCCAGATTGACAAGATCGGTCGGTGCCGTCTGACCCTCGCGCAGTCCGCTCTCCTCGTATTGCGCCCACCAACTAAGATATTCTTTGGCCGTCATTCGAATGTTGCGGTCGAGCGCGGGTTCGCCATGACGCGCAAGAGTAATCAGCGCACGCCTAGCCGGTGCTTGAGGATCAGCGATGGTCGATGGGTGTTTTTTTGAACGGGTAATCATGATGAACTGAACAGGTTTGCGCGAGGCCGCCGTCTGATCAGATTACCCCTCCTGTAAGGCGCGGACATGGGCCAGGGCCGATTGACCTAAGGCTTCAAGGTCGTAGCCTCCCTCAAGCGAGGATACAAGCCGCCCGCCGCAGTGACGCCTCGCAATGGTCAATATAGCGGCCGTGGCCCAGGCAAAATCTTCCGCCTCGAGCAATTGTCCAGCAAGCGGATCGCGAGCATGGGCATCAAAGCCCGCCGAGATCAGGATCAAGTCCGGCGCAAACGCATCCAGTGCTGGCATCAGGGTCTCAAATTGCTGACGCCAGACCTCGCGCGGGGCCATGGCGGCAACCGTTGCATTGACGATATTGCCAACGCCAGTCTCAGACGGATCGCCTGTGCCTGGATAGTGCGGGGCCTGGTGGATGGAGGCAAAAAATAGGCTCGGATCGTCTTGAAAGGCGGCTTGGGTGCCATTGCCGTGATGAACGTCGAAATCCACCACAGCAATCTTTTCCATGCCTAAGGATTGCGCACGCTTTGCGGCGATTGCGACATTGCTAAAGACGCAAAATCCCATGGCGGTGCCTGGCTCGGCATGGTGGCCCGGCGGGCGCACTGCGCAAAAGGCGCGTTGATGCTGGCCTTGAGCAACCGCCTCGACCGCATCCAGAACAGCGCCCGCCGCGCGCAGCGCGGCGGTTACACTGCCGGGCGATAAGACAGTATCCGGATCTAACCTATGCATGCCTTCGGACGGGCTAGCGGCAAAGATCGCTTCAATAAAGGCTTCGGGGTGTATACGCATCAGGTCGGCACGTTCGGCTAGCCGAGCCTGCTTAACGTCAAGATCAAGGTCGGTGGCGTCGCCAAGTGCATCCAATACAGCGCCCAGCCGCTGCGACCGCTCCGGATGACCATCGCCGGTCTGGTGCAGCAGCATGTCTTGGTGAGTGAAAAGGGCAAGGCTCATAAGCGCTAGCCTAGCAGAGGCAAGCGCCTTGCCTCAAGGCTTCTCGCGTTTGGCGTAAGGTGCGCTTAGACGCCTAAAGGTTCAGGTGCAGAAACTGGTTGAAGCCGGAGGGCTCATAGTCGGCGAATGCGTCGCCCGGAACAAAGCCGCGCTTAAGATAGAGGCTTATCGCTGGTTCAAACGCTGGTCCAGTCCCGGTCTCGAGACTAACGCGGGTTAGATCTTCCCACCAGGCCGCGTCAATAATGTGGTCAAGCAGCAAGGTGCCTACACCGCAGCGCAGAAAGTCGGGATGGGTCCGCATGGACTTGATCTCGCCAAATTTGCCGTCGTGGTTCTTTAAGGCCCCAATGCCCGCAATCCTGTCCCCAGACCAGGCCGACCAGACTGTGATATTAGGTTGAAGCAGACCTGACAGATCGAGCGCGAAGACGCTGCCAGCGGGCGAATTGGCATGCATCTGTTCGAGGTGATAGGTCAGCAAGCCCCGGGTCTGGTTGCTGGTCAGATCATCGGTCTGGATCGCGAAGGTTGGAGTTGGATGCATGTGGGACGACTTGGTTTAGAAGGGTGACAGAGTCTCAATCATGGTCTGGGCTGCAGTGGCCTTGTTGACCCGGCTGATATCACCGCGGCCGCCATAAGAGATGCGGGCTTCAGCAATCTGTGAGTGCTTAATCGTATTTGTTGAAGAAATGTCTTCGGGCCGAACAATTCCTGCAACTGTCAGTTCGCGCAATTCGCCATTGGTACGGACTTCCTGGCGGCCTTGGATGACAAGATTGCCGTTCGGCAGGACCTGGGCAACAAGGGCAGCGACGGTCAGTGAAATCTGTTCCTTGCGTGTGACTGTGCCAGAGCCCTTGTTTTCAAACTGACCGCCATATGTGACCGCTTGGGTGGGATCAAGCCCGCCAGGTAGTACCTTGCCGAGGCTGGATTCGAGGCCGAAGAAGTTGGTCACGCCACCTGAGCTGTCGTTGGAGCGCGACCGGTCGGTTGCGTTAGAGACATTGGCGCTGTCATCGATCTCGATTTGAACGGTCAAGATGTCGCCAACCCGACTGGCGCGCTGGTCATTGAAAAAGGCGCGTGCGCCTACCCGCCATAAGGAATTGGCTGAGGCGGGCTGGCTCGTTGGCGCGGCTGCGACCGGCACGGGGCCGGTTTGGGCGGCGAGAACTTGCTGGTATTGCGGTACAAGTGCTGCAGGATAGCCGATCGGCGTCAATTGTGGGCCATTAATGGCTTCCTTGACCGTCGAGCAGGCGGCCAGCGGCAAGGTCATGGCGACCAACAAAGCGGCTGGCCAAAAAAGGGATGACTTCGCGCTCACAGTAATGCCTTTCTATGGTGCAAGAGCTATGCGCCGAGACGCATTAAGGTCTGATGAAGGTCTGTCCAATCCAGGCCCGATTGCGGCCTGGCCAGGCGCGACCGCCACCGCATCAAGTGTTCGTTTTGAGCCTGTATTGAGGACGGGAAAAGTTTGTCCGGCTGCGGCGGCACTCATGGCGCGGCCTTGAATACTGACGACCATGCCTTGGTCGCGATAACTTACCTGAACCAGGTCGCCCTTCTGGATAATAGTCGGTTCTGCCATGTCACGCCGTTGTGCGGACTGATGGGCGCGAACGCCCCGCGATCGCTCGTCTTGTGGTCCGGCGCCGGACGGTGCGGGGTTGGCGAGCCCTTGAGGGCGGACGACGAGGCGGCGCATGCCGGTCCCATTGTCCCAGCTCAGCCCGTACTGCGCAGCAAGGCGCTGTACGGCGCTGGCATCAAGAAACAAGGTGGCGCTTGGCTGGTTGCGCGTTGCAACAACGACGTCTGACGCCGTACCGGCATTATCGAAGAGATCACCAAACGTGACCTGGCTACCTTCGCTGGACAAGGCATCCCGCAGATTGACCGTCTGACCCGCCAGGCAAGGTAAGGGCAGCAGGACGGCCCCGCCGAAGGCTAGACTAAGGAAGATGCGGCACAACGTCATGGCGAACCTACCCTAGCCCTTCATCTGGTTGGTCGTCGAAAGCATCTGGTCGGTGGTCGTGATGACTTTCGAATTCATTTCATAAGCGCGCTGGGCAACAATCAAGGACGTGATTTCCGTGACCGGATCGACGTTGGAAGCCTCTGTGAACTGATGCAACAATTTGCCGACGCCATCGATGGTGGGCGTGCCGACGGTCGGCGCGCCTGAGGCTCCGCTCTCAAGAAATAGGTTGCCACCGACCGCTTCTAGGCCGGCTTCGTTGATAAAGGTGGCCAAGGTCAGTTGTCCGACCTGCACAGGCGCGATGATGCCAGGCTGCGTAACTTGCACCTGCCCATTGGCTGAAACACTGATATCCGTGGCGTCAGGCGGAATGGTGATGGTTGGTTGAACTAGATAGCCGTCCGCAGTGACAACCTGACCTTGATCATTTTTAGAAAAGGTTCCGTCACGAGTATAAGCTGTCTCGCCCGATGGCAGCAGAATCTGGAAAAAGCCGCGTCCGTCAATGGCGACATCCAGTTTGTTGCCTGTGCGCGCAGGCGTGCCCTGCTCATTGATCCGGTAAACCGAGCCAGTCTTGACTCCGGTGCCGACCTGGATGCCCGTTGGGACAATCGTACCTGTGTCTGACGACAATGAGCCTGCCCGAAGCTGGTTTTGGTACAATAGGTCCTGAAATTGGGCCCGCTGGCGCTTGAATCCTACCGTGTTCATATTCGCCAAATTGTTGGATATGACTTCCACATTGAGCTGTTGAGCACTCATTCCTGAGGCGGCGGTTCTTAGGGCACGCATTGATCTATATCCTTCTGATCTAGTTTATCTTGCCGAGGCGCGAGACCGCGCTCCGAGATAGGTCAGCACTTTGGTCCACCAATTTGCTCACCCGTTCATAGGCACGGCTGACCTCAATCATTTCAGTGATCTGTAAGATTGCATTGACGTTTGAACCTTCTAGGCTGCCCTGGTGAACTGAGGCATTGGTTGCGGCTAGGACCGGCTGGTTATTGGCATTGAGAAACAAGCCGTCGCCGGTTTTCTCCAAGCCACTGACCGCGCCGAAGCGGGAGAGATTGAGCCGCGTTAGCCGCTGATTTCCTTGACTAATAACACCATCGCGGCTGACGGTGATTTCACCGAGCTGCCGATCGACAAGGATATCTCCGCCCTCACCGACCACTGGATTCCCGGCCTGGGTGACCAGGCGTCCAGTCGGATCAAGCGTGAAACGGCCGTCGCGGGTGTAACGTGGACCATCGGGCGTATTGATGGTGAAGAAGGCGTCGACTTCAACTGCCATATCCAACGGATTACCCGTCTTTTGCATGGTCCCGGCGTTGAAATCTCGGCTTACTCCGAGATCATAGACAAATTTAAGCGGCTTTGGCCCGCCTTCGGTTGAGGCCGGTGCCTTTGGATACTCCTGAACAATCAAGTTCTCGACCTTGAATCCGGTCGTGTCTTGGTTGGCGATATTATTGGCAACAATATCCATCTGCCGCTTAAGCGTCAGCTGCTTCGACAAACCGATGTAAAGTGAATTATCCAACTGCGGTGCCCAATGACCTTCATGGCTTCAATCAAACCTTAATGATGCAAGCCTTGGGCCAAGTGAAAATCGCAGTAAAATCAATTAGTTTTATCGTTAATGAAAGGCTAGCGAGCATAGGCTGCCCGGCAGTTTTTGCCGTCGTCAGAAGGCGGTAAAAACCTATCCTTAACCAAAGCATAGCATTGGTCTTAATGTATAATGTGTCCGCTATGGCCAATCTTGCCGTGGCGGCCCGATTTGGGTCGATCCAGTTAGTGAAACGGTAGCGCAAACATGGCCAATACAGACGGTTCGGAAAACGCGATGATCGAGGCCGAAGAGCCTCAGAAAAAGGGGCCGCCTATGCTCCTGATCGGCATTGCCGCAGCGGTAGTGCTGCTCGGTGGCAGTGCTGCGGCCTATTTCATGATCTTTGCGCATCCTGCCGAAAAGCCCGCGGCTGAAAAGAAAGAGGCCGTAAACAAAAAGAAGGAAGAAAAGAAGGAGGGCGGTGAGAAGGAAAAGGCGGGCCCCAATGATCCGATAATCAAGGACGGCCCCGATGGCGTGGTGTTCTACACCCTGCCGCCGATCACCGCCAACATGCAGTCGCCTGACGGTCGTGCGACCTTTCTGAAACTCAAGCTAACTTTTGAGCTTCCCAATGCCGAGGCTGCGGAAGTGGTGACTGCGAATAATCCAAGGCTTCAGGACGCATTTCAGGCCCTGTTCCGTGAGTTACGGGTTGAAGACCTTCAAGGCAGTCAAGGCAGCTATCAGGTGCGGATGGAAATATTGCGCAGGGTCAACCTGATCTTGGCCCCGACACGTGTTAATACCGTGTTGATCGAAGAAATGCTTATCAACTAGGTCGCGTACCTGGAAGAAATATCGTCATGGCAGAAGATACTGACACAGCAGATTGGGAAGAGGGCACGGACGATCCGTCATCGGCGGATGGGTCTGATGGCTTTTTGCCGGGTGTTGAACGGATCCTCAACCAAGACGAAATCGACAGTCTGCTTGGCTTTGATCCGTCGATCGATGACACGCACGATCGGTCGGGTATCCGTGCGATCATCAATTCGGCCCTGGTCAGCTATGAACGGCTGCCCATGTTGGAAATCGTGTTTGACCGTCTTGTTCGGTTGATGAGCACGAGCCTTCGCAATTTCACCTCCGACAATGTCGAAGTGTCCTTGGACAATATCTCGTCGATCCGATTTGGCGACTATCTGAATACGATTCCGTTGCCTGCTATCCTGTCCGTATTTCGGGCGGAAGAGCTCGACAATTATGGGCTATTGACCGTCGATTCCAACCTGATCTATTCGGTCGTGGACGTCCTTTTGGGCGGTCGGCGCGGTTCGGCGGCTATGCGGATTGAGGGGCGTCCCTATACCACCATTGAGCGCGCTCTGGTTCAGCGCATGATCGAAGTGGTTCTGGCCGATGCAAAGGCAGCCTTTGAACCCCTAACGCCTGTAACGTTTAATCTCGACCGCTTGGAGACCAATCCGCGCTTCGCCGCGATTGCGCGGCCAGCCAATGCCGCCATCTTAGTCAAGCTGCGCATCGATATGGAAGATAGGGGCGGGCGTCTTGAGCTCTTACTGCCCTATGCGACGCTCGAGCCTATTCGAAAACTGCTGTTGCAACAGTTCATGGGCGAAAAGTTTGGTCGGGATAATATTTGGGAAGGCCACCTTGCCACCGAGCTTTGGTCTACCCAAATGGATGTTAGTTGCGTGCTCGATGAGCAAAGAATCAATCTGCAAAAGGTCTTGGACTTTAAGGTCGGGGATACTTTTATGCTCAATGCTACACCCGATAGCTTGGTTGAGATTAGGGCCGGATCCATCCCGCTTACCCATGGGCGGATCGGCCGCCGTGACAATACGGTGGCGGTACGGATCGAAAAGCCCTTGAGCCCCACGGCGAAAAAGACGCTGCGGGAACTTAAATGAGCTTTGTCCCCGCCTTCTTAAACCTGCTTTTGGCGGCGCTCTTGCTTACAGCCCTGGCTGTAGGCGTGCGCCTCGATCGGCGTTTGAAGGATCTGCGCAAAAGTCACCTAAGCTTTACCCAAGCGGTTCAGGAGTTGAATTCGGCCTCGGCGCGGGCCCAGGCTGGCCTGACCCAACTTCGGATCACGGCCCAGGAATCGGGCGATCTTTTGGGGAACCGGATCCATCAGGCTCAGGAATTAATGGACCAGCTCGAGCAGAAAATGGTCGCAGCTAAGGCGCTTGCGAGCGCGCCCTTGCCAAAACCCGTCGCCAGCGTTCCGCAGGCCACCGAGCCGAGGGTTCGTGCGCGGCCCACAGCGGTTCCCGAGCGCTTGGTGTCACCTGAGCCGCGCCCGGCTCGGCCAGGGCCAGTGCCCGGCTTGGACGATGACCTTTTTGATGAACCTGAAATACGTCAAGATGCTGAAACCAGGCCCGCAAAAGGCCTGATTCCTCGTAGTCCCCTTGGAGGTCGTCGATGAGCGCCGTGCCACGTCTTTTACCTGTTATCGCCGTAGCCATTGGCGGGGTATTGGCCGTTAAGGCCCTAACGAGCGCTGGTGACCTTCCCAAGGCGATGGAAGGGGCGAGGGCCTTTGCTCAGGATGTCGTATCCGGTGGCAACGCCGAAAAGCCAAATCCCGCGGACCCTAAGGCTCCGGGAACTGCCGACGCACAGAACGCCGCGGCGACAGCCGAAAACTATCGGTTGGCGGCGCTGGGTCCAACGACTGGAATTCAGCTTCCCAAGGCAGGCACGGTCTGTGCCGTTTCCGCAGAAGCCCTGGCCCAAGAAGCTGGCCTGACGTCTTCTGAACTAAGGGTTCTACAAAACCTCGGTGATCGTCGAGGGCAGTTGGATCAGAGGGAAAAGACTATTGATCTGCAAATTCAACTCCTTGCCGCCGCTGAGTCTAAGCTCGATGCAAAGCTAAAAAAAATGCAGGACTTGAAGGGTCAGATTACCGGCCTGATCAAACAGGCCGATAATCAGCAAGACGCGGAAATTACCCGCCTTGTCCTAATTTATGAAACCATGAAGCCCAAGGACGCTGCCAGCCGTCTAGCCCTAATGGACGACAATGTTCGCTTGCCGATCGCATCGCAGATTAAGGCACCAGTATTGTCCGCAATTCTCGCAAAAATGGAGCCAGCGGACGCCAAGGCTCTAACCGAAAAACTGGCCAGCCGGTTTGTCGCTGCTAAGGCAATGAAGGAGGCACGTGAGGCCGTTGCGCCTCCGCCCGTTGCTGCGACTCCGCCCGCCGCACCACCAAAAGGTCAGGACGCGGCCAAGGCCCAAAGGGGTTAAGGGCCAAGAGGCATGATGTTTCACCTTCGCAAACGCGCGGCGCTGTTTGTTGCCCTGGTTATGACGATGGCGGCATTGTCGGTTGACGGCAGGGCAGCGCCTGAGCGGGCAGCAGCGGGTACAGATGTCAAGATTGCTCAAAACAAAGACACCTCGCGCGTTGAGTTTGTCGGTCCCGCGAGCGGACGTATCACCTTAAAGCGGTCAGGCCAGACCCTGGTTATTCGGGTTCCAGGCACCGTTTCACCGAACCTAACCCGGCTGCGCCTATCGCCGCCGCAATTCATCAAGAGCGCCGATGCAACCACTGGACCGGGCTTTACCGAAGTTACGATTGTGTTGGCCGACGGAGCCGATGCCTCATCTGGCTCGGCCGACGGCGGGTTCGTTATCAACACCTATAAGCGCGGTATGTTTGATCCAAAGCCTGATGCGAAGGTGCCCGCCAAGCCCGGTGCACAGCCAGATGCCCTAGCCGGCCCCGCGCCACTCGCGCCACCTGTTAAGCTCGATCCCAGACCGGTCAATGGTATAGTGCCTGTCACCCACAGCGCGGGTCAGGGTGAAACCACACTGCAATTTACTTGGCGCGCGCCAGTGCCAGCGGCGGTGTTTCGTCGTGCCGACGGCGTCTGGGTGGTATTTGATGCGCAGGCCCAACTCGACATGGCCAAATGGCCAAAGGCCCTGATTGACCGGCTGCAACCACGCCCGGTTTATGGTCCGGGCTTTTCGGCCGTACGGCTAAGGCTTTCGCCGGATCAATTGGTTACGGTAGGGGCGAATGGTGGTGTTTGGAGCGTAACCCTTGGCGCTAACCAGCCGGTGCCATCCGCAAACATCGCAATTGCAGGCGATGAAAACTCAAACAAGTTTAGTTTGACGGCCGAAGTTTTGGGGGCGAGTCGGGCAATCTGGCTCACGGACCCGGTCGTTGGCGACAAGTTGGTCGCAATTCCTGCCATGGCACCGGTTAGCGGGCTGCCGTTTCGGCGTGAATTTGTCGATGTGGCCCTGCTGAGATCTTATCAGGGGCTCGGGCTTGAGCCCATCGCCGACAATCTAGATGTAAGCGTTGCCGTCAATCAGGTGCGTATTGGTCGGCCGCAGGGCCTCGCCCTTTCTGCAGATAATCGCTCGTCTGGAGACGATGGTGCCAGTGGCGCGCCGCAAGCGGCCTCGATGCCGGGTATGGTAGATTTCATCGTTTGGCCCAAGACCGGCACGGGCGGGTTTAACGGCCGGTACAATGCCTTATTTGCTGCGGCCGCTGCCGAAGCGGGTGAGGGTGCCAATGCGCGTACCGAGGCGCGGATGGCCTTGGCTCGTTTCTTGATTGCCTCGGACATGGCCTATGAAGGGATCGGTGTGCTCAATGCCCTGGCGCGGGCCAATCGCGCAAGTCTCGATGATCCTGAGTTTCGGGGTCTGCGCGGTGCGGCCAAGGCCATGGTCGGGCGTAATGCCGAAGCGCTTACAGACCTAGCCGTTACCGAACTCGCTGCAGATCCAGCAAGTGCCCTATGGCGCGGCTATGCGGCGGACAGGCTTGGTCAGTGGGAGGTCGCACGCGATGCTTTCGCTGCGGGCATGCCGGCCTTAGGGGCATTCCCAGCCGTCTGGCGTGTCCGATTTGCCCGCGCAAATACACAGGCCTTGACCGCCCTTAAGGATTTTCCAAAGGCAAACCAAGCCATTGCCCAGGCCCTAAAGCCGAGTGTGAACACCTTAGACTGGCTGCAAACCCTGATGGTACAGGCGGACTTGTTTGACAAGATGGGCGATACGCCAAGGGCCTTGGCCATGTATGAGGCCATGTCAAAGGCAGGTTCTGACCAGATTCGGCTTCCAGCCTTGTTGCGCGCTACGCAGATCAAACAAGCCCTCGGGAAGATCCCGCCAGTGGCCGCGCTCGATGCGTATGATCGTGTGCGCATTGGCTGGCGTGGGGGTGCCACTGAAGTCAAGGCGATTGGCTCACAAGCTCAGTTGTATGTCGATCTTGGGCGGTATCGCGAGGCGCTAACTGTATTGGGATCTTTGGGCAAGCGCCTACCCGATACGCCTGAGGCGCGGTTGCTCGGGGATGATTCTTCCGCAGTTTTCCGGTCGCTTTACCTGGATGGCTTGGCCGATTCCCTGCAGCCGATCCAAGCCTTGGCCTTGTTTTATGATTTCAAATATCTGACGCCAATTGGTGCCGATGGCGACTTGATAGTACGGCGACTGGCAAGGCGCCTTGTCGATGTCGATCTGCTTGATCAGGCGGCTGACCTATTGAAATACCAGGTTGATAACCGGCTGGAAGGCTTGCCGCGTAGCTTGGTCGCCACCGACCTGGCTATGGTTCAATTGATGAACCGCAAACCGGAAAAGGCGCTGCAGGCCATCAATGACTCGCGCTCTACCCTGCTACCCGCGGCATTGGGGGCCGAACGGCGTCTTATTGAGGCCAGGGCCTGGAATGAATTGGGCAAGCCGGACAATGCGCTTGAGATATTGGCCACAGATCGATCTGCGGATGCGACGGACATTCGTAACGATATTGCCTGGCGCAAAAAGGTCTGGACCGATGCGGGCCCAGCCTTTGAGCGGAAACTTGGCGATCGCTGGAAGGCGACTGAAAACGCCCTATCGGAGGACGAAGAGAATAGTCTTCTGCGTTCGGCGGTTAGCTATAGTCTCGCCAATGATTCACGGTCACTTGCCCGGCTGAAGCAGCGCTACGCCCCCTTGGTTGACAAGGCGCGGCAGGCTGATGCCTTGCGGCTCGCGCTTGATGGCATTGATAGTGATGCGGGTGTCAATCCCACCCAGGTCCTGTCGACCTTGTCACAAAACGATCAATTCTCTGGTTGGGCGGCCAAGGCCAAGCAAAAATTCAAAGCCGCTGTTCTGAGCCCCGCGACTTCCCAAGCCAAGCGCGGTGCCAAGGCTGAGGCGGCGGCCAAGCCCCAGGCGACGCGTCAAGGCTAGGTCTTAGCCCGTCCCGGGTACGGGTATGCGGCCTTGGTGGAAACTTTCGACCAAGGACCCGCAAACCAGGCCCCATCCATCTACCAGAACGAAAAAGATCAGCTTGAACGGCAGTGAAATCACTGCCGGCGGCAACATCATCATACCCATGCTCATCAATATGCTGGCGACCACCAGATCGATGACTAGGAAGGGGATGAAGAGCAAAAACCCGATCTCAAATGCGCGCTTGAGCTCACTGATCATAAAGGCGGGGGTTAGGACCTTAAGTGGAATATCGGCGCGGGTCGGTGGTTTTTCGATCTTAGAAAGGCGGATAAACAGCTCCAGATCCTTGGTCTCAACCTGGCTAAGCATAAAGGTCCTGACCGGCCCGGACGCGGCGTTAAACGCGGCCGGCAACTCCATCTGTTTGTTAAGCAAGGGCCTTACCCCCGCGTCATAAGACGCCTGGAAGGTTGGGCCCATAACAATGGCGGTCAAGAATAGGGCTAGGCTGATAATCACGGCGTTAGGAGGGCTCTGTTGCAGGCCAAGCGCGGTCCGCAAAAGCGACAGAACCACAACAATCCGCACAAAAGCGGTCGTCATGATCAAGATGGACGGGGCAAGAGACAGGACCGTCAGAAGGGCGATCAGCTGGACCACACGCTCGGTTAAGCCAGCCCCAGTCCCCAAATTGATGTTCAAGGCCTGTGCATGGGCAAGCCCTGGAACCATGCAAAGAAGCAGGCTCGCGGCTACGCCAAGCCAAAGACTTAGTGGAAGGCGGCTTGGTTTTGGGCTGTCAGTAAGATCGCGGTTCATTGGAGGGGAGGCTCCGGCGTTTGGGGCGGTTGTGTCTGTGCTGGTAGGCTCTGCAAAATTCGGCCCTCGCCGAGCAAGAGTAGCTTTTCTTCGTTATCCAGTCGAAACAGGATCAAGCGGCGCTGGGGATCTAGAACCAGGGTTTCCACCACCCCCATGCGTTTGGTTGGACCCTTTAGGTTCTGCAAGCGAGCCAGGGTATCGGGCCCAAATCGCCTTAGGGCATAACCGGTCAGGCCGATAATGGCCAAGGTCGCACCAAGGGCGAGAAGCGCTCTAAGTATGTCGAAAAAGGGCAAGATCAGGATCCAGCGCACAGTGAGTCGTTTGGCTGATCTTATGTCGAAGGCGCTGGGCCTGACTATATTAAGTCTCGATTAACCCTGTTCATTTAGGGTTTGTTTATGGACGTACAAAACATACCCTTGTTTTCGTTGCTGAAAGACCGATTGGGCTATCTCAATCGTCGGCAAGGCCTCATTTCGCAAAACGTCGCCAATTCCGACACGCCGGACTATGTCGCTCGTGACCTAAAGCCCTTTAAGCTGGATGACGGCAGTCCGGGGACGGCGAAACTCAAGCCTACCGATGAAGGCTTCTCGATCATATCTTCGGCTGGACCTGTCGCTACCAATAGCCGCCATCTGCCGAGCCTAAGGGTTACCTCAAGCAATGGCGGCAGGCCCGTCTATTACAAAGACACGGAAGTCAATCTCGACGGCAATAAGGTCGTTTTAGAAGACCAGATGATGAAATTGACGGAATCTCGCGTCAATTATGACGCCGCCATGAGTTTTTATCAAAAATCGCTCGGCATGCTGCGCATGGCCGCAAGGCCGCCGGGCCGGTGATCTTGGTTAGGATGGACAGGGTCTAGACGATGGAAAAGCTGCCGCGATCACCGATCAATGCGACCAATGCCCCGATGGAAATCGCCGCTAGCGCCTTGCGTGCTCAGCAGGCGCGTATGCGGATCATTGCGGAAAACATCGCTAACGCCGAATCGGTGGCCAAGACGCCAGGCGGCGATCCCTATCGTCGACAGATTCCAGTGTTTCGCCCGCAAAAGCTCGGGGATGGTTATGTCGGCGTGCAAATGAAGCGGGTTGATCCCGATCCCCGCGATTTTCGCCTGCAATATGATCCAGGCCACCCTTTTGCCGATGCCAAGGGTTATTTGAAAATGCCCAATGTCGATAGTCTGGTCGAGGCCTTGGATATGCGTCAGGCCCAAAAAGCTTATGAAGCCAATCTGAATGTGATTGAGACCTCCCGCAGCGTTCAATCGCGCACCCTCGATCTTATCCGTAAATAGGAAGGCCTAGACCATGGTTAGCTCGCTTCTTGCCGCCAAGGCCTATGCTGCGGCCCAGTCATCTGCAAAGCCGGAAGGTTTTGGTGGCGGCATGGCCCTGACCGGCGAGGGGCCAGGCTTTGGTGCCCTGGTCCGGAACGCAATCAATGATACGATTAATTCCGGCCGCAATGCAGAAGGCCAGATCAAGGCCCAGGTGCAGGGCAAGGCCAATCTGGTCGATGTGGTCACCGCGATTTCGTCGGCTGAGACCAGTCTAGAGACGATTATGGCTGTCCGGGACCAGGCCATTACCGCGTATCAGGAAATCATGCGCATGCCGGTCTAGCCCGGCTGAGATTATGGTTAGCGCGCGTTAACCCTGTTGACCAAGGGCCAGCCCAAGAGGGACAATGCAGACTTAGGCTTTTGAGTCGCAAAGGTTTGGACATGAACGGAAATCAGGTCGTTGATTTGGCGCGGGACGCCATTTTTTTGGCCGTCGCCCTCTCGGCGCCGGTCATGATTGCAGGCCTTGTGGTCGGGGTCGTTATTGGCCTGTTTCAGGCCTTGACCCAGATCCAAGAAGCCACCTTGATCTATGCACCCAAGATTTTGGTGGTTTTCATTACCCTGTTGTTTTTCTTGCCCTTAATGGGACGGATGATGGGGGATTTCATGCAAAAGATTGCCGCGCGAATAGCCGGACTCTAGGCCGTGGAGGCCTATGCTACAGCCCAACAGGTCTATATTATGGGACTGGTGTTTTCGCGGGTCGGTAGCATGATCATGGTCATGCCGGGCCTTGGCGAAGCGGCCTTGTCGCCGCGGATCAGGCTGTCCTTTGCGCTTCTGACGGCCTTTTGCATTGCCCCGACCGTGGCGCCCTATCTGCCTCCGCTTGATCCCACGGTTGGCGGCATGGCCTTTGCGGTCATCAAGGAAGTGCTAAT
>JBILKO010000089.1:0-10373 GCA_044376615.1 Caulobacteraceae bacterium
GGCCCGGGCTTTAATGACATCGTTCGAGCCGAGCATGACATAGTTCAAGGACACAATTGGCTCCATTTAAAACAAGATGTTTATCAGAACATAAATCGAACAAAGCGCCATGCGCAACCCATTTTCTCTGTCTTGGGTCTGCTTTATTTCCCAAGGTGATACCGCTTATGGGGCTGAGTGACTGCGAACGGTTCGCGCCTCACAATAGTGATTTGGCCCAGATCAGCAGTTAAATGTCAACAATTGCCGTGGTCAGGTCCTTCAGATTGGACGAGCTGCCGACCAGGATCTGGTGATCTCCCGTCTCGAGCGTCCAGGACCGCGTTTCGGGGTTCCACCATCGTAAAGTATTGATGGGCACGGTCAGGCGGGCAATTTGTGTTGCACCGGCCTTGATCGAAAGCCTTTGAAAGCCGCGCAGCAGCTTGACCGGACGCGGTGCAGCCTTGCCGGGAAAACCAACATAGAGCTGAACCACGGTTTCAGCGTCTATTGGACTGGTATTGGTTACCCCGATGCTGACCTCTAGGGCCTGTTCGGTGCGGCGAACTTTCAAACCGCGATAGGAAAAGCTGGCATAGGACAGGCCATGGCCAAAGGCAAAGGCTGGTTCCTTGCCCTCCGCATCCAGCAGGGTATAGCCGTGCAAGGGGCCATAGATCGCGGTATCGGTATTCTTATCGAACGGCGGCAGGTCGGCTTCGCTGTGGGGTACGCTGAACGGAAGTTTGCCCGACGGCGATACATCGCCAAACAGCAGCCGGGCCAAGGCATGACCGCCCTCCATGCCGGAATAGAAGGTTTGCAAAATGGCTCCCGGTTTGTCAGCCCATGAGGTCATCATGACGGCAGACCCGGCAACGATTACGACAACAACAGGCTTGCGGGTGGCGCAGGCGGTTTCGATCAAGGCAATTTGTTCAGGGGGCAGGCCCAGATGGTCGCGATCGCCGCCAACCGGCCCGCGCGGTCTCTTGCCTTCCTCGACGGGCTTATTGGCGTCAAAGCCTTCGAGCCCAATGTCGCCAGGTATGTATTCGCCCTCTTCGACGGCGGTATAGCCAACCACGACCACCACGGCATCGGCCGCTTGCGCGGCGAATCTCGCCTGGTCCAGATCGCTTTCATCGCCCAAGATCAGGCTGGCGCGACCGTCCAGGTATTTGGACAGGCCCTCAAGCGCCGTGATGACATGGGGCGGTTTGACACGGCTGGAGCCATTATCGCCGGTATTCTTCAAACCTGCTAACCGGCCAAGGACGGCCAGTTTTGAGATCGCGCCAAGATTCAGCGGCAAGGTATTCTGATTGGTCAGCAGCACAGCTGATTTTTCAGCGGCCTCCAAGGCCAGGGCGCGGTGGCTGTCGCAGGCAACGAGGTCGGTCGTATAGGCCTCTAGCGGGTCTTCTGCCGCCGAAAATCGATACTGTGTCGTCAGGATCCGGCGGCAGGCCGTGTCGATGACCTCGGCCTCGATCTGGTGGGACTCAACCGCCTTGACCAGATGCTCGCCAAACACAACGGGCTCGGGGTTTTCAATATCTAGGCCGGCGCTAGCCCCATAGACATGGTAGACGCCAAGTACCCAGTCGGAATGGACAAAGCCCTCAAAGCGCCATTCGTGGCGCAGTATGGTGGTCAGGAGCTCGCGATTTTGGCCGCAATACTCGCCATTCAGCTTGTTATAGGCGCTCATGACCGTCGCGCAGCCCGCATCAATTATACGTTTGAAGTGGGGCAGATAGACTTCGCGCAGGGTCCGCTCATCGACCTGGACGTCGACCTTGAACCGCGCGTTTTCCATGGAGTTGAGGGCGAAATGCTTGACGGTCGCCATGACATTATGCGCCTGGATGCCGGTCGCTAGCCCTGCCCCCATTTCGCCCAGATGAAAGGGATCTTCGCCATAGGTTTCTTGCGCGCGACCCCAGGCTGGGTGGCGCAGTAGATTGACGCAGACTGCGCCCGACAAGGTGCAGCCTTGGGCCCTGGCCTCAATCCCCATGACCTCGCCAATGCGATACTCCAGATGCGGATCAAAGCTCGCGCCGCGCGCCATTGTGCAGGGAAAACAGGTCGAGGTGCCTCTGGCTACACCGCGCGGCCCGTCGGTAAAATAGATTGGCTCTATGCCCAGCCGCTCACATCCCGACCCCGCTGGATAGGGATCTGCCCCCCAGGTCCGCCCACTGGCCTTGAACAGGGCCATGAAGCCTTTGCCAGACATCATGGCCACTTTTTCGGCGAGTGTTGCCTGCAATAGTACGGCCTCGACGGTGGCCTTGATCTCGCCATCGGTCATGCCCTTTCGCGGCCCAAAAGACTGGGGGGACAGGGCGGGAGCAGGGATGGTCATGTTTTGAGGCTCACCAGAACTAACCGGGTCATCTAGCCCTCTGGCGTGTTTTTATTCAATAGCGATCCAAGATGCGCAACCCCTCGCTGCGCCGCCAAGGTCTCTTGGCGTTGGCGTTCGGCATAGCGGGCGCGGCTGGCTTCGTCGCGGGTCTCAAAACAGTGGGGGCAGGACTCGCCGACGACAAAATGGGGTGAGGCCTGGTCTTCTGGGCTAAGCGGCATACGGCAGGCAAAGCACTGGCTATGGCGGCCTTGGGCCAGGCCATGGGTGACGGCCACCCTCTGATCAAAGACAAAGCATTCGCCCTGCCATAGGCTGTCAGCTTCGGGCACAGTTTCGAGGTATTTTAGGATGCCGCCATCGAGGTGATAGACCTCGTCCAGGCCCTCGGCCTTAAGAAACGCCGTCGCCTTTTCACAACGAATGCCGCCGGTGCAGAACATGGCGATCTTGGGCCTTGGCTGGTCGGCTAAGAGGCCCTGGCGATGACTGCGGAACCAGCCCGGAAAGTCACGAAAGGTCTGGGTGTTTGGATTGATCGCCCGCGCAAAGGTGCCAATCGCGACCTCGTAATCATTGCGGGTATCGATGACGATTGTGCCGGGATCGGCAATCAAGGCATTCCAGTCTTGCGGCGCGACATAGGTGCCGACTTCGGTTAGGGGATCGATATTGGGCTGGCCCATGGTCACGATCTCGCGCTTGAGCTTCACCTTGAGCCGGAAGAACGGCATGGTTTCGGCATAGGCATCCTTGACCGACAGGTCCGCGCAGCCGGGCAGGGCGTGGATATGGGCCAGGACCTGGTCAATGCCTTCAGGCGTTCCCGCAATCGTGCCATTAATGCCCTCGGGCGCGAGCAATAGCGTGCCCTTGACCTTGGCCGATCGACATACGGTTTGTAGCGGCCCAGCCAGGGCGGCGCAGTCGCTGAACCTTGCAAAGCGATAAAGGGCGGTGACGCGGATGGGGCCATGGGTCTGGGTCATTGACGCGACTGTGTGATCAGGCCTGGCGTTTAGATCAACCCCTTTCTTTAGCTTAATCGGCTACGCATCGTCGCGGCCAGCCTTGATCCTGATCCAAATGGACTTGCCAAGGCGCAGAATGTGGTTTCTGCAAGAGCAATAGCCTTTGCGTGAGTACCCCATGACCTATCGCTCGCTCCTCTTTGTTCCCGGCAGTCGCCCCGAGCGCTTTGCCAAGGCTCAAGACACTGGGGCCGACGTGGTCTGTGTCGATCTTGAAGACGCAGTTGTGCCTGAGGCCAAGGCACAGGCCCAAAATCTGGCTCTCGATTATTTAAAGGGTCAATCGGCTGGCCCTTGCGGGATCAGGATCAATAATTTGCGCAGCCGCGAAGGGCTGTCCGATGTGTTAGCCTTGGCTGCGGCCCTGGATGACGGCGCAAAGGTGGCCTTGGTCATGGTGCCAAAGCCTGAGACGGCGCAGGAGCTTGGGCTCTTAAGGGCGGTGATTGGGCCAGCCTGTCCGCCGATCTGGCCGGTCATCGAGTCGGCTACGGCGCTCAAATCGGCTTGGGACATATGTGCGGTGCCAGGGGTCGGCGGGGTCGTGTTTGGCGGGGTCGATTTTTCAGCTGATATTGGTTCGGACATGGGCTGGGACGCCCTGTTTCTGGCGCGGTCAACCTTGGCAGCGGCCTGCGCGCGCTCTGGCATTGGGTTATTGGATGTTCCCTATCTCGATACGGCCGACGAGGCTGGATTGTTGCAAGAGACGGCACGGGTCAAGGCCATGGGCTTTCATGGCCGCGCCTGTATCCATCCGGCCCAGATTGGGCCGATCAATGCCCTGTTCACGCCGACGCCCGATGAACTCAACAGGGCTAGGCAGGTCATTGAGACCTTTGCCGCGGCCAAGGGCAATGCCGCCCTGCTCAATGGAAAATTGATAGAATTGCCGGTGGTGCGATCGGCCCAGCGGATCTTGGACCGGGCCGCCAAGGCCCGTTGAGGAAAGATGGACAAATGGTACAGAATTGGAAACAGGTTGGGCCACAGCGCTATCGCGAAACCTTTGGCCGCTATTTTGAGGATTTTCAGATCGGCGATGTCTATGAGCACCGGCCCGGCAAGACGGTGACCGAATATGACAATCACCTTTTCACCATGCTAACGCTCAATACCCATCCGATCCATTTTGACGCCGAATATGCCAAGGGCTCAGAATTTGGTCGCAACCTGGTGGTCAGCCCCTATACGCTGGCCCTGCTGATTGGGATGAGCGTGACCGACTGTAGTCAAAAGGCGATCGCTAATCTGGGCATGGATGCGGTGAAGTTTACGGCGCCCGTATTTGCCGGCGACACGCTCTATGCCGAGAGCGAGGTGCTGGCCAAGCGCGAGTCCGCGACCCGGCCAGGTCAAGGTATTGTCACGATCCGCACGCTTGGCAAGAACCAGGACGGCACCGTGGTTTGCACCTTTGATCGCAACATGCTGATCCCAGCGCGCGGGCATGCAGTTGAGGACAAGGTGGCGCACTATTAGCCACGAAAAAGCCCAGCACCGAAGGGTGCTGGGCTAATCGTTCTAATCCCTGATCAGGATTAGTCTTATTTCAGAACCACGATCACGACGCGGCGGTTGGCGCTGCGGCCAGCCTTGGTCTTGTTCGAGGCGACAGGAGCGCTTTCACCATAAGAGGTGGTGGCCATGCGGCTCAGGGGCACGCCTTGCTTGCCAAGGAAGTTACGCACGGCATCGGCGCGGGCCTGGCCAACTTCGTTGTTGCGCGCATCCGAGCCCGTGGCATCGGTATGGCCCTGGATTTCCAGATAGACGTTTTGATTGTCTGTCTTCAGGCGGTTAGCCACTTCAGTCAGGCGCGCTTGTGCCTCGGTCGAAAGGGCGGTCTTGCCGGAGGTGAACTTGGTCGCGTCGTCGGAAAGCACAACGGAATAGACGAACTTGCCTTCAGCCAGCTTACCAGCGGCGATGGCACGGGCCAGGGCGTCGCGCGCGGTCTGGTCGATCTGGTTCAGGCGAACCTCTTGAGCGGCGATCTTAGCGGCTTGTTCTGCCAGGGCCGCATTGGCCCGAGCTTCGGATTCAGAGACCTTGAGGTCTACATACTTGTGGGTTGCGCAACCGCTCAAGCCCATAGCAAGCACCAGGGCTCCAGCAACAATCCCACTCGATTTCAAAGCGATCATTGAATCCACTCTTCTGTTGAAAAACGTATTGCGTGTTCTTTCACTATTTGGCGTCTTTGCAAGTCCCTAGACTTGCAGCTAAGGCAATTTTCCCTAACGAAACGGAAAAATTCACTCATTAATAGCTAAGTCTATTCTTTTAGCTGGCCTCGGTTGGACCGGAACCGGTCTCCTTGCCGCGATCGCGCAATGCTCGCGTGCATCAAACAGTCGTTTGACGGCTAGCCTAACACAATTCATTCATGCAAAGTCTGGCGACAAAAAATGGAAGAGGAAACACTGTGGCAAAATCTGATGGGGGCTCTGGCACCGCTTTTGGTTTCAACCCAAATGACGACCTGAATGACTTAAGAATTTCTGAGGCGGCTGTGCCGCTGCTAGAGCATGTGAAGCGCTTTATCCGCGACACGGTTGAACCGATGTCGGTGGAGTTTCACCGCCTGGGCGAAGGCCGCGCCGATCGCTGGAGCTATGCGCCCGGTCAACTCGAAGTGTTGGAAGCGGCCAAGGACCAGGCCAAGAAGGAAGGTCTGTGGAACTTCTTCCTGCCTGATGCCGAAACCGGCGAGGGCCTAAAGAACCTCGATTATGCCTATATTGCCGTTGAGCTGGGCAAGAATTCACTGGCTTCAGAGACCATGAATTGCTCCGCGCCGGACACGGGCAATATGGAAGTGCTGGAGCGGGTTGGCACGCCGGCGCAAAAGGAAAAGTGGCTAAAGCCCTTGCTGAGCGGTGAAATCCGTTCGGCCTTTGCCATGACCGAGCCGGACCGCGCCTCATCGGACGCCAAGAATGTCGGCATGCGTGCCGTGCTCGAAGGCGACGAATGGATCATGAATGGCGAGAAGTTCTATATTTCCGGCGCTGGCGATCCGCGCTGTAAGATCATGATCACCATGGTCAAGACCAGCCCTGACGCGCCCGCCCACAAGCAGCAGTCCCAGATCCTGGTGCCCATCGATACCCCAGGCGTCAAGATCATGGGCCCCATGCATGTGTTTGGCGAAGACGATGCACCACATGGCCACATGCATATTGTCTTCGACAATGTTCGGGTGCCGAAGGAAAACATGCTGCTCGGCGAAGGCCGCGGCTTTGAGATTTCGCAACTGCGCCTTGGCCCTGGCCGTATCCACCACTGCATGCGTTCGATCGGTCAGGCCGAGCGGGCTCTGGACCTGATGGTCAAGCGCGGCGTGTCGCGCGAAGCCTTTGGTCGCAAGCTGGCCATGCTGGGCGGCAATATCGAGATCATCAGCCGCGCCCGCATTGATATCGAGGCCATGCGCCTAATGGTGCTTAAGGCGGCCAAGGCCATGGACGTGCTGGGCAATCGCGAAGCGCGCATCTGGGTGCATATGGTCAAGGCCATGGTGCCAGAGCGGGTCTGCCAGATCATCGATCAGGCCATGCAGATGCACGGCGCAACCGGTGTCTCGCAATGGACGCCTTTGGCCCGGATGTATGCCGGCCAGCGCACCTTGCGCATTGCTGACGGTCCAGACGAGGTCCACCATCTGGTGGTCGGCCGGAACGAGATCCGCGCCTATGAGGCCAATGACGAGGCCGATGCGACATCCGGCGTTGTCTGGCGCAACTAGGCTTAAAGATCCGGCCGTCCGATGCAAAAGCGCGGACGGCCTTTTTTTTGTTTGAAACGGGATAGGGCTATACGTGTCTCATACAGGTTTTGACTCCGCCGATGCGGTGAGTGCGCGGCTGGCGTCGGTTGGCTATATCTCGACTGTTTCGATCTCGACCGCCGTCTATCTGGCCCATCACTTGCGCAAGCCTATACTGATCGAGGGGCCAGCCGGGGTCGGCAAGACCGAACTGGCGCGCTCGCTTGCCCAATCCATGGAATTTCCGCTGCTACGGATGCAGTGCTATGAGGGCCTGGATGAGAGCAAGGCCCTATATGAATGGAAATACGGCAAGCAGCTGCTCTATACTCAGATCCTGAAAGAAAAAATCCACCACCTGATCGATGATGCCGATGGCTTGGCGGCCTCATTTGACAAGCTGGCCGGGTTCCAAGACCTATTTTTCTCCCGCGAATTTCTGGAGCCTCGGCCCCTGCTCAAGGCCATGGAACAGACCGGTGGCTCGGTGCTCTTGATCGACGAAATCGACAAGTCCGACGAGGAGTTTGAGGCCCTCTTGTTAGAGGTCTTGTCCGACTATCAGGTCACGGTGCCGGAGATTGGTACGATTGAGGCGATTGTGCCGCCCCTGGTTATCCTGACCTCGAACAATACCCGCGAACTGGGTGATGCGCTCAAGCGCCGCTGCCTGCACCTGCACATCGATTTTCCGGATGCTGATCTGGAGGCCCGAATTGTGCGCTCGCGCGTGCCCGATATCTCCGAGCGTCTGCTGGCCCAGCTCGTCGCCTTTATTCAGCTGGTGCGGGACGAAAACATCCGCAAATTGCCCTCGATCAGCGAAACCATCGACTGGGCCAAGACCTTGCTCTTGCTGCATACCGACGTGCTGGACCAGGACATGGTGCGCAACACCTTGAATGTGATCCTCAAGCGCCAGACTGATATTGCTGAGGTGAGCGGCCAGGTGGATCAGCTGCTACGCAAGGTCTTGAGCGATGAGGCCGTGCCGGCCTGATGGAGCGCACGCTCACCAATTACATCCGTGCCCTGCGGCTGGCCGGGGCCGGGGTCTCGACGACCGAGGCGATTGATGCGGCCCGCACGCTGGAGCTTGTCGGCTACGCTGATCGCGAGCGGCTGAAACTGTCTCTGGCGCCCGTCCTGGCCAAGTCGCAGGAAGAGACTGCCCTGCATGAGCGCCTGTTTGACCTCTATTTTGCCAGCGCCACTCTAGCCCCGCCGCCCAACCCTGAGGCCGATCACGACGACCAGGGCGACCAGGACGATGATCAAGACCAGGACTCATCGGGCGACGACGGCTCGGCCCAGAACCAGAATGGCCAATCCGACACCGGCGGCGAGATGGATCTGCTCAGCCTCGCCCAGTCCGGTGATGGCGCGCGTATGGGCATGGCCATGGCCCAGGCCGGGCGTCTGGCCGATGTCGATCAGATCCGGTTTTCGACCCAGGTACCATATTTTGTCCAGCGCATGCTCGAAGAGCTGGGCCTGGCTAAGCTGAATGCCGATCTCATGGCCGCCCTGGATGACCGCACGCCCGAGGGTCAGGCCCGCGCCCAGACCCTGATCGAGGCCCGCTCGACCCTGATGCGCGCCGCCCGCGCCTATGCTGAGGCCCGCTTTGAGGTGTTTGGCCGCTCGGCCAGTGATGCCTTTATGAATGAGGTCATGCAGGAACGCGCGCTTGGGGCCCTCAGCAAGGCCGATATGGAGCGGATCAAGCCCCTGATCGCCAAGATGGCTAAGAAGCTGGCGACCAAGCATGCCAGGCGCAAAAAGGTGCGCAATCGCGGCCAGCTCAATCTGCGCAAGACGCTTCGGGCCAATGCGGGCCATGATGGCGTGCCCTTTGATGTGATCTGGAACACCAAGCGCAAGGACAAGCCCAAGATTATTGCCGTCTGCGACGTCTCAGGCTCAGTGGCGCGCTATGTGCGGTTCTTGCTGCTGGTGCTCTATGCCTTGAAGGAAAAGGTTGCAGATCTGGAGACCTTTGCCTTTTCCAATCAGCTGGTGGATGTCGGCCATGACCTCGATAGTCTGCCGTTTGATACGGCCATGGAAAAGATCGTCCAAGAGGTGGGCAATGGCAGCACAGACTATGGCCGCGCCTTTCATGACCTGGGCGGCCAGTATGACAGCCTGATCGATAAGCGCACCACGGTCCTGATCCTCGGCGATGGCCGCAATAATCAGGGCGATCCGGGCATGGGCGCGTTTCAGGATATTGCCGCCAAGTCCAAGCGGGTCATCTGGCTGTGTCCCGAACATCCCGCAAGCTGGGGCTCAGGCGATAGCGAGCTTTTGAAATATAGGCCCTTTTGCGCCAGCCTGACCTATTGCTCGACCATACTCGATCTTGAACATGCCCTGGACGATGTCCTGATGGCCTATGGCTAGGCTTGCCTGCGCATCTGGATGCTTTAGCGTGACCAGACTAGCCCTCAACCGAACAAGGCCAGATCTGCGTGACCCGAACCTATTTTGAGCCAGCACGTCAGATCGACATCATTCATGAGACTGATGTCTTGGTGGTTGGGTCTGGCCCAGCGGGATTAGCGGCGGCTTTGGCCTCGGCGCGGGCCGGGGTCGAGACCACCTTGCTCGAGCGCTATGGCTGTTTTGGCGGCAATATTACCCAGGTCGGGGTCGAGGGCTTTGCCTGGTATCGCCATCCGCAAACTATAGACAGCGAAGGCATTGGCCGCGAATTCGAAGAGCGGGCCAAGACCATGGGCGCGGCCATGCCCGAGCCGCAATCCATCAGCCATTCGCTCGATGCCGAGGGCTTCAAATATGTCGCCGATGTCCTAGTCGAGGAGGCGGGCGTCAAGCCCATGCTGCACCGGATGTTTGTCGCGCCGATTATCGAGGACGGCGAAATGCGCGGGATTATTACCGAGAGCAAGGCCGGGCGCGAAGCCATACTGGCCAAGCGGGTGATTGATGCCACGGGCGATGCCGATATTGCCCACCGAGCCGGGGCGGCCACCTTCAAGACGCCCAAGGCCGAAATGATGTCGGTCTCGGTAATGTTTTCCATGTGCGGGGTCAATAAGGCCCGCTTTATCGAGCAGGTAAAGGCCGATCCTCAGACCTATAAGGACTGGGCCGGCAATGGCGAATGGGACATTAAGACGGATGGCAAGGAGGACGATATGTTCTCACCCTTCCTGCGCAAGCCGTTCAAAAAGGCGCTGGAGGC